>CAYULV010000121.1:7990-11957 GCA_964445655.1 uncultured Granulosicoccaceae bacterium | reverse complement strand
GCGGATATCGGATTGCTGGCAGGTATGTCGAAGAACGTATCAGAATCAATGTCATGTTCGATCCCTGATCTTACACTCAGGCCCAAGCGTGAACTATCCGGTAAGTCGAGAGTAATACCGACATTAAAGCCGAATCCAACATTGTCGCCGTCAGCCTCAAAACCACCATCGCCCGAAGCAGGCCCTAACGGGATTCTCGAATCCAGGGTGACATCGGCGGTCTGGATACTGAAGCCACCGCCGATACTGACGACATCGTTGATTTTATAGGCGATAGAGGGATTAATATCGATAGTAACCAAATTGGTTACTGTACCGCTGAAGCGACCAAAGAAAGCATCAGAGTAGTCCGTATCGGTACCAAAGGGAGATACGACGCCGATACCAGCAACAAGTCTGTCAGTGATCGGGTGTACATAGTAAAGATTCGGCGCGCCAGCCAAATCAGGTGCACCATCTTCATCGGGTCCGGCGATAGCGCCACCGAAAGCGTTACTGCCTTGGTTTTCTACTTCAGCACTGACATTATTGAGTGTGAATCCAAACTGTATTTGTTTGTCTTTCAGCAGTGTCAGACCCGCCGGGTTGAATTGTATGGCCGAGGCATCATCGCCCACGATGCCATAACCTGCATGATTTCGACCTAGCGACGTTATGCTGTGATCCGATAATTGGAACCCCCCTGCAACGGCTTGCTGTGCGGGAGTTAAAAGCAGAGTGGTAAGTCCCAACCCGTATAACAAATTCGATTGCTGGCTGGCACAGGCTGGCCACTTCTTGTTGAATCTTTTCAATTTTTTCTCCAAGCTCATCCAGTACCGGTTTTACGCAATACCAAGATATTATCAGGCACGACTCCCGAGGACTTTCGTTCCTTGAGCTTCACCTGCACCAACGTTGCCTTTGGCAAATTATAAGTCCGGAAACCGACATTCAGCTCGATATACGTCGAAAAGGCTCCCAAAAGAGCGCGCGAAACTAAGATGGTGACGGTATCAACTACTTATCTTGCGGCCAATTGACATCAGAATAGTTTCCAGAAAACATAACATGCACAACTGTGCATTACTATACCAATATCTAAATTTGTGAGAGAGCCAGCTCACCGCACTAGTTGGGATCACAACCTTTTCTGCACCTGTGTAGGCTTTTCCAAATGCCACTTTTGAAAACAGCAAGGATGCCAAAACATTGCCGTCACCTGCAGGCAGGGTGGCTGGTTCGGGGACGGCGGATCGGAGCCGTTTCGGGTGCCGTTACGCCACTGTATGTGCGCCACTGCCCCGAGCACCCCCTATGTATAATAACTTGTCGAGAATACTTTCCGCATTCAAGGTGTGCCTTGCAACGCAGGGCACACCTTGCCGAAACATATCTGGACTGAGCAAACTCGCTCCCCGCCTCAAAATGCCTGCGTTATATCGGCAACCAGGTCATCCAGATCTTCGATACCAACTGACAGCCTTATAAGCCCGTCATCTATACCGAGCGCTTTGCGCTGTTCGGCGGGTATCGATGCATGAGTCATTATAGCCGGGTGTTCGATCAGACTCTCCACCCCGCCAAGACTCTCAGCCAGCGAAAATAGCTCAACCTTCTCAAGAAAACTGGTAGCCGCAGGCAGCCCACCTTTTAGAACGACAGTCACCATGCCGCCGAAACCATTCATTTGGCGCCGGGCCAGCTCGTGCTGCGGGTGTGATTTCAAACCCGGATAGTAAACCCGTTCGACAGCTGCATGCGATTCAAGAAATTCAGCTATCTGTATGGCGCTTTCACAATGGCGCTGCATACGCAGGGACAGAGTTTTCAAACCACGCAGTGCCAGAAAGCTGTCAAACGGGCCTTGTATCGCACCGACCGCGTTATGTAAATATTCCAGCTTCTCAGCAAGCTCAGGGTTGTCGCGCACAACCAGAACCCCACCAATCATATCGCTGTGCCCATTGAGATATTTGGTCGCTGAATGCATGACCAGATCAAATCCAAGTTCCAGTGGACGTTGTACCCAGGGGCTTGCAAACGTGTTGTCACAACAGCACAGGATGCCGCGTTTTTTAGCGATCGCTGCAATCGCTTCAAGATCAGCAAGCTTCAATAGCGGATTGGTGGGTGTCTCTACCCAGATCAAGCGGGTATTGTCTTTGATCGCACTTTCAAGTGCTGTCAAGTCGGACAGGTCAACCATGCTGAAGTCCAGCCCCTGTGAACCACGCCTGACGTTTTCAAAAAGCCGGTAGGAACCACCGTACAAATCATCCATAGTGATGACATGGTCACCAGGACTCAATGTGTCCAGCAGTGTGGCGATGGAGGCAAGTCCAGACGCAAATGCATAACCCTGATCCCCACTCTCCAGATCGGCAATACAGCGCTCATAAGCCATACGAGTCGGATTCTGCGAGCGACTGTATTCATAACCTTTATGGACACCGGGGCTGTCCTGTACATAGGTGGAGGTCGCATAAATTGGCGGCATGATAGCGCCAGTCGATGGGTCGGGTTGCTGACCTGCATGAATGGTACGCGTGGTAAAGCCGTGCCGGTTTTTAAAATTGCTTGCCATAACTAATAGTGTTTTATTTATCGGTTAATAAACGACTGCTATAAATTCTTGAGTCATCGCTTGTGCTTCGCGTGTATCTCTTGACTACACATATCTCTTGCTTATAGGTATTTAATCTAACGCACAGTTCGGCGCAGAAAATTCAATAAATCTATGCGTGTGATCAAACCACGAAATACCTTGTCCTTGACAATCATCGGCACCAGATTTTTCTGAAAGAGTGGCAGCAATGACTCCATGGGTTGATCCGCTTCGACAGTTTCCAGTTGTGTAGACATGACAGAGCTGACTTTCTCCTGAAAACGATCCTGGCTTTTAAACACCGCGAGCAATATATCGGATTCATCAACGATACCCACAACTTTTCCGTTCGCGTCGAGTACTGGCAGCTGTGAGATATCATAAAGTTTCATGCGGTTCAGCGCTATCAGCAGGCTGTCATCAGGATTAGCCGTTACCGTGTCCTGCTGTAAATGTCTGTAGGGAATCAGATCACGCAGATCACCTTTTGCTTCACGACTGATAAACCCCTGATCCTCCATCCAGACATCGTTGTACATTTTCGACAGGTACTTGTTACCGCTGTCGCATACAAAGGTGACTACACGTTTGGGTTCGGTTTGTTCACGACAGTACCGCAACGCTGCTGCCAACAGCGTCCCGCTGGAAGAACCACCAATGATTCCTTCCTTTTGCAACAATTCACGCGCAGCCTGAAACGCATCAGCATCGCCGACCGTGTAAGCATGCCGCGTCACAGACAGATCAGATACCGGCGGTATGAAGTCTTCGCCGATTCCCTCAACCAACCATGAGCCCACATCATCACTGATTTTTCCGGTATTCACATACTCTGCGAGAATCGAACCTTCTGGATCAGCCAGTACCATCTCAATCGATGGGTCCATTGTGCGAAAGTAACGACCCAGTCCGGTTATGGTGCCGCCGGATCCCACCCCACAAACCATTGCATCCAGTTTACCGCCCATCTGTTCCCATATTTCAGGCCCAGTAGTTTCAAAATGGGCTTTTGGATTGGCAGGGTTTTCAAACTGATTGATATAGAAGGAACCTGGAGTTTCCTTATGTATGGCAAGCGCAAGATCCTGATAATACTCAGGATGACCCTTGCCGACATCAGAACGAGTCAGCCTGACATCTGTACCCAATGCCTTGAGGTGAAATATTTTTTCCTGCGCCATTTTATCGGGTACGACAAGTATCAGCTTGAAACCCATCTGTGCTGCAACCAGCGCCAGGCCCAAGCCGGTATTTCCTGCGGTCGCCTCAATCAGCGTGCCGCCAGGTGCTACCTTTCCGTCGGCAACAGCGGCTTCTATCATGGATTTGCCAATGCGATCCTTGATCGACCCGCCGGGGTTCTGATTTTCAAGTTTCAGA
>CAYULV010000121.1:0-7890 GCA_964445655.1 uncultured Granulosicoccaceae bacterium | reverse complement strand
AAATACAATCGTAATTGTACAGCGACAGAGCCAACTACTGGCCTAGTGGGTCATTGAATAAACAATGTAATTCATGGCAAAGCGATAGGCCAAACCGGTCATCTCTGCTGGATAGAATGGATCATCAGCATGTTCCCAGGCATCGCCCATGTCCATATTGAAATTTATGGCCACCATCACTCTCCCATCGTCGTCAAAAATCGCTCGCCACTTTGGGAACAATCCACGTCTAATCCCACGTGCGCCCGGAATTTGCGTTCGCTCTTTGATGTCGAAATGAGTACGCATGATAGGGTGGTTATCGGGTATATCCTCAATCGCTCGATCAGGAAAAACCCGTTGCATCGAATCCGTAAATATACGCCATTCATCGTTACCCCAAAAATCATCCACCATCAAAAAACCACCGCGATCAAGATACTCACGAAGTAATCCCGCTTCAGAATCGCTCAGTAACCATTGACCCACTTCAACGGCGTACAACCAGGGGTAATTAAAAACAGCGTCGTTATCCAGTTTTACTAGGCGCCCACCTGTACCGTCATACGCCACGTCTTCACTATTAACGAGCGTCAATCTCTGTATACCTTTGGTTAGGTGATATTCAGCCTCTGCGTAATCTGTGCTCCAAGCGTCACCCCAACCTCTCAGGGCACGGCGGCTTCCTGGTGCGTTTTCATATACCAGACGGGCAAAATGAAATTCTGCGGTGGGATGCGCCGTGATTCTATCGCGCAGAGACTGTGCAGACGCAATGCTTACAGTGAATATCAGCAACAGGCACACCACGAGACATAGCGCAGAGCGAACATTGGCTTTAATCACTGTTCTAAGGTTCGAAGTCATCATAGTTAAGTGCGACTTTCCTATAGCCATACACTTTATACGCTGACTAACACTTTGCGCAACTGTAAACCTGAATCGGCCTACCGATTCACTGCCTCAATCCAATTCCATTAATGAGACTTCTTCTAAACCCACGCTACGGTTCTCACGTCATAGGTAGGCAATTAAAAAAGATAAGCAGCACCAATATTTCCACGAGAATTATCCGCCTGATCACCGCTTATTCCTTGAGCAGAACTTTTCTCACTTGGAGCACCCACAACGAGTGTATTTCCGTCATTACTCAAACCTAACGAGTCAGCAAACTGGTCTGACCTTTCAGCATTACTCGCTATCACCCTCGTTTGCTCAATCCAGTTATCGCCAAGCCAGACGTACACAGCCACGAACCCGATACCGTTATTGCTTGCACCCTGTGAACTGATCATGAGTGTATTTCCATCGCCACTTAGTGCCACTTCACTACCAAACGCATCGCCTAGCCATACAGCATTCAGACGAGCTTCCTGCTGCCACATATCGTCGATTTTTCTGAATACATAAGTAGCGCCAATGGGACCATTGAGCGAAGGATCACCAAAATTAAAAAACGGCGCACCCACAGCCAAGAGACTGCCTGTTGCATCGACGGTAATCGACGCCCCGAACCAATCACCGGCATCAGCATCATCGGCTTTAAGGAAGGCTTGCTGCTGCCAGCCCATATCGGTTTTCGCAAAGACATAGGCCGAACCGCTTCTTTCGTGATGCATAGCACCCACAGCCAATGTAGTACCGTCGTGGCTGAATTTCACAGAGCTACCGAAACTGCCCCCGTCTGCCCGGACGTATTGTTGCTGCCGCCAATTACCATCATTCTGTTCAAACAAGTAAGTCACGCCCCCTTGTTCTATCGTACCGTCAACCACAACAGACGCATCGGGCGCGCCAACAGCTAACATTCTTCCATCCGTGCTTAAACTCACCGACGTACCAAATTGATGACCACCAGAGATGTCGTTAGATACCAACCGTGCTTGGTAAATCCATTGCTCATTTTCTCGGTAATACAGATAAACCGCACCGGCTCTTTGATCACCTGACTGAAACGCTTCCCCTTCCGGGCGAACTAACGCTTCTTCCGAAGCACCAACCACCAACACGTCCCCATTACCACTCAAACTCAGCACACGAGAAATACCCGATTCGAATACGCTTTCAGATTCAGTGAGGTTAGCTTGTTGTTGCCACGTCCCATTCTCGCGACCAAACACGTAGATTTCATGAGTACCTGCCACCGCAAACGTATTGCCATCAGCACTTATCGCAACATGCCGACCAAAGTTATTCGGATTGTCGGTTGTCGCTTTAAAGTAACCGACCGCCTGCGACAATGAATCTGGAACAGTAACTTCAAGCGAATCAACACACGAATGCGTATTACACGCTTGCACAATATAATCTGCATTCATTCGTCTATACAACGCCACCCGATGATCGTATTGCAGCAATGAACCATCAATATCATCACCGACTTGAGTGAAGCCAGAAACACCATCTACGTCTTCCAGTAGGCGATAGTAGCTAGCAGCCGATGACGCTTGCCAGCTAAAACGAAACGTTTTGTCTTGAACCAATTCTAAATTGACTTGCACCGGCTCAGGTGGAATGAGCTCTGACCCGTTATCAACCAACGAATAACTTCCAGCAATAAGTTCATCTAGATTGGCAATACCATCGTTATCATCATCCCACTGCGCAGTGTTAAACTGATCAGCGGTAACAGTTACTACTTGCGATCCAAACACGCCCGTTTTGAAATTTGCCTCATAGCGACCCAATGTTATTGCACCATTTTGATCGTAAAAGCTTACGATTAAACGGCTCTCGACATTGGCCGGAAACTCATCCGATACGGCCCACACTTCGTCAACTTGCCAATTAGCATTTAAACTTTTATCACCCCACTCAACGCGTATTAATAGAGCATTGGATTGATAGGCAGGGACTGTTATATTAAATTCGACAGAAATTGAAGCAACATCGCCTTGATCAATCGTGGTGCTGTCGGTGTTGTTGACGTCATTAGTGCCTGCATCGTTAACAGTTTCGGTTACGGTTGTTACCAATTCGGATTCTGAGTTAATTGGCGCCGTATCACTTGAGCTGGAACAACCTGAGACGAGCATTACAACCATAAACAATAAACCTGGAAAACGAATGGTGCGCATAGATTTTCTCATTGGATTGCTCGCCTATTTAACGAATACATGGGGACTGGTGACTACGCACGTGTGTTGGGTCTGTTGATTTTCAAACAGTCGCTACTTGCACACATAGAGGATAAAATGTTAGCAAACCACTCGACTTTATACTGTGAAAATTACCGCCTTAAACGATTTCTCACATACTGCTCACAGATGGATCAGTTCTCACACGAGCTAGAGATCGCTGTCGCTCTGCCAAGGCTCAACATCAAAGGTGTATCAATATTATTGTCGGATTTCTACATACTTCAGACTCCCGATTGCAACGTTTCCATCGCCAGAAGCCTGCAGCTTTAGCCCGTCTATCCGGACTAAAGCACACTGCAGTAGAAGTTTTTTATTGAAAGTTTGTTTATTTTTTTATTCCCAGAACACCACCTAGCGCTTTAAGCGGATTTTTACGCACCTTGCTCTCTTCCGCCTCCATGTATTTAAAAATACCATCAAGTGTTTTACCGGTGACGTGATCAGTCATGCCGTCGCTGCTAATGCCCAGCTTACTAAGTGATTTTATACTACTTATCTCATCTAACTGATCAAAGGCACCCGTATCGCTCATCGCTTTTTCAACTAACGGGCGTATTTTTTCCCGTAATGTATCTTCGCTACTCTTGCGAAAGTGCTGGGTAGCGCCATCGCTTTCTGAAGCAATGTCAACGCCGTCTTTCAAGCTTATACCCTCTGCCGCATCGCGAAATATTGGTTTAGCTTCTTTAGCAGCCAGACCAGCCACATCATTTAAACTTTTAGTGAGATCTTTGCCAAGGCCAGATTTGCCAGCTAAACGTAATAATCCACTTGCTTTTTCCAAAGGACCAGGTAGTGATATGCGTACCGCCTTATCAGCAAAAAAAGCTCCCGGTTTTGCCAATTTATCAAGCGCACTGTCAGACGCACTCGCAAGTAAACTGCTAATACCTGCATTTTGAGCAACCACAGGTGTGCTGACAAAAGCGACCGCTAACAACGCTGCAGCAAGAGCAACACGAACGGTTGATTTATACATAAAATTCTCCTAAAGATAAATTCCAAACTATGACTGTCAATGCAATAAGGAGGCAATATCTTCAGAGCAGCATTCACACATCCACTGGAGAATTATTTGCCGACGACGATCTCTCACGTAACTACCTATGATTATCCCATCTTCTCGTCTAACTCAAATAAAATTCCATAGTTTTTAACAGTTGAGAGACGGGTACTTTGCCCCTGAAATCAAGGTAGTTCCCTTACGGTTGCGTCCAAATTAGCCACCGCGCTGACGGACATCAAAATATCTGAAGAAAACCGCGCAGGCAACGATTCTTCCTTTACGGATGCGTAAGCGTTCTTAAGTGCTCATTCAATAGACCACATTCGTGAAGACAGCTCTACTCAAAGCAAGAACAGTTTGTTATTTACAGCCTCACGTATTTTCGCTTTGATAATTGCCCCTTTAGCACTGGTGGCAGCATTTTTTAAAACCCTGCCTGATTAGTAAGGATCCACGTGCGAATATACTGCCAGGCGGGTACTCCAAAGATAAAGGCAGTGGCGCGAAAAACTATAACACTATCACCAAAGAGTAATACTCCCGCAAGAACACGGGAGTACTTTCAAAACAACTAAAACCTATCAGTTATCCAATGCGCCGTTAAGCATCCAGGCCCGTAGCAATTGCGGAAAGACTGATCGAATGTTTGATCCACCATGGCTAAAGCGGCTCTCCAATCGTTGAACCAGCCGACTCATCTCAGGATCAAACGGACTTACATAAGGAATGCCACTACGGGTTTCCAATTCCAGTAGGCTGTCATAGGCGATACCACCTCTGTATTGCGAATGGCAACCGGCGCAGCGCCCACTTAAATTGTTCTGTACGGACGTGAATGTCACTGACTCGGTAGAATCGCTTACTAAAGGGTCAGCTCCAGTACTCAGCTCCCAAAAGTTGCTTCGGCCATCCAGATCCTCATCAAAACGATTTGTGCTCATTTGATACGATTCAAACTGAACATACTCAGACTCATTGGTTCCGGTGCGATAGGTGGTCTCGTAAATTCCTAATTCAATCGCACCGTTTCTGTCAAAGAAAAGGACAGACAAAGGCTGTTCTACATCGCTGGGTAAGTCATCAAATGCCGTCCAGAATTCATCACCAACCCAGCTGGCATCAATCACTCTGTCGCCCCAGACCAGCTGAAGTGTGAGCTCATCAGACATATAAGCGGGCACGTTGATTCCAAAGTTGACACGAATCGTACTTTCGCCGAGCGCACCGGCAACAAGAGGATCAGACCCAGTTAGCAACTCGGCGAGGTTACTTACACCATCACTATCATCGTCCCAACGGGCTGTATTAAATTGATTGGAGCTAACCCGAATGGACTCTGACGCGCTTGTACCGGTTCTGTAGCGGGTCTCATAGGTGCCAAGAACGATCTCACCATTTCTATCAAAGAAAGTGACCACCAGATTGTTTTCCGTATCAGCCGGCAGATCACCTGATGCCACCCATGTTTCATCAACAACCCATCCTGCTGTCAATGCCACATCGCCAAAACTAATGCGTAACTGCAAGGAATCAGAAACATATACGGGCACTGTTATTTCAAAATCAGCTCGGGTAGACGTTGTACTAGCCCCTCCAGACCCGCCTGCCACAGTCACAGACTCACGCACTCCGCTCGTGTGATTAATAACCACATAATCGCCTGGCGATACTTCGCACCCACTGCCGCCTTCGCAAACTGTTGAGTATGTCCGTGCATCCTGCACCTGATACCAACCATCATCAGGCCACGAAATCATCTGCCCACTAATAGTAATTTCTGCCACTGAAGGGGAATCAGGACCTGGAGTCGGTGTGCCAGTAGACGGGGTACCGCCGACACGGCGATCCTCAAACCGCTGACCCGTTGTGTGATTGATAATCACATAGTTGCCAGCTGCGACATCACAAGAGCGCCCTCCTTCACACACTGTCACAAACGTATCGCTGTTTTGAACCTGGTACCAACCATCATCTGGCCAACTGATAGTAGAGCCACTGATAGTGACCGTGCTCACTGAGGTAACAGGGCCTGAAGCCGGCGCGCTACTCGCGCGGATGTTATTAAAACGTTCACCAGTGGAATGATTAATCACGATATGGTCATTCGCATCAATCGTGCAGGAGCCACCTGTTGAACTTGATGTTTCGGACACACTGCCTTCACATACAGTTTCAAAAGTATCCGCACGTTGCACTTGATACCAACCGTCAGCGGGCCAAGTCAAAATATTCCCAGACACTGATGGCATCGCAAGCCCCACTACTGGAAACGCGAACACCATAGAAAAGACTGATAGAAGCTTTGTTGTTAACAGCTTTGGTCGTATGTTGCTCATAGGATTCTATTTTGGCTGACTACTGAACGATCGACAGGCTAACAGAACCCATTAGATCGCGTGCGTAATACACTGCAAATGGTTAAATTACCCAGCGAAATATGAGTTGCCTCATACCTTATTGCTACTAGCTAAACGAAATGCAAACAACTGCAAATCAATACCATTGCCAGGCTAAAACGCAAATACATCCTCATTACTTTTACTTCCAATACTTCTCACGAAAAAATGGAGGTAAAATTACCTAAACCCCTCGAATATCGTTGTACCTACAAAGCAATTACTGTGAAGTTGTGTAGCGCTACATGGCTGGCACCGCGATCATAAAGCATGGCCATGCTAGCTGTTTCGAGTGACCGGTTCACCTGCACAGACGGCGGCTGCCATCAGGTACAGCATGCCAATAACTACCAGCACACTGGTGACTATTTCACAAAACTGCCCCAACAACAGCGACGATTCTTCCTTAAAGGTCAGTACTCCTGTATCTCCAACCACATTTTAAATGGAATTTCCAACACTCCACCGAACAATTCAAAAAACGGATATATCTCGCCATTAAGATCTGCGGAAAGCCCGCTCGTTTCTAGCTTTGACACCCACTGATCCCCTTGATCTTCAAATACGAATTGAGCTGATGGTGATTGCATCACATCGATATCAGGGGTTAGTGCTAGAGCCGCTTTATCAGCGACCAGATCGGCCTCGATTTTTATCGCGTTCACCAAGTCTCCAACCGATACCAGCATGTCTCGACCTGTTTCTGATTGGTCGCCAATAAACACGAGGTTGAATTTGGCATGTGCATTTCCTGCTGCGTTGTTCAGATCGAGATTCAAGCCAAGTTCAATATTTTTGGTGGCTAACTCCGCAAATTTTTGCAGGTACGCTTCGCTGAATTTTACTGGGTCATCCCCAGTAAGCTTTTGGATGAGTGTTTTCTGCCCACTAGCAGATTGAGTTTCTAAAAAGTCGTGAAAATCTCTAATCGCCTGAATATTGAAATTATTACCAGCGATTTCTAGAGTTCCGGACGTAACCGGTGCTGTGTCTGTTGTGGGCGTGCTGCCGATATCAAGCGCGTCGATGTCGATGAATGCCGAGTAATCAATTTGCTCACCATCGACGTCGGCACTAATGCCCAGCTGCAATCCGGTGGCCGTAATTGGGGTGTTTTGATAAGGGGTTTGCGCCGTAAGCTCAGGGGTTTTTACCAATACTTGGTAGTCGGATGTTTGAATCTGATTATTGGCTAAGTCAAAGCTAACGATAGATGGCGAGATAGCCGTAGAGCTTCCATCAGCTGCGGTAAGTGTCGTAGCACCCAAGACTCCATTGCCCACGATTCGACTGTTGTTATTCGTCAAAGTAAATCTCGTTTCTTCAACAATTGCAGTCTCACTTTCCCCTAAAGAAAACGTTAATGTAT
>CAYULV010000120.1:0-11987 GCA_964445655.1 uncultured Granulosicoccaceae bacterium | reverse complement strand
ATTCCAATGGTCGGAAAACTGATCGATCTGAAGCAAACAACGATACAGGCGAGTCGCTATTCGGCATGGGAAGCAACCGTTTATCCCAGTGGTGCAAACGGAAATATGCCCACAGCGGTGAAAGAGCGTTTTTTTGGTGATAGCGACAAGGTATTAGTGTCACATTCATCGGAAGCAGGGAGTAACTTGCTGTGGGGTGATAACGAAAACAATGAAATCGCGCCATGGTGGGATGACACCAAGGTTGTTATTGATGAGGATTCGATATCAGGAATGCCTTATCAGGAAAGTATCACGTCCCAAGGCATTGGATTTGAAATAGGTAATCAAGCCAGCAACGCAGGAGAGATACTCGACGGTATCTCTGGAAACGAATGGGACCTTGAAAGTAATGGTTTTGTTCGGGCAGATATCAACCTGGATATTCAAGAGAGTACCTGGTTGGAAAGGTCTGAAGGTAACTGTGGCGGTGAGGATAGTTACTCTTGTATTAAAGCCTCTTCCGTCATCATGAGTGATGGATGGAGTGCAAGTGGCGATAATCAGGCGCGAAGGCGTGTCAGGAGTTTGATGCCAGCATCTGTTTTGGAACCTGTTGGTGATGCTGTGTCGCTATTGGGGCATCTACCCGTTCTTGAAGAGCTAAGTGGACTTAAGGATGCTTTCGGTCATGTTGACATGAATGTACTTCCGCCCTACGAACCTCAGCCTTGATAGGAGCCAACACCGTGAACAAAGTATCCCGATCCTCGTTTGCCATGCTGAAATCTATTATTGGAGTGTTTCTGGCTTCTGCTGCTTTGTATTCGCAATCTGCATTGGCCTCGTCGAACAGTTTGGTTGATTCTGTTCCCGTACCTCCAAGAGCCACGTTGGAGATCATTAATGAGAACCTACAGCACAATGGAATGAGCATGTCAGTTGGACGGCTGGTATCAAGCGAAACGCTGGAATCTAACCTCAATTTTTATAGAACATCATGGAAGGCGGAAGATAGTTCAGATATTCCCGGATATGTCGAGCAAAAGTACAATAACTGGATAGCAATAAGCCGCTATGAAAATGGACAAAATACGGTCATTCAGTTTGATGAGAATGCCGATGATCCAGGTTCTGCATTTGTATCGATAATGAGCCTCGACCAATCATCTGACCTTAGCTTTAACGCTTCATCTCACCCTGGAAATGCTCAGCTGCTGTCAAACACTCGTACAAATGATTTTGGCAGTAGTTCTACCGTCGAAGTAATAAAATTGGGTTTGTCAATTGATGCTGCGAGTAGATTTTATAAAACACGTTTCAAACGTAATGGGTGGAATGTGGTCAGTGATCGTGCAGTTTTGGATGGGCACGTATTGATGTTTAACAAGAAATTGAAAAAAACCGAAGTGTTTTTAGGTCGAGATGCTCACGGATCAACGCTGGCAGTTGTGAATCAGGTCACTCGTGATGAATAGTCCAGCTCGTCGCTACCAATCCGGGTCGTCGACGGTGGAGTATGCCATCGGTACTAGTGCGGTAATTGCGTCACTTTTCCTGCCAATTCCGGGTTTTGACGCATCATTGATCACCGTTTTTCTAGACGCACTCAAAGAATTTCAGGATAACACCACTTATCTTATTTCACTGCCGTGAACAATAGTTCCAGGAAAAAAACAAAATGCGTAGTGACACGAGCCAAAGGAAGCGCCCAAGTAAACAGATAATCATGTTCGGATTGTCTCTACTGCTCGGAGGCGCAGGTGTCTTTTATTCGAAGCAATATATCGAAACACAGATCGCCTATTACAAGGGGCAGTTTGAAAAGACAGAGCCGATGGTCTCTATCGTAGTGCCGAATAAGCCACTTTTGCGAGGTCACTTGCTGACATCCGGTGATTTATCAGTCCGCGAGATTCCAGTCAAGTATGCTGATTCTAATTCAGTGAACGGCCAGAACTACGAAATAGCTATTGGTCAACGTATAGATTTTGATATTGACGAAGGCCGCCCGCTTCTGTGGGCACATCTTGAAGGTGGATTGACACCAACCTTTAGCGGCAAGGTTGAAGAAGGCCTTCGCGCAATGACGGTTCGAGTCGATGAGATCAATTCGATATCTGGTTTTTTACAACCACAAGACAAGGTCGATTTATTATTGACCTATGGTTCCGGTGAAAAGCAAATCATATTCCCGCTGATCCAGAAATTAAACGTCATTGCTACGGGTGTGCAGACACTTGTTGATAAGGCCAGTAATGGTAGAACGAGAAACTTCTCGACAATGACCGTGCACGTTACACCTGATCAGGCGCAGAAAATCACTCTTGCACAGCAAGTCGGAAAGTTGACCGCTATGTTGAGAAACCCGGATGACGAATCTCCGCTGAGTGATGTGCCGATGAACTTGGCTAAGTTGCTTAATATTCCTGAGCCAGAGCCAGTTAAAAAAATAACGAAGAAGAAAAAAATCAAACCGCCTCCCGGCATTGAGTATATTGTTGGAGGTGGACGATGAAATATTCACTCGGTTTGCTGATTTGTGCACTTTTGGTGGCAGATCTTGCGATAGCACAGTCCCGACCATCCAATAGTTCAAGAAATGGACAATGGACAGAGGTTTCAGCAAGCGGTGAGACGAAAGGCGCTGCCAACGCTGATGGTTCCGCCGGTGACAGAATGTGGATTCCAGAACCCGGCGACACGTTTGCCAAAATTTCACTCCTGACGACTGGCTCAAGAGACCATGCTGACGCTATAGCTCGATACAACGGCAAGCATCAAGAGCAACGGTTAGACCCGAATGATTTGCTGTTCATCCCAGAACATTTACTTTTGCCACCTCAGGACGATTCCCAATCCGTTAATTGGGAAATCCAGGAGTTTGGGCAATCAGGGTCTGGAGCTGTCGAAAATCGCGAAAAACCCAAGTTAGTCCAACCTGCCACCCCACAATCGCCAACGACATCGCCGGTACGTGTATCTGGCACGATTAACGTTGATATGTTTGCCGGCGAGGTAAAGGTACTCGGAAAGGTTAACGTAACTCGTGTTGCTATAGGTAATGGCAGCATTGTCAGAGCTGAGGTATTGAAAACTGGTGAATTGCTTGTGATCGCGCAAACAGCGGGTAGTACTTCGCTCAGGTTGTGGCATAAGGATGAATCGCAATCGGATTTCAATATACGTGTGTCCGAAACAGATCCAGTCACCCGCATTCGCATGGAAAAAATGGTGCAGATCAAGGTGCGTATGATCGAATTTCGTAAAAGCGCACTGGGCAGGTTAGGTATTGACTGGGCCGATAGTATTTCAGGGCCTACTTTTGCTGCCGCGGGCGATGCAGTAGGTAACAATCTTTTCCGTCCAGCTGCTGAAGGTTTCAATGGCCTTCCTAATACTGTATCTCCGTTTTCTACGTATTTTGGAATCGCGACCAATATCACCTCCCGTATCAATCTCTTGGCATCTTCCGGAGATGCTGTGACCTTGGCAGAACCGGTATTGAGTAGCTTGAGCGGTAGTAGTGCGAGTTTTCTGGCAGGTGGTGAGGTGCCTTATCCGGCAGTCGGATCAAATGGTCAGACGACAGTATTGTTTAAAGAGTATGGGATCAAACTTAACGTTGCTCCAACAATCGACGATGCTGGTAACGTTCGAACCATCGTTGAAACTGAAATCAGTCAATTGGACCCTGCCGTTAGTGTTCAAGGTACACCTGGCTTATTGACGAGAAGGGCGCAGACACAAGTTAACGTGCGTTCCGGACAGACAATTGTCATATCAGGGTTGCTGACCTCAGAGAGTAGCAAGGATGTGGATTATATCCCAGGCATCGGTAAGCTTCCGATTATTGGAAATTTTTTCAAGGCACATAACGCGCGAAAATCTGAAAGTGAATTGGTTATATTTTTAACACCAGAAGTCATTGATCCGGCGACGAATATGTTGTCTGAACATGAACAAAGCATTCTGTTTGATTCCGAGGAAAGAGCTGTTAGTGCACGTCAATCATTACCGTTGATGGAGTAGACAATGTTTGATTTCTACTACCAACACGGCGGTGGACGTCGAAAATTGTTCAAGGTCAAAGGTTCTGTTTGCTCGATAGGCAGTGCCAGAAGTAACGATCTTGTAGTCGACACGCGGCTGGTGGGAAAAAGACATGCTGAGCTATTTCTGAAATCAGACGGTGTCTACTTACGCGATCTCGGCAGTATGAGCGGCAGCTGGGTTAATCGTGAGCGCGTTGTCGAGCATGGTCCGATATCAGATCTGGATGAGATCGCAGTGGGAGACATCAGTCTGACCATCGATACGTCAAAAATTCAGTTATCGGCTAATGATTCTTCAATGGCAGAGTCAGGTAACAAAATTCCGACAGTCGTTAAACCCATAGAAGTAAAAAGCGAGCAGGAGGCCGAGTCTGACCCCGAGGTAACAAAAGCTGATGAGGCGCTCAGTTATTGGGGACGTATTGTCCACGAGCAGCTGCTCAATCAGATGGACTTACGACGTAAGGACGTCAATCGAATGTCCGATGCGCAGCTCAAGGAAGAGTCGCTTGTATTGATCAAAAGTGTTATAGAAGGCCTTGCAGATCAAATACCGGCGACGGTGGATCAACAAGTTCTGGAGTCGGACGTTCTTAATGAAGCTGTGGGTTTAGGACCGCTAGAACAGTTTTTGAACGATGAAGATATCACTGAAATCATGGTGAATAATCATCGTGAAATCTTTGTAGAGAAAAAGGGAAAGCTTGAGAGATCACGTTACAGCTTCAGTAGTGATGCGACCGTTTACGCAGTTATAGAAAGAATCATAACGCCTATCGGACGTCGAATTGATGAAAGCAGCCCAATCGTGGACGCAAGGCTCAAGGATGGCTCTCGAGTCAATGCGGTGGTACCTCCACTGGCGCTCAAAGGTCCCAGCATAACGATCAGAAAATTCCCAAAACATCGACTGGAATTTTCCGATCTGGTAAAAATTGATTCGGTCGATCAAAGAATGGTTGACTTTCTTCGCGTCTGTGTTGAGATGCGCAAGAATATTATCGTATCAGGCGGTACCGGTTCGGGAAAGACAACGTTACTCAACGTACTGTCAAACTTCATACCCGCAAGTGATAGGGTCGTAACTATTGAAGATGCTGCCGAACTTAAACTGATTCAGCCTAATCTGGTGTCACTTGAATCTCGGCCACCTAACCTTGAAGGTAGTGGTGAAGTATCAATCCGCGAACTCGTTAAAAATGCCTTAAGAATGCGCCCGGACAGAATAGTTGTCGGTGAGTGCCGTGGCGGAGAAGCGATTGACATGTTGCAAGCGATGAATACCGGTCACGATGGTTCCCTGACAACGATTCACGCGAATAATCCACGTGATGTTATTTCTCGTCTTGAGGTCCTGGTGCTAATGGCAGGACTCGATTTGCCGGTGTCGGCGATTCGTGAACAAGTAGCGTCCGCTGTTCACATGATCATTCAGCAGACGCGTTTTCCTTGCGGCTCAAGAAAGATCACTCGCATAACTGAAGTGGTCGGCGTCGAAAGTGGTACGGTGCAATTGCAGGACATATATACATATCAGCAGGAAGGTCAGACCGCAGAGGGTCGGGTCCGAGGCACATTCATGGCAACTGGCGCCATCCCGACATTCTATGAAGAATTGCGCGATATAGGTGTTGAGGTTGATCTGAAGCCTTTTGAAAATCAACACGGCAGGATTTGAGCATGATACTCCTGTTCGTACTTGCAGCGGTTTTTCTCAGTGTGAGTTTGATTGCTTACGCGACGATAAACAGTAGCTCTACTGCGTGGACGGAGTACAGTAGCTCATTCAGTTTGTCCACTGAATCCAACCTGCAAAATCTTTTCCTGTTCGCTGATACGCAAAAGCTGTTGTTTATCTATTTGTCGTCTTTCCTTGTTGTGCCAGGCGTTTTGTATTTGCTCGATGCCAATGTTGTTGTTATCGTAATTTCGGTAGTTGCACTCTATCTGGCGCCGCGTTTCTTGTTTTCCTGGCTTGCAGAGAGGCGTAAACGGAAAATCAACGAAGCACTTCCGGATGGCCTTGCGCTGATTGCTGGTGCCATGCGTGCAGGCTCAACTTTCTCGATAGCGATACAAGCGCTTGTGGAAGAACAAGATGGTCCGCTTGGACAAGAATTTTCCTTGCTGCTAAGAGAGCAAAGAGTCGGGGCCCGCATGGAAGAGGCTCTGGACAATCTGGCGGAGCGGGTTCAAACAGAAGAAATGGACTTGTTTGTCTCTGCCGCCTTGATCGCCCAAGAGGTCGGTGGGAATTTGTCAGAGATTCTGCAAAGACTATCGGAAACCATTCGACGTAAGCTCGAGATGGAAGGAAAAATTAAAGCACTGACAGCACAAGGAGTGCTGCAGGGCTATGTTGTCACAGCCTTACCATTCATGATCATGCTGGCTCTGTTTTTCGTTGAGCCAGAAGCCACCCAGCCGCTGTTTTCAAGTCTTCTTGGTTGGTTGTTCCTTGGTGTCATTGTAGTGCTTCAAGTAATCGGCGGGATCACGATACGAAAAATTGTGAGGATAGACGTATGAGTCTTCTTGTTATTTACCTCATGATTGGCGCATTTATCTCGTTGCTTTTCTGGCAGGCGTATAGCTTGTTTCATTACGTGCCTGTGGAAGATCGACAGTTTCTTGATCGACCAGCATTAGGGTTCAGAATGGCGTGGCCGCTTATACAGGCGTTCGTGCATTACTTTGGAAAGTATATTTCACTAACCCGGGAGCAACTCATCAGCCTGCGGCTTCGTCATGCGGGTGTCGAATACAGTGTGTCTGCGAAGCAGTTTATTGCCGCCAAATTCATATCGGCTATTGGTTTTGCGTTGGTAGCTCTTTTCCTTACTGCGACCATGGGGCGATCTGCAATATTGATTGCTCTGGTGGCAGGTTTTCTAGGTTTTTTCTACCCGGAGTTGTGGCTTCGAGAAGTTACAGGAAAAAGGCAAGGTGAGATTTTACGTTCATTACCCTTTTATCTGGATATCGTCACTCTGTCGGTGGAAGCTGGAAGTAACTTGACCGGCGGCTTGACCCAAGCGGTGCAAAAATCCAACGATTCACCGTTACGAAGTGAGTTAAGCCGTGTTCTCAGAGATATTCGAGCCGGTAAGTCACGAGCAGATTCGCTTCGAGATCTTGCAGAGCGTACCGGAAGTTTGCCAATCAAGAACATAGTGAGCGGTCTGATACAGGCAGAGCGAACAGGTTCCAGTCTTGGTCCTTTACTGCGAGCCCAAGCGGATCAGTTGCGCAGTGAAAGATTTCAGCGAGCAGAGAAACAGGCGATGGAAGCGCCGGTGAAATTGCTCGGACCATTAATGATGTTCATTTTCCCCACGACCTTCCTGGTGTTGATCTTTCTGGTTCTCAGTAAGGCACTAATGCAGGGTGTTGTCACCTGGGGACCTATTGTTTGGGCCTATCAATGGCCAGGATCATGAAGATGCAAAATATAGTAGAGAAAATTCGAGTTGTAGCCACAGCCGTTTTGGCAGGTGTACTACTAGCTGGCTGTTCCACTGATCAGTTACCGATCGGATCAACCTTGCGAATATCGCCGGAAGATAGAAACATACGCGTAGTTGAGCTTCTTGATGAAAACGGTGCCTGCATCTTTTTCGACAACAATTTTGTCGATATACCGGTTGTCATAACGCTGGTAGATGCCCAACAAAGCCCTATTGGTGACGCGGAAGTCAGTGTATATCTTGATTTTGCTGAAAATACCTTTACTGGCGTTCCTGTACTTGGGTTGTTTCGCGATCTCAACGGTAACGGTGTCATTGATGACGATGCTGAGTTTATAAGTGGGATAGATGACCCGATTGCGAAGGTGCGTACACAAGACTTCAGTGGCGACAGCACTTTATTGCTACGTGTAAATCTTTCATGCGCTTTTCGTGGCGAGATGTTCGCATTTGTCGATGGTGTTACGGCCATTGCCACTATCAGTGTCGAGGCAATATCTGAAACATCTTCGGCTGGAGGGTGACATGAATTCCAGAACCACATCTTTCGAAAACGAAGAACTGGTTCGAGAGAACCGGCGAATATTAACCAGAAACGGCGCACCTCTGTTGTTTGCATATGAAGCAACTACATTTTGGCAGCGGTTCCGTGGTGTAAAAGCGATTCCCGAACTGGGTCCGACGGATGCTCTGGTCATCAACCCTTGCAGTTCCATTCATACATTTGGGCTTAAAGACGCGTTGGATGTTGTATTTGTTGGGGTTCGTGGCGAAATTTTGAAAGTAAAAACCGTTAAGCCACGTTCAGTCTGTTTTTGCTTCGACGCGGCGCTGGTTATAGAGATGTCGGCAGGAACCATTGAAAGGCTTGATTTTCAAGTGGGTCAAAGAATCGTCCCGGAGAATTCATTATGGCGGCAAGAATGAGAATTATAAAAAATATATTAATTGGCGCATCGCTGGTGATTGTGTCTGGGTGTGCGACTGTTGAAGAAAAGCAGAATGTTTCGAATCCCGCTTCGGCATACACCGATGATGTCTTTATATTGTCCACATCAGCTGATCTGGCCTATCAGGAAAATCGGTGGATTGATGCGGTGCGACTTTATAAAGAACTCACTCAAGCTGTACCTGACGATGCCTATGGTTGGTTCAGGTTGGGGAATACCTTTGCCCAGCAAGGTGCTTACACGAAGGCTATCGATGCGTATGAAGCATCGATTGATCGAAACTCATCCCAACCCAAGCCTTGGTTCAACCTCTCGACTGCCTATCTGCTGAACGCGCAATTTGCCATGACCAGGGCATGGGAAAAACTGCGCCCAGGTGACCCTGCAAAAGCGGTGATCGAGGCACGACTTAGAGTGTTATCCGATCTCATACACGATCGTATTGAAGATATACAACCTGCGACGAGAACTCGGCATTACTGACTTCAATCAGTAAGCAAGGATGAAATCATGTGGATTAAAAAGCGAATAGCAAAATTTCAAAAAGGTGCTTCACTTACGGAAATGGTCGTAGTGTCGCCAGCGCTACTATTTTTTGGATTGAGCACCGTTCAGGCTGGTCTTGTCTATCATGGCAAGACCACGGTAAATTACGCTACATTTGAGGCGGCCAGAAGCGGCGCTGTAAACCATGGTCAAGTCAGCGTCATGAGGAAAGAACTGGGTTTACGCCTGGCACCGCTTGAGGGTGGGGACGGAAGTACCGAGAAGGCAGCGTCAGCTATAGCGCAATCGGTACTCAAGGCGGCAAATCCCGTCAATACTCGCTTAAAAATAATTAGCCCCAGTATTGAAGCATTTGAAGATTGGAAGATAACCGATGATGAGGGACGCGAAGTGATTCCCAATAGCCATCTTCGTCACATTCATGGTGAGATGGCAGCTGCTGGAAGCGCATCAGGCATGACGTTGAGAGACGCCAACCTGCTGAAAGTCGAGGTGACGCATGGCTTTGAATTAAAGGTGCCTTTTGTCAATCGCCTGGTAAGCAGAGCGATGCTGGAACTGGATCAAAATCCAGCTAATGCGATCTTCTACGCGCAGAACATGTTGCCGATCAAATCTGTTGCGACAGTGAGAATGCAGTCTGAACTCTGGAAGGATGAGGTTTTGGCATCCCACCAACCTCCACCCGAAGCTGAGTCGACGATTGCCAGTCTCACCGATCCAGTTGATACTACGAGTTCATTCTCTCCGATTGAGCAAAGCCCCGTCTGCAACAGCAATAATGGGCTAGGTTCTGGCCTGGGTATTCTTGAAACAGAGAGTTACGCAGGTGGTGCATGTGCTACTACGGATGTAGCCTTTGGTGGTCCGAATGGGCTAGGAGGTCACGAGTGCTAGGTAAGAATTTACCGGTGATAAATCCTTGTCTAGTGCTACATGGCCTGTTCAACAGCCAAAACAATCCCCGCGATCTCGGCACAATCCGCAACACTGAATGTCAGAGGTAGGCGGCAGTCATAAAGGCGAGACAGTATCTTGTCGGTCTGTGGCAGTTCCTTGGTCTCAATATAATGCCAACTGTCATAGCGGCTGGTATAAGCCTTTGGCGTTGCATCGCCAAACCACTTCAGATCAACGCCGTAATCCTTGACCATTTCAAGAAACGCCTGATTCTGCGCATCGTCAAAACGTTCGATGCGAAACTGTATGGAGCTCGGTACCTCGTAACAGGCAGGATGGCGTGCGGGCATTTGAATCGCATTGCTCTCGCGTAACACATTGGCAAAGGCGTCATAACGTTCGTTCCAGCGTTGGCCTCTGGTATCAAGCTTCTCTAGTTGAGGGCGTAATATTGCCGCACGTAAATTGTCCATCCGTCCG
Source organism: uncultured Granulosicoccaceae bacterium (assembly GCA_964445655.1). GTDB lineage: Bacteria > Pseudomonadota > Gammaproteobacteria > Granulosicoccales > Granulosicoccaceae > Granulosicoccus. The sequence goes on along the minus strand of CAYULV010000120.1, from coordinate 1,649 downwards.
CTGCAATTTGGAGTTTCCAGTTTGATTCGGTTAAAGACCTCTAAGGGTGGCGCGGCCTGGTGACGCTCAAACAACATATAAGAACCTGACAGCACGATGGCGCGCGCCATCAGTTCATCATCGTCTGTAGTCATCAATCCACCTTCGCCGGAATTGATGTGCTTATAAGTTTGTGTGCTGAAACATGCCGCTACACCGTGAAATCCGCTCTTCTTTCCGTCGAAGCTTGCCCCCATCGTATGTGCGCAGTCCTCAATCAAGGCAACATCATGCGCATCGAGTATGTCCACGAGTTTATACATATCGACAATATGGCCACGCATGTGAGAAAGCATCAAGACTCGAGCACCGCTGGACTTGATCATCGTCTGTAGGTGATCGAGGTCGAGCACAAGATCCTCAGTTGTATCGACGAGAACCGGTTTTCCACCCGCGGCAAATATGGACCCCGGTACAGGAGACAAGGTAAAACCATTGGTTAAAACGGGCTGACCAGCTTTCAGTCCCCAGGCACGTAGCGCGAGCTGCAGGGCATACCCGCCAGAGGCACAGGCGAGACAGTATTTTTGATCCTGATACCTGGCAAACTCGATTTCAAGCAGAGCTGTTTCTGAGAGCTCTTCTTCGCTTGCGACATTGTAGCGGTGCAGGCGGCCACCTTGCATGACCCTAACGGCGGCATCAATAGCCGCGGCATCAATGGGTTCTTGCTGTGTGAAATTGCCGTTGAACGGTTTGATATTGTCCGGCACTATTTCTGTTGCCTATGTGGATACACGTTTTTTACTAGCATGCAGTCGTTCTTCATTTAACAAACGGGCAGAGGCGAGGGCAACAAGAATCCCAGCGATGCCACCAAACAGGTGACCGTCCCACGAAACACCTTCCTGAAAAGGCAGTACGCCGCGGATTATGGTTGACGCGTAAAGCAAGCCTACGATGATTGCAATAAAGATTGATCGTAAACGTCTCTCGAATATACCGGCAAATATATGAAACGTGATGAGACCAAAAACGAGGCCACTGGCACCAATATGATTAGCGTTTCGCCCGAACAGCCACAATCCCGCACCCGACAAGATAACGATAAGTATCACAATAGCGCTGCTGTTGGCGCGAGATCCTGCTAAAAGCATTAATGTGACTGCTAACGGTACCGAATTACCCAGTAGATGTTTCAAGTCGACATGCAAAAATGGCATGGCGATAATGCCAGGTACGCCACGCAAGTCGCGAGGTTTCAAACCCAGAGCTTCCAATGCAAGAAATCGGTCTAGTACGAATACGATCCAGATCGCTAAAATAAACAGGCCGACTTTATAAAGGTCATGCCTGATCGTGTGAATATTGCGCGGATCTATTAGAGCGGACACTGTAACTGACAAGCTCTAGGCAAGCATCTTTCGGAGTTTACCTGCGACGTCTGCAAGCCCGCTGTCAGGTAGTGCGGATACATTACCTGCTTTGATGTCATTGAATTGAGTTTTATCGATCGCCAGACGACTGGCATCGCTGTCACGAAAGTTGAGAATTTTCAGCATTTCGCGTACGTCGTAAATATCATCACCGGAATTGACAGCACTACTCGCACGCCCTGCGCTTGAGCCACTGGCCATACTGCTTGATGCAGTGCCCGCCGTTCCGGGAGA
>CAYULV010000119.1:3554-12016 GCA_964445655.1 uncultured Granulosicoccaceae bacterium | reverse complement strand
ACTGATACCAAAGTGCAAATAGCCCAGTAGATTCCCAACTACTGGGCTGGCTGGCAGTTCAGTAAATACGGAGCCATTCTGAATAGCAATGAAGGACAGATCATCTGATGAAACGTATTCCGCGAGCTCTATAGCTGTCAACTCGCTACCCGCAGGAACGTTGATCGTCAAGTAGTCCAGATCAGGAGCAACCATTGACGCGTTGATGCGGTTTCCACCGACTAAAAGCTGCAAAAATTGTGGATTATTGGGATCATCCACAATGTCGCCATCAGTTGCTTCATCAAAGAGTACGACCTCGCTTCCTGCATCATCGGAGTCCGAGCTACTACTGCAAGCAGCCAGGGTAAATAAAGACGCTGACGCGATCACTAAGGATAAAGAAAGACGATTTAATTTCATTGATATCTCGTTTAATTGTTGGGTTATAAAACTAGTGTGCGAGGTGCCGGAAGCATTAAACACAAATCACCCCCAAACCACCACATTCAACGAAGCTATGCGCACCATAAACTTTATCAAAATCAAAGTAAGCACACTCCTTATCTGAAGTACAAAAAATTGAATGCAACGAGTTGTAGCAGTAGTAATACCGTGCTGATTCCCGGCTACTCTCGGCTCGCACCGCGAGAACTGTTCGATCGAGAGCTCGTCATCTGAAAAAGTGATGCTTCCGCACCCTTTCATGAGGAAAATTTGACGCCTCCAGCCACGCGGCAACTATTTCCCTAGTCTCGGACCACTCATCATCTCAGAATCGAACACCCTGTTGTATCACGTTTTTACCTTTGAAGATAAGATGGATATAGAAAACCCCGTCAAACCTTATTCCCAATCTTGTAGTTACCTGACGGAATTTTTCGTTCAATGAATTGCAACGCCACTGCATTCTGCAAATGGATCGGGTTCGACAAAAGTCGTTTAACTTATACAGCCGATTCGGTGATCGCTGTTTCTGCCAGGATACCGTCCAATGTCTGCAACAACAGGTCGATATCCTCTTCATCAATACTTAATGGTGGTCTGATTTTCAGAATATTGTTCGATGGCCCTTCAAGGCCTGCCAATATCCGGTGCTCACGCAAGCGATTGACCACGTAGGCAGCAATTTCCGTCGCCGGGCTTCTACTCTCCGGATCGCTTACAAAAACCACTCCGATAAACAAACCGATGCCACGCACATCGCCAATGACTGGATGCCTGGATTTCAACGTATTCAGCCCATCAATGGCACGCTTGCCAACCTTTGCAGCCTTCATCGCCAGACCTTCCTCATCAACGATGTCCAGCACTTCCTTGCCCACCAGGCAGGAAACCGTGGATCCACCAAATGTGGAAAAAAACTCTGGCCCCTGGGAAAAACTATTTGCAATCTCGGGAGTCGTTACGACAACACCGATTGGATGACCATTGCCAACAGGTTTACCAAGAACAACAATATCCGGAACAACCTGTTGTTGCTCAAAGGCAAAATAGTAGTCACCCAGGCGACCAAGGCCCGTTTGCACTTCGTCAGCGATACAAACGCCACCCGCTGCACGAACCGAACGGTACACCTGAGCCAGGTAGCCATCCGGTGGAATAACTTGACCACCCACACTCGGAAATGTCTCGGCGATAAACCCAGCGAGATTGCCGCCATTAGCCTGAAGACGGGCGATGGCATCATCTACTTGCTTTGCATAGTAACTTGCACAATCTGGCTGCGGATGACGATAAGTTCCGGCGTAAGAATCCGGAATATCCACAAGGTGTACCCAGTCAGCCTGACCCACTCCACCGGCAGCGTTGAATTTATAGGCAGATATATCAATCGCGCCAGTGGTATTACCGTGATAGCCATGATCCGGCGTAATAATATCCTTGGCGCCGGTATGCGCTCTTGACAGTCGAAGCGCGAGTTCATTCGCCTCTGAACCCGAATTGACGAAATAGCAGACAGATAGCGAGTTCGGTAACTTTGATTGCAAACGTGCCGCAAACGCCGAATGAGACGGATGCAGGTAACGCGTATTGGTATTAAGTTGAGACCATTGACGCGAAACCACTGATTGAATACGCGGATGCGCATGTCCTACATGTGGCACATTGTTATAAGCATCGAGGTATGGCCTACCCCATTGATCAAACAAGTAATGTCGCCACCCTCGCAACAGCATGATCGGGTCGCGGTAGCTCAGCTTCAGATTGGCAGCAAAGTCTCGCTGGCGCCTGTCAAGAACCTGATCTTCATCAATCATCGGACTGGCTATTTTTTCATCAGCCAGGTTCAACAAGGCAGCCGGGTTCGGGCAGATCGCATTCCAGAGCTCGATCTCATCGGGGTCGGCCACACCAGGCCAATCATTACCAAGGCCATCGACGGTGACCGCGAGTTGCATATGTAAATGCGGAGCCCAGCCGCCGTTATTCGTCTTGTCGCCAAGCTCAGCAAACACGTCCCCGGCTTTGAGCAATGTTCCTGGCTGCAGATGCTTACTGGCCGCTGGATCAAGATGACCATAGAGACTGTAGAACGTGTCGCCGTCATGGGTTTCATGCATCAGCACTACCATCCCGCCATAATCCAGATGCGTTGTCCTGTTTTCAACGGCATAAACAGAACCATCAATAGGCGCGTGAACGCGGGTACCAGCGGGAGCAAATACATCTACACCCAAGTGCACCGTGCGGCGATTGCTATTGCGCCACGCCCCACGCCGGAAAGCTTTATCTGTGTAGATCAATCGCGGTTCATTGTAATACCCGAGCGCAAACTCACCTGGGTTTGTATCGCCGTCGTACATGGACGCGGCTTCACCGTCGCTCAACTTGAACGGGTCTTGCGGCACTGCAGAACGCTCCACCGAGAATGCAATGCAAGCTGCCTGATTCAAATCTCGACCCAATACATTGACACAATGGTTACGTACCTCTGACGAGAGAAATGACTGAATACGCTGCGCGCTATCTGTACAAGCCAAGCCACAGGCAACACGCAGCCTCGCATTCAACAGCGTCGGGCTTATATCATCCCGTTCAAGAAATCTGAACGCTTGCGCCTGCGACACAACAACATAAGGGTCATCAGGGTTGGCGATGGCTTCAATACTTGAGTTCACGACACTGACAGCAAGTCGCGCCCGCAACATAGGGTAGATCAGATCTATTTCCTGCCCCGTCAGTGGTGACACGGAATGAAACCCTGCTATCAACGCGGCAAGCGCTTTCTCAGCCTGAGGATGATCGAGCACGATATAGGCACCAGCGATGGCAAGCTCACAGACACGTGGTGCACGACACATATCACCAAAGTCAATGATGCCACCAAGCGAAGGTTTATCAGTTAAGGACGACCTGATGATCACATTGTGATCATTGATATCGTTGTGAATGACAGTACTTGTCAGAGTTTCAGCAACGCCGCGGGCTGATTGATAGTCGAGCATAATCGATCGAATCAAAGCAATCCGGTCAGCATCACCAAGGGCGGAAACAGACTCATTGATCCAATCTGCCTGCATCAGATTCCATTTGAAATCTCGATCAAGCACTGCATGTGAGAAGCCGCTCATCGCGCGCTGCATATGGGCTATGCCTGAGCCGAGCTGGCGGATCAGATCGAGTGATTTCGGCGCGAAGTGCGCATAGGTCATACCATCGATATAATCGAGAACCCAAACAAAGCGCGCGTCACCATTTTCATCCGTAATCGATTCGATCTTCTCTTTCGCCAGTGAATGGAAGACTGTTGGAACCCTGACCTCGTTGTCCGCAGCATTGATTTGAGTCAGTACATTACACTGCATCTCGACAAAGCCGGCATCGCAATCGGCGCGCATGACTTTCATCAAATACTGACGACCATCTTGTGTGCGTGCTTTGAAATTGAGATCGAATTCGCCGTTAAGCTTGGTCAGTGCCCCATCGATTCCCCAGGTTTTTTTTAATTGCTCCTGCCAGTGTTTGTTCACGAAACTACACCATGATTGTTATTTAAACTGGGCCGATGAATCACCCCGCCAGACACCGGGTACGTGACACCTGTGGTGCCCGGATAACTGTTGGCCAGTCCACGCAATGTGCGCACGGCCAAATAGGCAAAGCATTCAGCTTCCACCGCATCCCCACGCCATCCAGCCTGCTCGGCCGCAACGACCTGCACGCCTGTACGTTGTTCAAGTGCTTTCATTAGACTGGCATTGTGCCTGCCGCCACCACAGACGATCAATTGTTTTGGGTGATGCGGTAATTGCGCTAACGCCTTGCCGACAGCCGCAGCGCAAAAGGCCGTAAGCAACGCTGCGCCATCTTGCAAGGATAAACCTTCAGCCATTTGCCAGGAAAAACCAAAACGATCCAGCGACTTGGGAAACGGTTCATTGAAATACGCATGGTTAAGTAATTCTGCCAAGCGTTTTTCGTCAACCACGCCAGCGGCAGCGAGTGCGCCATCCTTGTCATAGTCCAATCCAGCAACTTCTCGAACGAAATCATTGATTGGCGCATTGGCCGGACCGGTATCGAAGGCGATCAATCGCTCACGACCATCCCACCAGGTAAGGTTTGCGACACCGCCCAGATTCAACACAGCCATGCTGCCAGAAGGTTCAGTCATGCCAGGACTACCAGCCACGTCGGTCACACCAGTCGCGCCAGCCACGCCAATCTCGCCAGTCAAACCAAGATTGCCAGGATTGCCAGGCACGGCGAGCCGAGACAACAAGGCTTTATGATAAATCGCTGACAAGGGTGCACCCTGACCACCCAATTGCATATCGGCACTACGAAAGTCATCGACAACAGGCACATTCAGTCGTTGAGACATCAAAGCACCATCACCGAGTTGTCGGGTTTGTCCAACGCTACCACCCTGTGGCGGGCGATGCAGCACAGTCTGACCATGAAAACCAACAACACCGATATCGTCAAGCGACAAATCAGCGTCCTCGACAAGGCGCTTGACGGCATCGGATTGTTCAATCGTCAGTTGCCGACTCGCCTCAGCAAAGATATCGGGTTCAGTGCCATGGAACTGCCAACGACTTGCTTGATCAACCGCTTCACGCAGTAGCTCAACCGTGTTGTTTGAATAAGGCGCCAAGGTGTATCGGCCAAATGATTCAATTTGCTCGCCATCCGTTTTCAACAGCGCCACATCTATATTGCCGTCGAGCACAGTACCGGTCATCAGTCCTACTGACCACAGCGGTTTGAACGGAGTGTGATTCACAGGCAGGGGCGGCTCAGTCGCGTTGTCCTACATAACGTCCAGCGCCATCAGGTTTGGGTAAGGACGAATGTTCTGCATATATTCTGGCCAGTTGCGTTGCAACTGCCTCACCTGGCAAGGATGTTTTTCGTGCCTTGAGATCCATATGTAATAGCAGCGATTCAACGGTCGCAGCGACAGTCATATCTGGCCCATGCAAACGATGAAACAAATGCATCTTCTTGCCCTCGCCTTCTAGTAACTGCGTACTTACAGTTAGCTGATCACCCTGATGCAGTTCAGACAAATAACAAACATGATTCTCGACGGTAAAATAACTTTGCCCGGCGGCGACATATTCATCAGTGCAACCAACGAGTTTCATGAATCGATCTGTGGCGATAGAAGCTATTTCAAGATAATAAGCTTCATTCATATGCCCGTTGTAGTCAGTCCAGCTCTGTGGGATCTGGCGCTGCCCGGTAATCGGTAAACCTTCACTACTCGCACTGACCTCCGACAGGCTCGCTTCGTGTTGCTTGATGGTACCGCCAGCACCACTACCTGATTGCTTAAGAGCGCGCATGATACCCACGAGATTATCATCACGAAGACGTTCAAGTTCGCGAATCGTCATATGCCCGGACTGTGCATCAGACTGACTGGCAATCAGTTCAACCAACTCATCATTGAACTCAGGTACATCCATGAGTTTTGTCCATGGCCATTGAAGTGCCGGGCCGAACTGTTCGATGAAGTGTTTCATGCCAGCCTCACCACCGGCAATGCGATAGGTTTCAAACAAGCCCATCTGCGCCCAACGCAAACCAAAGCCATAGCGAATGGCATCGTCCAACTCTTCTGTGGTGCAGATACCATCCTTGATCAACCACAAGCCTTCGCGCCAAACTGCTTCAAGCATGCGATCTGCTATATGCGCGTCAATCTCCTTGCGTACGACGAGTGGTTTGAGACCCAGCGTGGTCAAGACCTCGCTGGCAGCCGTGATAGTGTCGACGGGTGTCGACGATGACGGTACCAATTCAATCAACGGCAAAAGATAAACCGGATTAAATGGATGTGCGACGATGATCTGCTCGGCACGCAAGGCGCCTGTCTGTAACTCGGAAGGTTTGAAACCACTGGTTGATGAACCGATGATGGCGTCAACCGCGGCATGCTGTTGTATTTCCTTGAAAGTCGTGTGCTTGATGTCGAGTCGTTCCGGCACGCTCTCCTGAATCCAACTCGCCTCTGCAACGGCCGCCTCAATACTTTCATGAAACTGCAGCTCCCCCTCATCAGGTAACGCCGTGTCATACAACGACGGTAGCGAACGTCTCGCGTTAGCCAGCACTTCACCGATCTTGCGGGCCGCTTCCGGGTCAGGATCAAAGATGTTCACATCCCAGCCGTTGAGCAAAAAGCGGGCAGCCCAACCGCCACCAATGACGCCGCCGCCAATGATTGCTGCCGTTTTTTTCATCACGAATTCACCGTGTTCGTTAAGGTCACGGCGCAGTCTACAGACAATTACATTATGATGACATTGAACCCCTGAATCGGCGCCAGATTCACAGCCGACTGACTGACCTCCGACTTAACAGAGAGATTCCTGTATGTCTGATAGCGATTTCGACCCAGGCCCCTTCATTCGCTCTGCCAAGCTTGCACTGCGGGAAAGCAATGACACGGCAAAACAGTTCCAGATCGTCGCGGACACGATACGCGCAGCGGTTGATGATGTGGTCGACAAGCAAGCAAACACCGGAGCTGTAGTCCCCGAGCTATCGTTCGAAGCCATTAAAGGCAACAGTGTCTCCACAAGAGATATTGCATCGATACGCCAACACGGCTGTGTCATCATTCGTGGTGTCTTCCCGCAGGCAATGGCCGAGGATTGGAATCAGGAGCTGGGAGACTACCTAGATCGCAATAATTATCTAAAGCACGCCAAGGAAAAAGCCGGGCTTGATACCTACTTTGGCGATCTGGCTGATGCAAAGCCACAGATCTACGGCGTCTATTGGTCTCGCCCACAAGTCATGGCCCGTCAGGCTGAATCCATGGCTACCACGAAACGATTCCTGAACCGATTGTGGGATATCTCGGCACCTGCCGGGCCGGAATTTGATCCCGACGCCGACTATAGCTATGCCGATCGTACACGGCGACGGGCTCCGGGTGACACCACACTTGGCTTGTCACCACACATGGATGCAGGGTCCTACGAACGTTGGGTAGATCCTGCCTTTCAACGCATCTATGCATCGATTTTCAATGGGCAATTTGATCAATACGATCCCTGGCAAGCCGCCTTTCGAACACAGACACGTGAGTACGCCTCTCCAGCGGTAAGTTCGATGTTCAGAACGTTTCAAGGTTGGACCGCATTGACCGAACAAGGCCCTGGCGACGGCACACTTCAGCTGCTGCCCATAGCTAACGCGATTGGTTATGTCCTGCTACGTGCATTGCAAGATGATGTCCCTGATGACGAACTCTGCCTGGCAAAACCCGGTCGAGCACTCGGTGTCGATCAGCAATGGCATCCTGATTTGGTACCGGCAATAGTCCCTATTCAAACGGTCGCACCCGGCGATACTGTCTGGTGGCATCCCGACGTTGTTCATGCAGTGGGCAACGAGCATCATGGCAAAGACTATGCAAACGTCATCTACATTGGAGCCAGTCCGGCGTGTAGTAAAAACCGCGCTTATGCGCTACGCCAGGCGAGCAGTTTCCTGAGTGGTAAAAGCGCGCCGGACTTTGCCGCAGAAGACTACGAAACGAATTTTATCGGTCGAGCCACTATCGAGGACTTGACCGAAATCGGGAAACGGCAGATGGCCCTGAGTTAATGCATGATCGGGACGCAACACAGGGTCAACATTCAATGCTCATCTGATACGGGATCAATGCCACCACGGTGTTTCTCAAACGATTCCGGCGTTGCTTTATTCGATCGCGCCCTGCGCTCCCGCCACACGACAAGCAAACCACCCCCAACGATCAACAAAACGCCGGGAAACAAAGAGTCTACTGGTGCTTCGCCAAAAAAGAACCAACCAAGCAAGAACGAAAACGGAATGCCGAAATATTCAAATGGCGACAGTGAACTGGGGTCTGACATTCGGTAGGCCGATATCAACAAAAAGACTGCCATGCCACCCACTGAACCCATGGCCATAAACCATAACCAGTCTGTCAATTGAGTCATTGGCGTCCATTGGCCCACAGTGACTAATACAACAAGTGCAGAAATCATGGC
>CAYULV010000119.1:0-3454 GCA_964445655.1 uncultured Granulosicoccaceae bacterium | reverse complement strand
GCGCAGATCAACAGCAGGCCTCGCCCCAACCCGAGTTTCCAGCGCTTCATTTTCAAGGAATAGCCTGCGCTACGCCATTCAGCCATTAGCAACAGAACGATAAAATGCGGAAAGAGACCGAATAAATTTCGGAACACCGCAATCTGTTCGATCGAAAAGCGAGTCCCCATGTGCTTGATTAGTGCGGCCTGCACATCAAACAAAAAAATCGCCACAACAATCGTGATGACCGCTCGATAAAACGAGCCGCCAGTAGTCAATGATGAAACAAAGCTCACCGTTGCCAGCTATCGACAAATCGACTGACCAACATACTGACAATCAATTGTTCACTGTTTTTTTCATCGCTATAAAGTTGATCGGTCAGGCTCAATGCAGCAGCACCATGCACGCCTGACCACAGGGTACGAGCACCTAGTTTTATCGCAGAATCGCTGGCATGCGAATCAAGCGCCCGCAACTCAGTCTCAATAAGCTCGAACAAGGAACGTATACGTGCGCCGAGCTCAACCGGTTGGGCGGTATCTGTGGGAGGCATGGGTTGAAACATCAATTGAAACTGATTGGCATTGTCTGCTGCAAATTGAAGATAGGCCAGCCCCATGGCGCGTATTGAACGCTCCGGACCACGCGCCTTCTTTTGTGCTTTCAGACACTGCTCGTACAAACTATCCAGACTCACGACATTCACACGCAGATAGATAGCCTGCAAATTGTCGAAAATGGAATACAGCATGCCGGGCGTGTAGCCGACTGCCTCAGCAATCTGCCGAGCGGTGACCGAAGCTGGCCCCTGCTCTCTGACCAGTTCGAGCGTCGCGTCGACGATCAGCTGCGTCAATTCTTCCCGGCTGTGCTCGCTTCTTCGGCCCATGATGCGTTTGCTTCATTACAGATTATTAAACATTGTTCAATTATACAGATTTTAAATTAAACAGCGTTCAATATATCGACCATGGCGATCCAGCCTTAACAGCTGCCTGGCCATTAATTGAACACCGTTTAATAACCAAAGGACTTTAGACAATGTTTGAACAACTCAAGTCATTGATTCGAAACAATAAAAAGCTTATATCAGGCCGCTTTTGGATCCTCTCAAGCGTGCTTTTACTGACAGCATTTCTCGGCGCAAAACAGGCCAATGCGGCAGGCCTACTGGTCCCCAAAGGTGGTGGACCCAGCCTGACCCTTGCCGAACACCATGTCAGCGTAACCCTCGAAAACGGCTATTCGATCACCGAAATCGATCAGATCTTCAAGAATCCGCACGCTCAGGACCGCGATGCCTTGTACAGCTTTCCTGTGCCGAAGGACGCGGCCGTCGGTGAATTCACCTACTGGATCGATGGCAATCCCGTGCATGCAGAGGTATTGAAAAAACAAGACGCGCGCAATTTGCACGAGCGTGAAAAAAGTCAGGGGCGTGAAACGGCCTTGGTCGAGCAGGATGAGTATCGAACATTCGATATTGAAGTATCACCGGTGCTTGCCGGGCAGGATGTTCGAATACGGCTTGTCTATTTGCAAAAGCAATCGGTTGATCATTCCATGGGACGCTTTGTCTACCCACTTGAAGAAGGTGGTGTAGACGAGCAACGCGATGCTTTCTGGACCCGTACTGAACAAGTGAGCGAAGCGTTCAGCTTTAGAATGAAGTTGCGATCCGCCTACCCGGTCGATGCCGTACGCGTCACCAATGGTCAGGCAACGATTACGCAGATTGACGCCGGTGAATGGGATGTCCTGATCGAATCGAAACAAGGTTCTGGTACATCACAGGGTCCGGGTTTGGATGATCAGGCTATCGAAGCTATTGAAGCACAACAATCCCCAACAGGATTGGTGACCGCGCAACCGTCTTCGACCGCAGCCTATACACTGGACAAGGACATCGTTGTCTATTGGAGACTGGCGGAAAACCTGCCCGGTGCGGTTGATCTTGTAACCTACCGCGATCAGAACAGTTCAAGCGGCACCTTCATGCTCACCTTGACACCTGGCGTGGATCTCAATCCAATTACTGAAGGCCGGGACTGGATATTTGTTCTGGATACATCCGGTTCTATGCAGGGAAAGTTTGCAAGCTTGATTGAAGGTGTGCGTCGATCATTGGGCGCTATGAATACAGCTGATCGTTTCAAGATCATCTTGTTCAGTGATCGAGCCCGTGATTTTACGCGCGGCTACTTGCCAGCTGATCAAACCAATATCGAAGCAGTACTACAAAGACTCGACACACTGCAGGCCGGTGGCAGCACAAATTTGTTTGATGGACTCCAGGCTGCGGCCAAATCACTGGATCAAGATCGTACCACCGCTGTCTTGCTGGTTACCGACGGGGTTGCCAATGTCGGGCCGTCAAACTTGACCAAGTTTCTGAAACTGATGGAACCTGTTGATGTTCGCCTGTTTACCGCCATCATGGGTAATAGCGCAAACGAACCGTTACTTGAGGGCTTGACCAATCACATGGAAGGCTTTGCGATGAACGTATCCAACGATGACGATATTGTCGGCTTGATGATGCAGATGATCAGCAAGGTGTCGCATGAGGCGATGCATAACCTCAAGGTATCCATCAAAGGTGTTCGTACCAGAGACATTACCCCAGATAAGTTCAATCGAGTCTATCGCGGTGAGCAGCTGGTGATGTTTGGCAAATACTCAGGCGATGGTACAGCACGTCTGACAATCGATACTGAAATCTCAGGTGAGAAAAAACAGTTTGAAAGTGACGTTGTCTTTCCTAAGGTAGATACCGACATCCCAGAGCTCGAACGTTTATGGGCCTATGCAACGATCAAGGCAATGCAGGCACAACAAGATATCGTTGGTGAAACCCGCGACACACGACAGGGGATCACCGATGTTGCACTAGATCATGGCCTGGTTACCAACTACACGTCATTGATCGTGGTTCGGGACGAGATATTTGCCCAGGAACAAATCGAACGCAAGAATGCGAAACGTGTGGATCGCGAACAACAAGCGAGACAACAACGGGCAAACTCACCCGTCAAGTCAAATCAACAGGACAGCAATAAACCTGCATTTCCGTCATTCCGTCACAGCACTTCTAGTGGCGGCGGATCGCTGGGTGGCTTCTTGCTAGCGGCCTTACTACTACTAGCCGGGATAAGAATGAGTCTTGAATGGTTTGGTAAAAAGGAATAAAAATAGCAATCAACTGCGATACAGTGGCTCATCTTATCTGATGGGCCACTTTTGCGTTACCGCATCAGAAAACGTTATTTAAAAAACCTGCTGAATAACGTAAACCACCAAGTAAATGGCTGCGAAAATCTGCCTCAGCGTAACTGGCATCCGTATGACCACCACCGGTATACCAGGAACGTCCTCCGTCAAATTCATGGAACCATGCACTCGGATGATCGTCACCCATGGCGCCGCCCGAATAAGAGCTTTCATCGAGGCGTAACAACACATTCACCTG
>CAYULV010000118.1:10908-12054 GCA_964445655.1 uncultured Granulosicoccaceae bacterium | reverse complement strand
AGTACGTACTATCCGATCAACCCCTGTCAGTTGTCGCCTTGGCCAAAACGCTCGGGCACTGGCTGCTCAGCGGGTTGCCCCTGGTACTTATCTCACCGTTGCTTGGCCTGTTTCTGCAACTTGAGAGTCAGGCCTATGGGGTTCTGATTGTGTCCCTGGCCATCGGCACCCTTTGTTTGAGTCTGCTTGGAGCGATTGGCGCCGCGCTGATCGTCAGCGTGAACCATGGCGGCGTTTTATTGTCATTACTGGTACTGCCACTGACTGCGCCAGTACTGATATTTGGTAGTAGCGCAGTCGCCACAGCCGCCAGTGGGCAGTCGGCAGTGGCCCAGATTTCGCTGTTGGCTGCTATGCTTCTAGCTTCCATGTCGCTGGCTCCCATCGTGGCCGCTATGGCGCTCCGTGTGGGTGTTGCGGCTGGTCGCTGAGACATTTCGTCTTACTTAAGATCTTTAATACAATCAGATATTTGCCCGTGTTCAAGTGGATTCATCGTTTCGGCTCAGCGCCCTTCATGTACCGCCTAGCTGGGCGACTTGCCCCATGGTTTGGCATTGTCTGCGCGCTGTTGATGGTGATCGGCTTGTATCTGGGCCTGGTGGTGGCGCCCGCTGACTACGAGCAAGGCGACAGCTATCGCATCATCTTTGTTCATGTGCCAAGTGCCTGGATGTCCATGTTCGTGTACATGGTCATGGCGGTTTCAAGTGCCGTATTTCTGATCTGGCGTCTCAAACTGGCCGATATCGTTGCCGAGGCGGCCGCGCCTATTGGTGCCGCTTTCACGGCGATTGCCTTGTTGAGCGGTTCGTTCTGGGGTAAACCGATGTGGGGGACCTGGTGGGTATGGGATGCACGCCTGACTTCAGAGCTTCTTTTGCTCTTTCTGTACCTCGGCTACATCGCCTTGCGAGGTTCTTTGGAACCCGCTCAGACTGCTGCACGCGCCAGTGCCATTCTGGCGGTGGTAGGGGTGATCAACATTCCAATCATCCACTACTCTGTCGAATGGTGGAACACCTTGCACCAACCCGCAACCATTACCAAATTCGACAAACCGTCGATGCACATCAGCATGCTCAGACCACTGTTAATCATGGTGGCAGCCTTTCAACTCCTGTTTTTTTATAATCTGATGGTGCG
>CAYULV010000118.1:0-10808 GCA_964445655.1 uncultured Granulosicoccaceae bacterium | reverse complement strand
AAACGTGATCAAGATCGTATCGCTACTGAAGATGTAACTCCGTCACAGGTAAACCGATGACTCCGAAGCGCCGACAACGCCTTGTTCTGGTCTCACTGATGCTCGCAGGCGTAAGTCTGGCGGTGGTACTTGGTGTCAATGCATTTCGACAGAACATTATGCTGTTTCATTCTCCGACTGATGTTGCTGCCGGCAATGTGGATCCAGGCACTCGCTTTCGCGTTGGGGGCATGGTGGTCGATGGCAGTGTCAAGCGTGGTGAACAGGATCTTGCCGTGAAATTTCAGGTCAGCGATACGCGCGAAACCGTGACCATCAGTTACAAGGGCATTTTGCCGGATCTGTTTCGTGAGGGGCAGGGGATAGTCGCTCAGGGTAAACTCGATGACTCTGGTGTTTTTGTAGCGAGCGAAGTATTGGCCAAACACGATGAGAACTACATGCCTCCGGAAGTCGCCGAGGCTTTGGAGAAAGCCGGGCAAATGCCGGGTACCGCAGCTACTTACGGCAACACGACGTTGGTTGACCCATGATCCCTGAGCTTGGACATTTCGCAATGATACTGGCGCTCAGTACTGCGCTGGTTTTATCGGTGTTGCCGTTGCTGGGAAGCTTTACCGGACACCGTGGTTTTATGGGCTTGGCGAAGCCTGCTGCCAATGTGCAGATGTTTCTGCTGATCCTCTCTTATGGTTGTCTGACCTGGGCTTTTATCAGTCATGATTTCAGCGTGGCTTATGTTGCGAGTAACAGCAACACAAGCTTGCCGCTTATTTATCGAATCTCCGGCGTATGGGGTGGGCATGAAGGATCGATTCTGTTGTGGTGTCTGATATTGGCGTTATGGATCGGTGCGGTCGCTATTTTCAGTCGCTCCTTACCTGAAGTATTGCTGGCACGCGTGCTTTCAGTACTGGGCATGATCAGCACCGGATTTTTATTGTTTGTGATTTTGACATCCAACCCGTTTGCCCGACTTGCCAACGTACCGCTTGATGGTGCCTCGCTGAATCCCTTGTTGCAGGATCCCGGCATGGCGATACACCCACCGATGTTGTACATGGGTTATGTGGGTTTTTCGGTTGCCTTCGCCTTTGCCATCGCAGCGCTTATCGGTGGAAAGCTCGATGCCGCGACACTACGCTGGATGCGTCCATGGACAAACATTGCATGGATGTTCCTGACCATCGGCATCTCATTGGGCAGTTTCTGGGCCTACTATGAGCTTGGCTGGGGAGGTTGGTGGTTCTGGGACCCGGTTGAAAATGCGTCGTTCATGCCTTGGTTGGTCGGGACCGCGCTGCTGCATTCTCTCGCCGCGTCTGAAAAGCGAGGCGTGTTCAAATCATGGACTGTATTGCTCGCGGTAATGGCGTTTTCGCTGAGCTTGCTTGGCACTTTTCTGGTTCGCTCCGGTGTGTTGACGTCGGTCCATTCATTTGCTGCAGACCCGACACGTGGTTTGTACATTCTGCTGTTTCTATTGATTGTGGTCGGTGGTTCCTTGCTGCTCTTTGCCTTTCGTGCCCATCGGCTGACCAGCACTCAGGGTTACGAACTGGTTTCGCGAGAAAGCGGTTTGCTGTTGAACAATCTATTACTGGTTGTTGCATGCGCTGCGGTCCTGATCGGCACCATGTATCCGTTGGTCATTGATGCTCTAGGTCTTGGCAAGCTTTCTGTCGGTGAGCAATGGTTCAATGTGGTTTTCGTACCTCTGATGTTGCCGATTCTGTTGGCCGTTGGAGTTGGTGCGCTATTGAACTGGAAGCGAGACAAATTGAAGGGCAAGCTCAACAGTCTGATTGTGCTCGCGGTGGTCAGTGTGATCGGTGGCGCTTTGCTGGCTGCCAGTTTCAGTGATTACAAGATTACCGCTGCGGCTTCAATCGCGCTGACCCTCTGGATAACCTTGACTACCGTGTATGGCGTTTACTATCGCCTGCGCAACAAGAAGCTTCGGCTGTCGTCAATTACCCATACACCCGCTGCATTCTGGGGTATGTCAATTGCCCATGCGGGACTCGCCATGTTTACCTTGGGTGTTGCATTGACATCGATTTACACCAAGGAAGAAACGGTACGCATGAGCGCCGGTTCCGAGCATCAGGTCGGTGACTATAACTTTCGCTTCAATTCGGTAGAAGAAGTCCGTGGACCCAATTACAGTGCTGCGCAGGCGAATCTGAGCTTTACCGATCTGCACGGTGGACAAACAGGTACCGTGATTGCCGAAAAGCGAGTTTACGATGTGCGCCGTGAGAACATGACTGAAGCTGGCATTGATGGAGATATGTCGCGCGACCTGTTTGTAGCGCTTGGTGAACATCTGGGGAATGGCGCCTGGAGTGTGCGGCTGCAGGTAAAGCCTTACATTCGCTGGATCTGGCTGGGCACGGTATTCATGGGGCTCGGCGGCATCCTGGCCGCATCTGATCGTCGCTATCGAAAACTTGCCGTGGTGCGTGATAAAAAAACGGCCGCCGCATCAGCAGCAGCCATTCCGGCAACCTCACAATGAAACCTCGCCTGCTGACGTTTTTGCCGTTTTTGGCATTCATTGCGCTGGCAGTTTTTTTGTGGCGCGGCTTGCAGCTTGACCCGTCGCATCTGCCTTCGCCACTGATAGACAAAGAGGCACCGGTTATAAGTGTGGCAACGTTGCCGGCATCTGATGAGCCATTCACGAATGACTCAATGGTAGGCGAAGTCTGGGTGTTCAATGTTTGGGCCAGCTGGTGTGTGTCCTGTATTCAGGAACATCCGTTACTCGTCAGTTTGTCAGAGAATTTCGATGTGCCGATTGTTGGGCTTAACTACAAAGATACACCGAGTGACGCTACGGGCTGGCTCGAACGCTTTGGCAATCCATATGCCGCCGTACTCGATGATCGTGATGGTTCTGTCGGTATCGACTGGGGTGTTTACGGTGTCCCTGAAACATTTGTCATCGATCATCTGGGGCGTGTTCGATACAAGCATGTTGGCGCACTTGATAGCGATGATATCCAGGACACCTTGATACCGGTTGTCGAGAAGTTGCAAGCGGAGATGTTATGAAATTTGATCGCGTGATCTTGTCTGCATTTTTGTTGCTTGTGCCTGTGCTTGTCTTGTTTGCTTCGCCTTATTCGCAAGCTGCTGAAACCATGGAGACATTTGATACCCCTGAGCAGGCGACGCTTTATCAATTATTGTTGCGGGAGTATCGTTGCCTCAAATGTCAGAACCAGAATCTGGCTGATTCAAATGCTGATCTGGCCGGTGACCTGCGTCGCGAAATTCGCTCGCAAATTCTGGCGGGTAACAGCCGTGTTGAGATAGACGAATATCTGGTCGCGCGTTACGGGGAGTTCGTGCTGTATCGACCACGTTTCTCCAGCAAGACACTGGTTTTGTGGATCCTGCCGTTCGCCTTGTTTGTGGGGGCCATGGCCGGTTTGGTCATCAGCGGCCGGCGCCGTCGAAACCGCATTGATGAGGCTGTGGTACCGAATGACCTGGATCAAGACCAACTCGAGGCGGCAAAGCGATATCTAGAAAGTCCTTGAAGTTCAGCGCCTTGATGATTGATATTGGATTTTCGGCGCCAAAGCAATGACCCGCGCACAAAAATAAATGTGTCTCAACGTCGTTAAGTGTAAATTGTTGCCAAGATTCACCCGATGACATAACATTGACGTGGTAGTTTATACCCATGGAAAGGGAGCCGTGATGGCCCTTCACAACTAACACGTTAAACAGGTCATGACCATTTCCGAATCATTCAGAGCGCAAGTTACACTGGACTCACTCAGCACCGACGAATTTCTTCAGGTCGTAGGTCAGCGTGTTCGTTTTCATCGCACAGCGAAACGTATGTCTCGCAAAAGGTTGGCGGAAACGTCGGGCGTATCAGAACGTTATCTTGCCCAGCTCGAAGCCGGGCAGGGCAATATGTCTATCGCCTTGTTAAGAAAGGTAACTGCTGCAATCGGTCTGTCATTGGGAGCCTTGATGGCTGATGAAGCACCAGCCGAGCTACCGATCGCTGAAGAGGCTTGAACCGTCGAACAACTGATCTGGTTGATCAGAAGCTCATAATGATATTGGTACGTGCCGTACCTTTTGCACCAACAGCCTGACGCTCATCATCCGTATTGAATTGATGTATCACGATACCGGGTCGATAGGTCGCCCACGGGTCCTTGTCTTCATTGTCCTTGCTGTAGCGGACGTAGTCATTCATCGCTATCAGACGTGGCATGCCCACTTGGCCTGACACCTCGCGATAATAGCGATCAACCTGTTCGAAATCGTCATCGGTCTGAAACACCACGATCTTCAAACCGTTCTCGCCTCCGACACGGTATTTCGAACCGTTCGGGTAGACCGGATACGGGATTTCGCTGGCGCCAATAACCGCCGATAAAGTATCGTCATCACCAGTCATATCGGGTAGAACGTCGGCCGCAGCAGAACCTGCAGCATTGGCAATAGGTTCAACCGCACCCTTGAGCTTATCGGCAGGGTCGTCACCACAGGCCACCAGCGTCAACAGTGCCATGGCGGACACGGAGTACGTCAGTATGCGAGGCGCTTTCATGCGAATTCCTTATTAAGTTCAATAATTACTTGTAAGGAAGAATAGACCACGTGAATAATCTTGCTAGGCGATGATGTCAGGCAGCGTCATGAATTTATGTCCTTGCGCCTGAAGTGCCTGTAAAAGCGCTTTGGCGGTATCCACAGCGTGGGCATTGTCGCCATGCACGCAGATGCTGTGAAACGGGGTCTTCAGCACTTTTCCTGAGGTTGAGACGACGCCGCCTGCTTCGATCATCTTGCCCACATGCTTAATGCACTCGTCGCTGCTGCTGATCACCGATCCTGGTAATCGTCTGGGCGTCAGGCTGCCGGTATCGGTATAGGTCCGGTCTGCGAAGATTTCGAGACCGATGCACAGTCCGGCTGACTCACCTGCGCGGGCCAACTCGGATAAAACCGGTGCCAGCAGGATGAGATCTTCATTGAAAGCGCGTATCGCGTCACAGATGGTTGTGGACATAGTGATGTCTTCACAAGCCATGTTATTCAGTGCCCCATGCGGCTTGACGTGCGTCATTTCGATTCCTGCTGCCGTACACATGCCGCCAAGGGCAGCGAGTTGATAGAGGACCGCCGCGTGCAGCTCATCAGGCGTCATTTGCATCTGACGTCGACCAAAGCCTTGCAGGTCGGGAAAGCCCGGGTGGGCGCCTATACTGACGCCTTGGCGCTTTGCCTCTTGGATCGTCGCGCGCATGACGAGCGGATCGCCCGCATGAAACCCACAGGCGACATTGGCTGAGTTGACAATACCCAGCAGGCGTTCGTCGTCACCCATTGGCCAAGGGCCAAATGATTCACCAAGATCAGCGTTCAGATTCAGTTTCATGGTGCCTCTTTACGTTGTTGGATCTGTTTGCATGGCTCAGCTCGAACCATCGGTCACACCATCGATAAGATTGTGCGCCAACAAACTCCTTGTATCGATAGTGTCGGTTACGAGTTGCAGTGAGGACAAAGCCCGTTGCACATCGGCTCGGTAGTTTCTGGTCAGCTGTACCGCATCCGACGCCGAGATTTGCTTGAATCGGAATCGCGTGCCAGGACGTGCCAGGGCGAGAACTGACAAATTCAGGCTCGCTACGGTGGCGATCTTCGGATAGCCGCCCGCTGTATGGGCATCGGCGAGGAGTACGATCGGTTGCCCATTGCCCGGTACCTGCACTGAACCCGGCAGAATGGCATCGGATACGATGTCGCGAGCAGCTGCATTAAGATGTTCAATGGTAGGGCCTTGCAGACGTGAACCCATGCGATCAGCTTCAGCTGTCAGCTCAAATTCGGATGAGAAAAAAACCTGCAGGCCGTGTGTTGAAAAGTGATATTCCTGCGGGCCAGGTACTGCGTGTAGTTCGCCATCGGAAAGACCAGGAATAGACAGTTCGTTTGCGAAAAGAAGGGGGCCTGTCGCTTGCGAAACTGCAAGTTCGTCGCCTGATTCAAGAGCGCGACCCGCTATGCCCCCTAACGCGGCTTTAATATAAGTTGCGGTACTACCAAGTTGATCGGCGGCCTGCAAACCCTTTATCGCAAGAACGGCGAGACGTAAATCGCCGGTACTTTTGATTACCAACTTTGTACCGATACTCACGTCGTAACTTCTGAACGGCCGACAGGGCGTTTCCGTGTCATCGCTGATCAATGTCAGGGTCGCGCTATTATCGGCTGCTACTGCAATACGGCTCGCCTGCTTGAAAACCCCTAGAAAAGAACCTTCGAAACACTCGATGACGGTGTTGTTCGTGTCATTGCCGACAAGCGCGTTGGCCAGCATTTGCCAGGGCGGTACCATCACACCTGACCAAGGTATGCCGAGGTGGCGTAGCCCCAAGCGCCCTTGATCCTGCAAGGTGCTTAGCAAGCCTGGTTGAAGAATTTCAAACATCGGCACGCAGTTCGTCAAGATTTATTGCATCGGCAGCACGCGCATCCATCAGATGTTTGTACTGCTTCATATCAATTGCTTTGAAACTCACTTTATCGCCTGAACGCAACAGTGCTGGTGGTTGATTATGTCCGGAGAAAAGCGGCGTCGGGCAACGCCCGATCACATGCCAGCCACCGGGGCTTTCCCACGGATAAATACCGGTTAGCTGATTGGCGATGGCGACGCTGCCCGCAGGCACACGCAAACGTGGTTCGGTTCGTCTAGGCAGTCTCAATGCAGGATTGATATCGCCCATAAAGGCATAACCGGGTTGAAAGCCCAGCATGTAGACGACGTAGGTTTGATCAAGATGCGTTTTGATGACTGTGTCTTCTTTCATTTCACAGGCCTTGGCAACCTCGGACAAATCAGGGCCAAATTCATCGCCATAACAAACCGGAAGCTTCCAGTGTCTTGTTTCTTGATTGAGACTGGCATCGACGTCGATCGGCAATGATGCAATTTCGTTGACGAGTTTTGCAGGTGTGGTAATGCCAGGGTCCAGGATTACCGTCAGTGATCGGAAGGTGGGAACTGTTTCAAGCAGACCGTCGAGCAAATTATTGGCAAACGCTTTTTGAATAGCCGTATCGAGCTTCGTTACCTTGCTCAGGATGGCAAGGTCGATTGAGTCACCAAACTCAATGATAAACGCCGTGTCGCCCGCCGAGCGAATAGTCCAGTCTGCGGGAATATGATTGACTGACATGAACTATCGAAAGCGCGTTTTCAGAAGATGAAAAGGTGATGTGGGTTGTTTTCCAATACACGCTGCAAGGCACGAAAATGCTTTTCAGCAAATTCAGGCATGTCTGCCATGATTTGCTGGACGGTCAGTGCAACCGTTTCCTTGTCGATCAATTTGAGTGCCGCACCAGTTTGCAGTGCCAAGACATGCTGCCGACAAGCCCGCTCAAGATAGTACAGATCGTCAAAAGCCATGGCGACGCTTGGTCCACCGACGACCACGCCATGATTGGCCAGGAAGACCACATCAATCTCTTGCGCCTTGGCGGCCTTCGCGGCGATTCGCTCGCCTTCGGATTCATCGTGAGCAAGACCTCCGAAACTTCGCTCATAGGCTGTACGGTCATGAAAACGAACAGCGGTCTGATGTGCCATGGTTAGTGTGGCAGCCTTGTCTTCGAGCATTGTCATTGCCGTCGCATACGGCATATGGGTATGAAATAGAGCTTTGTGGCGAGGGTTGGCCCGATGCCCAGCTACGTGAATAAAACGGGCTGTATCCTCAACTTCACCATCACCTTCCAGAATATGCCCATCGCCATCGATCATAAGCAGCGAATCAGCTTGAATCTCTGACCAGTGAAGGCCGTAGGGGTTGATCAAATAACGTTCGTCATCCGTGTCAAGTCGAACTGAGAAATGATTGCATATCCCTTCGTGAAACCCAAAACGTTCGGCTAGTCGCATTGCCAATGCCAGGTCGTGGCGGTCACGATCAATGGCGGCAAGCGATTGAGTTTCGAGGTGGGTCGCTGTCGAGCTGGCGGATGCGGGAGTCATGGGCGAGCCTTTGTCAAACCGGTACTGGAGTCAATCGCATGATACCTAGTAAGGCAGTACGAGTGAAATCGCAAGCGGGAAAGGCAGGGTTTCAGGCTTGAAGCCAGTGTTCAAACGAGCCTGATTGGGCGCACGGCGCATTACTCCGCCCGTGCGCCTCTTGATCGCAGACGCGTCAGGCGGTTGCGACTTCTCGCGTATCTTCTTCTACGTCAGCGCCGGCGGTAGTTGTTTCAATGTCGGCAAGGAGTTTGGCGTTGGCAACCGGTGCAGCGTCACCGCCTTCGATCTTCTCTTCGGCCTTGTCAGCCCACTCGCGCAGTTCACGGTAGGAAGCCAACAGGCTGGCAGCGTGCTCTTTAAGTTCGCTGAGTGTTTCCAGTTCTTCTTTTTGAGTCTTGTTTTCCTTTTTCAGCTTGCGGTTGGCATCTTCCGCAGTTTTTCGCGCATTGCCTTCGTCAAGCTTCTGTTTTTTAAGCGTTTTAAGCTTTTTCAGAATGTTTTCAGGGGTATCTGCCAGTGCTGAGTTGATAGCTTTGAGTTCTTTCTGCTTATCTTCTACCTGGCGTTTGGCTTTCTGCAATGCCTCGGCATTGTCCTTTCGACCAGTGACCAGTGCCTGTTCGGCGGCTTCCTTGGCTTTGAGGGCTTCATCACGCTGATTTTCCGCATCCTGGCGTAATTTCTCGGTTTTCTTGACTTCCGCCTGCATGATGCCGATTTCTTCGGATGCACGATTGCGAGAAGCGGCCATGTCAGTGTCAGCGTCATTGGCGCGTTTGACGGCTGTTTCGAGCGCGCTTCGGAGTTCGTCGGCGGTGAAATCATCCTTCAATTTCAATACGGTAGCCGCTTCATTCATCAGCACTTGCTTGCCGATGGCCAGGTCTTTCCAAATTCTTAATTGCTGTTCGTTATCGGTTTGACTCAACGTAATAATCTCTTGAACGAAAAAATCGACACTATTGTAGTTATAGTGTCAGAGGACTGAATGGATGATTTGTCGATGTTACTTCTTGCTATTCAGCATTAAATAGTGCGTAAGTAAGGCGGTTGCAACACAACACTCCAGACACTGATTCGTTAAATGTTCCAACCTTTATTCTGGAACAAACACCATTCTTAGGAGTAGGAGGATAGTCAGCGAAAAAGCCTTCATGGACTAACTTGATGGACAAATTCTACGATTAAACCCTGATTTGAACCGGATTAAGGACTTGATTAGACCTAAACTGGTTGCGATTGCATTGTACTGCTTGCTGTAACTCCCAAGTATACCGTGTTTTTTCCCTATATACAGCCCTTCGGGCGAGCTTCCTCCACTGCATTTACGCTTTGTGACATTCAGGACATTTTTCAAGGAAAATCTCAGATGGCTCGCCGGTGGCGTCCTGCTGACATTTTTCTCGAGCGTTGGGCAGACATTCTTCATCGCGAGTTTCGCCGGGCAGATTCGTGACGAATTTGCTCTTTCACATGGTGGGTTTGGCCTGATCTATATGCTGGCAACCTTGGGCAGCGCGGCGACTCTGGTCGTCATCGGGCCGGTCGTGGATCGTTATCGCGTGGCCCCAATCGCACTCGTCGTGATTGGGTCCCTGGCGCTGGCCGCGCTGATCATGGCATCGGCCAGTACCGTGGCGGCGCTGTTGATTGCCATCTATCTGCTACGTTTGTCCGGTCAGGGGATGATGTCGCATGTCGCGATGACGGCAATGGGCCGCTGGTACGCCGCCGAACGCGGACGGGCAGTTTCAGTGGCGACCACCGGTCACCAATTGGGGGAGGGTATTTTGCCTGCGGCTGTCGTGTTCATGCTTGCTTTTGGACACTGGCGAGACGCCTGGTTGAGCGCCGCCGTCATTCTGATCGTCGTGGCCATGCCGCTAGCCTGGCTGCTCTTGTCGGTACCGCGGCGTCCAACGAACGCCGAGCAGCCGGTACTCGAAACCGGCGTGCAATGGACACGTCGAGAAGCCATATCTGATTATCCTTTCTGGGTAATTTGCAGCGGTGTGCTGGCACCGTCCTTTATCGGCACTTCAGTATTTTTTCATCAAGTGCATCTGGGGGCGATGAAATCAATTGCTCCTGAGGCTATCGCCGTCTCTTTCACTATCATGTCGATAACCACCGTTATCGTCGGTTTGATGACCGGGCATCTGGTTGACCGCTTTAGTGCAAGGCGTATGTTGCCGTTCTATCTGTTTCCATTGAGTCTGGGTTGTATCGTACTTGCATTTGGTCAGCACAGTATGACGATGGTTGCCTTCATGTTCTTGCTAGGTATGTCGTATGGGGTTTCCAATGCGGTGTTTGGCGCTATCTGGCCAGAGGTTTATGGAATTCGGCACTTGGGAGCCATTAGAGCGGTCACGTCCGCAGCTATGGTTTTTGCGTCCGCTCTTGGTCCGGGCTTGACTGGTTGGTTGATCGATGTCGGTGTTCCGTTTTCGCAGCAATTGCTGTTCATGAGTGCCTATTGCCTGTTGACCATGCTGACACTTTTTATCGCCGTTCGACAGTTGGATCGTCGATTGTCATCGCCTCGCTAAAGTAGCGCGTTCTGAGCGGCATATAAAAAGGCGGTGACTGTCACGATCGAGAACAGTGTCGACACGACCACGGCACTTGATGCGCGTTCTTCCCAGACGCCATATTGTTGGGCCAGCACAAATACATTGGTTGCAGTCGGCAGTGTTGCCAGTAGCACTGCTGAATAAAGCCAGATGTCATTGAGTCCGGGTAAACCGCGTAACAACAGATA
>CAYULV010000117.1:0-12069 GCA_964445655.1 uncultured Granulosicoccaceae bacterium | reverse complement strand
CACCTAACCTCGGTGGCTATTTCAGGACCTATTGTCAGAAAGTCACTTTCGGTGAAGGCGTCGCGGCGCGTCAGGAAATTCGTGGCTATCACAAGCCCATCATGATCGCAGGTGGGCTCGGCAATATTCGCGCGGGAAATATCGACAAACAAGCGGTACCCGACGGTAGTGCCATCGTTGTACTCGGTGGGCCGGCAATGCTTATCGGACTCGGGGGCGGCGCCGCGTCTTCATTGGCGAGCGGCGCCAGCGAGGAGTCGCTGGATTTTGCCTCGGTTCAACGCGGTAATCCCGAGATGCAACGTCGTTGTCAGGAAGTCATTGATCGTTGCATTGCGCTGGGTGATCAAAGCCCGATTCTGTCCATGCACGATGTGGGTGCGGGTGGCTTGTCGAATGCCTTGCCTGAACTTGTGAACGATGCTGGCAAAGGGGCCGTTTTCGAGTTACGCAACATACCCAATGATGAAACGGCGATGTCGCCGATGGCCATTTGGTGCAACGAGTCCCAGGAACGGTATGTATTGGCTATTGATCACGCGCGACTCGAACAATTTGAAGCAATGTGCGATCGAGAGAGATGCATCTATGCTGTTCTCGGGCACGCTATCGATGAAAAACAGTTATGTGTCAACGATTCTCAATTTGACAACAGTCCGGTTGATATTCCACTTGACGTCTTGCTGGGTAAGCCACCAAAACTATCGATAGATGCCTCGCATGAGCCTGCGGCCAGCTCTGATTTTTCAACCGACGGGCTGTTGATTGACGATGTCGTTGAACGGATACTGCAATTGCCGTCTGTTGCGGCGAAGAATTTTCTGATCACGATTGGTGATCGAAGTATCACCGGGCAGGTCGCTCGCGATCAACTTGTGGGTCCCTGGCAGATGCCGGTCAGTGATGTTGCGGTAACTGTCGCGGACTATCAAGGCTATACGGGTGAATCCATGTCCATGGGAGAAAGGACGCCGGTGGCAGTATGTAACCCCGCAGCCTCCGCGCGCTTGGCCGTCGCTGAAGCAATTAGCAACCTTGCCGGTACCGCAATCGGTGACATTGGACGTATCAAATTATCAGCGAACTGGATGGCTGCAACCGGGCACATCGGTGAGGACGCCGCGCTATATGATGCGGTCCAGGCGGTTGGGCTTGAGCTTGCACCGGCACTCGGAATCGCCATTCCGGTCGGCAAGGATTCCATGTCCATGAAAACCGTGTGGCACGATGAACAAGAACATTCCGTCACCTCGCCGCTGTCGTTGATCGTCTCTGCATTTGCCCCAGTCACCGATGTTCGAAAGACGCTAACACCGATGTTGCGTACCGACTGCGGAGATACTGAGCTGCTATTAATAGATCTTGGTGCCGGCAAAAATCGTCTGGCCGGGTCTGCCTTGTGTCAGGTTTACGATGAGACTGGCCGAGAATCCCCCGATGTTGATGATCCGGCGCTTCTCAAAGCGTTGTTTGAGGCACTACAAACGCTGATTGATCGTCAGCTTGCACTTGCATGGCACGATCGTTCTGACGGTGGTTTGTTTGTGACCCTCGCGGAGATGGCCTTCGCCGGTAATTGCGGCGTGCGTGTTCAGATCGGCAGTTTGCCGCCTGATGTTATCGCAACGCTATTCAATGAAGAGCCGGGCGGGGTGATACAGTTTCGAACGGCGCAATACGCCGAGGTTCTGGCGGTTTTCGAGGCAGCAGGACTGGGCGACCATATACATGTGATCGGCGGACTTAACGAAACCCATGATGTGGAATTGTTTCGCGGGCCTGAGCTTTTGTTTGTCGATTCGGTTGGTGAGTTGCGACGCCAATGGTGGCAAACCAGTTATCACATTCAGCGACTTCGCGATAACCCTGCTGCCGCAGATGCTGAGCTGGAACTCATATCCCGTGATGACGATCCAGGATTATCGCCTTTACTGACGTTTGACCCACAAGCGACATTGAACCCGCCGCTTGCGGCTCCAGGGCTCGCGCTATCGCGGCCGACCGTAGCTATTTTGCGTGAACAAGGCGTTAACGGGCATATGGAAATGGCAGCTGCCTTTGATACGGCAGGGTTTGATGCCATTGATGTCCACATGAGCGATCTTGTACATGGACGCCGAACGCTCGCTGACTTTCGTGCCATCGCAGCCTGTGGTGGCTTTTCATTTGGCGATGTTCTTGGCGCCGGTGGAGGCTGGGCACGATCGATTTTGTATACACCGATACTGCTGGAACAATTTCAAACGTATTTCGAACGCACTGATACGCTCGCGCTGGGTGTGTGTAATGGATGTCAGATGATGTCGCAGTTAAAAGACATAATCCCTGGCGCAGAACACTGGCCGAGCTTCGTTCGGAACGCCTCTGAGCAATTTGAATCTCGAGTGTCAACTGTGACTGTTTACGAATCACCGTCACTGTTCTTTACCGATATGGAAGGTTCGCGGTTGCCCGTTGCGGTTGCCCATGGTGAAGGGCAGGCGGTTTTTGCCTCCTTGGAAGGTATGAAGGCCGCCAGGATCAGCTGTGGCTTTGTCGACAATCAAGGTGATATGACCGAGGCCTACCCTCTGAATCCAAACGGTTCACGATTTGGGGTAACCGGGCTTTGTAACGAAGATGGTCGTGTAACGATCATGATGCCTCATCCAGAACGTGTTTTTCGTACGGTCACCAATTCATGGCACCCTCCCACCTGGGGTGAACGCGGGCCCTGGTTACGCATGTTCGAGAATGCGCGTACTTGGGTCGATGTTTAAATAAACGAAACGACTATTTACAAATGGAATTTCCTGACACGGCCCCTGCTGCCGTTGCCCGATATGAAGCTATATCAGGACGTTTGCCCTCGGCACAATTTCCAACGGCGTCTGAGCACCGGCAAAATCTCTTTGAGCTTGTCGACGACATCGATTGTTTTGTACTCGACGGATTTGGTGTGCTCAACGTGGGCGATGTGGCTGTGCCGGATGCCGCTGCGCGAATTAAACAATTGCGTGATGCTGGCAAGACGCTTCGGGTTCTGACCAATGGCGCAAGCTATCCCTCAGTCAAAACAGCTGCCAAATATCAGCGGTGGGGTATCGAGTTTTCAGCGGACGAGGTCATATCCAGTCGTGATGCACTAGCGACAGCTTTGAAATTGCGGTCATCGGCCGTTTGGGGTTTTGCCGCATGGCCAGATTCAGAGATTGGCAAGCTCGCCCCGAATAGTCTGTTGCTTGAGGATGACGAGAACGCTTATGAAACCTGCGATGGCTTTGTGTTGTTAGGGGCAGGGGCCTGGTCTTCAGAGCGGCAAGCGTTGTTGGCATCGGCTTTGGCAAAGCGTCCACGACCGGTGTATATCGGAAACCCTGATCTTGTTGCTCCACATCCCGCAGGACTATCTCATGAGCCCGGTCTGTACGCTCATGCCCTTATTGATGGTGGTCACAATGATGTGTCTTTTTTTGGCAAGCCGTTTGACAATGCGTTTGCGGAAGTACGTAAAACGTTGAGTGATTTTGAGCCAGCTCGATGTGCCATGGTCGGCGATACCTTGCACACCGATATTCTTGGCGGCGCACAATGCGGTTGGCGTACAGTTCTGGTTACCGGTCACGGTATTCTTAAAGGTCAGGATGTCGAGGCTGCTATCAGCCGCAGCGGCATCAGGCCTGATTTCATCGTGCCGACAACGTAAATAAACCCCGAGCAGTGCGGGGGGCTTGTGACAATCAATGTTTTTTCAGGCGATCTGGAAGTGATCCACGATCGCGTCGATTTCCAAGGCGTTTTCTGTGGCAGCTTCGCTTGCCGCAGTTAACCAGGCGAGGGTATCGGTAATTTGCTCTCGGCTGATAGTACCTTCGCTGAGTTTGCGATTGATACCGTCCTGCGTTTCGGATACTTGATTTTCGACGAGCACATCGTCACGAGTTTTTCCGGTGAAACTGGACAATATTGTTTGTGCGGTCTTGTCATCGTGATCGTTGGTCATCCCGAATTCCTTGTGCCAAGTTTGCAACTTCGCTGTGGTGGTCTCAGCGTGCTTGATCAAATCGGGTGATGTATGTGATTGCAATTCAGTTCCAAAAACTCTTAACAGTCTTCTGGCGCTACTGGCTCCACATTGAAGGGCTTCGAGGTCACTGATGTAAGCTTCGCGAAAATTCTTCCAGTCGCCAAGCGCGATAGCTGCAATTTGCTCGGATTCCAGAACGACACTGAGTTCCTGTGCATATTGACACATGGTATCCAACGCCTCCCAGTCAGTTCGCAGACCTTTGTAGCCTGGTCCAAGTGCCGCGCGGTATTCGGTGTTGTTGACAAACAATTCCCGAAAACGCAATACCTTTGCCAGCTGACTTAAGTGACGCTTGTGTTCGGTGTTGAGATTCGCTGGTTTTTCTATGCTGAATTCCATGAACTGGCGACGGGCATTGAAGTAGTCGGCATCGACAATGTCCGGCTCTTCATTGACTGAGCCGCCGAGTTCATTGATCAGGCTTAACAGTTGCTGTTTCGCTGGAACACGATCGAGTACAAAAACTTCCTGAAGACTCGATAGTTCCGAGTCGATCAGCTTCGCCTGATGATGTGCTCGATGCAAAAGAGCTGAACTGGTTGAAAAACTCAAATTCCCGTGAGCGTATTGCTCGATTGTTTCAGGTGCTTTATCAATCAACTCGATTATGCTGCCGAGCCGTATCAATTGCCTGGCGGTAAGGGCAGGCATCTTAAGTACCGACTCGACAGTGCGTGTTTCCATTGCTTCCTTTATGTCGGTGCTCCATCGACCTATGTTCTTGGGAAGCTCAGGTAGTACGCGAAATTCTATATGCTCCAATCCTTCAGCAGCGAGACGTGCGGCGAATTTTCTAAGCCCAGTGACGGTTGATGGGATATCGGTAGAAACCGCAACACTGTTGTTGGAGCTACTGGCGGTGTAGTCCGGAATCAACTGCAGTACTGCGTGTAGTTGTGACAAACTCTTGTTACCCGTGATGCTCATTGCTAGCTGGGCATCAAAATTTGCAGGCACGTCGGGAAGCTTGAGGTTCGTTTCGCTTCCATCGTAATAGTTGAACGGCGCCGCACTACCAAGAGAGATATCAAATTCAAGGGTCAGATTCTCTATCTGGCTGACGCTACTGGCAACCTTGGCAAAGTATTCGTCGAGTTTTTCTTGTTCTTGCAGAGCGGGTAATGTGAAATTGTATTGCTCGTCCAGATACTCGCCAAGTTTCAGATTCTGTTCCGGGTACTCGGCGTCGATCCTGACCTCATAACACTGTTCGTTCGCTTTGCGTACGAGCAACATTGGATAGACAAGTAACGGCGCTCGTTTTGGTGTGTCGTTATCATTGATATCAATGTAATTGATAAACCCGGCCGCGAGATACAACTGTCGATGGTCGCGATGCTTGATCAAGGCGCTTTCCACCAGTAGACGTTTGCAGCGCTGCAGTAGCTCCTCTGAATTGTGTCGGCTCAACAAATTGATTCGACTGCGAGGAACTCGCTGGCGTGTCGAAGGGATTCGCGCGCCCGGTCCCGGTACCGTTTCAGGGGATGATGTGCCGGAGGTGCCATCATTCAGGTCGACCTTGCCTGCTGTCTCGTTTCCTTTTTCGGCTGCTGGCAGGCTCGATATGTTAATTGGCGTTACATTTGAGCCATTGGGTTCATTGCTCGTCGGAATCAGGTCGAAGCTGGCACCTGGCGTCGTCAGCACGTCACTGATGGCCAGTGGTGAATGAGGCAACAATAAAACGTCACCTGCCTGGGTGGACCAGTCCAACGTCCGGTCGGGCGCTCGATTGCTGTCTGAACGCCGACGCCCTTGCTCGGGCTTGGGTTGCTTATCGTCAAGTACTTCCACGAGAATCGCTTTACCTGGTCTATAACATGAGGGGGCAGGATCACAATTCAGGAATCGGGCCAATCAGGGAGTTGAAAACGGCATTAGTCGTGCATTGTGGGAACTCTGACTTGGACATGCGCGTTGCGACTGAGAAGCGCGCGTAGGCGAATTGCAAAATGTGTTGGAATTTTGCCGGAGAGTTGTGGTCTTACCGCGTACCGCTATTCAGGCTTTCTGGATGGTAAATTCGACAATATGT
This sequence comes from uncultured Granulosicoccaceae bacterium, assembly GCA_964445655.1. GTDB lineage: Bacteria > Pseudomonadota > Gammaproteobacteria > Granulosicoccales > Granulosicoccaceae > Granulosicoccus. The sequence continues at coordinate 5,962 of CAYULV010000117.1, read as the reverse complement.
AACGATTGGAGACTTGGTTTTGGCGATGAATAAAGATTGGATGAAAGTGGCTGGAATAAAGTCTAGCGAAATCACTGACGAAAGCGTATTCCGACGTCGCCGAAAATTGCTGCAGATGTCCGCAATGGCTGGCATGACAGGCCTTATTGCAACCTCGGCACAAGCAAAATCAACGCCTTTGACGGGTCCCATCGTCAAGACCGATTACACGACCGACGAAGAAATCACGTCAGAAGAAACAGCGACAACCTATAACAATTTTTATGAGCTGGGCACTGATAAAGGTGACCCAGTGCGTCATGCAGATAAGCTGCGAACAGATCCCTGGAGTGTCACGGTTGACGGCGAATGCGCAAAGCCCGGTAAATACACGCTCGAGGACATTCTGAAACCACATGGTATTGAAGAACGTGTCTACCGATTTCGTTGTGTCGAAGCCTGGTCAATGGTCATTCCGTGGAACGGTTTTGCGCTGGGTGATTTACTTAAACGTTTCGAACCTACCGGTAACGCGAAGTACGTAGCGTTTGAAACAGTCGTGCAGGACGATTTACCAGGTATTCGTCGAAATGTTCTCGAATGGCCGTACCGTGAGGGCTTGCGAATGGATGAAGCCATGAACCCGCTCACTCTGATGTCTGTCGGTATATATGGCAATACCTTGCCGGGACAGAGCGGTGCTCCGTTGAGACTCGTTGTGCCATGGAAGTATGGTTACAAGAGTATCAAGTCAATTGTACGTATCAGTTTTACCGAAAAACAGCCTCCAACGAGTTGGAACAAGTCTGCACCGCAGGAATATGGCTTTTTCAGTAATGTGAATCCGGAGCGCAGTCACCCGCGTTGGAGCCAGGCCAAGGAGCGACGTCTTGCTGGCAGCACGAGTGGTCTCGCAGCGTTGTTTTCGCCCAAGATCGATACCAAGTTCATGAATGGTTATGCCGAAGAAGTTGCTGGCCTTTATGACGGCATGGATCTGATCAAGAACCACTAAGTACCTATCGTGGCAAGTACGGCAGAGACGGTTGTTGGAACACGTCGGCGATCAACTATGGATTTTCGGCGCGTTCCATTTGGCTTTGTCAGGTTGTTTGTTTTCACTGTTGCCTTGATCCCGTTCGCCTACCTTGTATTTGCTTTATTCACAGGCAAGCTCGGTGCAAATCCAATCGAGCGACTGACCAACGAAACTGGCGAGTGGGCGATTCGCTTTATCATGATCAGTCTCAGCCTGACGCCACTACGTGGCTTGTTAAAAAATGCCTGGCCGGTAAAGCTCAGAAGAATGCTGGGTCTCTTTGCGTTTTTCTACGCCTTCTTGCACTTTTGTATTTATTTTTTGCTCGATCAGCAGCTTGATCTGCTGGCAGTGTGGCGGGATTTGAACGAGCGACCTTATATCCTCGCAGGCTTTACTGCGTTTTTGATATTTCTTCCATTGGCTGCCACATCGACACGAGGCATGGCGAGACGCCTGGGTCGGCGTTGGGCTTCACTGCATCGTTGGGTGTATCTCGCGGCAACTGCCGCGGTGGTTCATTATGTATGGTTGGCGAAGGGCGATTTGATCGAGCCATTCGTCTATCTGGGAATTCTTTTTGTTTTACTGAGCTACCGTTTCGTCAAGTTGCTCAAGGCATGATGCCTTGTCTGGAGCAGTTACTGCTCCAGACAAGAATCTGCAGACAATCAGCTTGGTAACAGATGCGCCACTGTGTCACGCTCTTCGCGCAATTCCTGCTGGCTGGCCATCATCTTTTCACGTATGGCATCGCTGACGTCCAGGTCACTGACGACACTGTACTCACCGTTTTTGCATTCGACCGGTACAGAGTAAATCAATCCCTCATCGATACCGTAACTGCCATCGCTCGGTACCGCCATGCTCACCCAGTCTCCATCGGGTGTGCCTTGTACCCAGCTTGCCATGTGGTCGATGACACCGTTGGCAGCAGAAGCAGCACTTGAGCTGCCGCGTGCATCGATGACTGCAGCGCCACGCTTGGCGACACTTGGGATGAATTCATTCATTGCCCAACTCGCGTCAACCTGGTCGCTGGCCGCCTTACCGTCAATGGAGGCATAGGCAATATCAGGCACCTGCGTCGTGGAGTGATTACCCCAGATAACCATGCGTTGGATGTCTTTGATTTTTGACCCTGTCTTGCTGGCCAGTTGCGACAAGGCGCGGTTATGATCCAGACGCGTCAGAGCAGTGATGTTGCGCGGGTTGATTTTTGGCGCATTAGCTTTGAGGATATAGGCGTTGGTGTTTGCCGGATTTCCAACAACACAAATACGGCACTCAGGATCGCCTACATCGTTCAGGACTTTTCCGAGTGAGCTGAAAATCTTGCCGTTGTCGGTGATCAGATCACTTCTTTCCATTCCCGGCCCACGCGGTTTGGCACCGATGAACAGAGCTGACTCAACCTTGTTGAATGCAACGGACGCATCATCTGTGCACACAATATCGTTCAACAAGGGGAAGGCGCAGTCATCGAGCTCCATCTTCACAGCTTCCAGCAGGCCCAGTGCCGGCGTAATTTCCAGAAGATGCAGGCTGACAGGTTGATCCGGGCCGTAAATATCGCCATTGGCGATGCGAAACAGCATGGAATAACAGATTTGTCCTGCGGCGCCAGTGACAGCTATGCGCTTCGGCTGAGTCATGGTGGTATTTCCTGTGAAAGATGCGGAATTTTAGCATAAGGGCTTGTGCTACTCTCGAGCCCGAAAATCCTGTTTTTGGAGTGAATTCAGTATGCGTTGCCCCTTCTGCGGCGCGATAGAAACCCGTGTTGTGGATTCGCGGCTGGTCGGCGATAGCGATCAGGTGCGCAGGCGTCGAGAGTGCACCGAGTGCGAAGAACGTTTTACCACTTACGAGTCGGCAGAGCTGAACCTGCCTCGCATCATCAAATCACGCGGTAATCGCGAGCCTTTTTCCGATAACAAGCTACAGGCTGGATTTCAGAAGGCCTTGGAAAAACGGCCCGTGAGTGTCGAGGCAATCGACGATTCGGTGTCGCGGGTCAAACACCGTTGTCTGGTTGCAGGGGATCGAGAAATCGATGCCCGGCAGGTGGGTGAGTGGGTCATGGAGGAGCTGCAATTACTTGACGAAGTCGCCTATATTCGGTTTGCTTCTGTCTACCGCCAATTTGAGGACGCGGCCGCATTTCGAGAAGCGATCGACACTCTGGAGCGTACCCCTGACCCAGAAGCTGCGGCTAATCAGCTGTCCTTGCTGCCGAATGCCGACTGAATCCGGGACAGATCGGTCATCTAGATGACAGACTCGGTATCCTGAATCCGCTCGCCGGATTATCCAATTCAAGACTGAAACAAAGGACATATACCCCTTGTCGACAATTGTTGTAGCCCGCAAAGGCAAGACCGCCTGCATCGCCGCCGATACGCTGACCACCTTTGGCGATATTCGGCTTGAGCATCAGCTGGACTTCCACCATTCCAAGATCCAGACATTTGGCAAGACCTATATGGGTATTGTCGGCAGTGCCGCGCACACCCTGGTCGCTGAGCGAGCCTTCAATGACAAACAAGTGAAGGCTGATTTCTCAACCCGCGACTCAAGCTTTGACACTTTGATCCGCCTGCACCCGGTGCTGAAAGAAAAGTATTTTCTGAACGCCAAGGACGCTGAGGAGGACCCGTATGAAACCAGCCAGATCGACGCGGTTTACGTCAACAGCAACGGTATTTTCGCGATGTATTCGCTGCGTGAAGTCTATGAATACACACGCTTTTGGGCTGTCGGTTCTGGTGCTTGTTATGCCTTGGGTGCCATGCACGCAGTCTATGATCGCTACAAGAGTGCCAAGGATATTGCGCGTGCTGGGGCTGAAGCCGGCGCCGCTTTCGATACGAGTTCGCAGCTGCCGCTGACCATGAAAACCGTCAAGCTTGGAAGCGGGGCGCTCGTCGCTAGCGAGACCGTCTAGTTCGGCATCGCCGAAAGCCACGCGGAAAGGCCCGCAATCCGCCCCGCAATTCGCCGTGTAAACCACCTCGCAAGCCGCCTCGCAGGGCGATGGACCGACCCGTTGAGGTGGCTGCCGATTCTCTGGCACTGAATACTCTGTCCGGGCTTCGGATCAGCTACAATGGTGGGTTACCCGATCTATCAATACTTTTATAGGATTTTCAGCCATGGCTGTCGAACAAACCCTTTCCATCATCAAGCCCGATGCTGTCGCGAAAAACGTGATCGGCGAGATCTACGCCATGTTTGAAAAAGCAGGCCTGAACATCGTCGCTGCGCGCATGATGCATCTCTCAGAAGCACAGGCGGGTGATTTCTATGCGGTCCATAAAGAGCGCCCTTTTTATGCTGATCTCGTGAAATTCATGACATCGGGTCCGGTGATTGTTCAGGTGCTAGAAGGTGATAACGCTATTGCCAAGCATCGCGATGTCATGGGTGCAACCAACCCGGCGGAAGCAGCTGAAGGCACGGTGCGCAAGCGCTTTGCAAGTTCCATCGATGAGAATGCCTGTCATGGCTCGGACGCGCCTGAAACCGCTGCTCAGGAAATCGCGTTTTTCTTTGGCGACGGTGGTGTTTGCAAGCGCACGCGGTAGCGACTCCATCCAGTGCATCGCTGCCGGGCGGCAGCGAAGCGCTGCTTGGCGTGGGTCACTGGCCATGCGCACTGGCCGTGCGCCACTGGCCGTGCGCCACTAGCCTTGCACTTGCTGTGCACTAAATCATTGAAGCACTGTCTGTGAACTAGCAGGCGGGGTAACAACTCAGTACTGAGATGCAACAAGACAACGTCAATCTGTTTGATCTTGATCGCGAAGGGTTTGTCGAATTCATGACAAGTCTGGGCGAGAAGCCGTTCCGTGCGCGGCAGATCATGCAATGGCTTTATCAGCGTAATGTCAGAGATATCGAGTCGATGACCGATGTGTCCAAGGCAACGCGGGCAAAACTTCTTACCTGTTCAAACACTGAACTGCCTGTGGTGGAATCGTCGCAACTCAGCCGTGATGGCACTGCCAAATGGTTGTTCGAATTGCACGATGGAAATTGCATCGAGACCGTATACATCCCCGAAAGTGATCGCGGCACCTTGTGCGTGTCATCGCAAGTGGGTTGTGCGCTGGACTGTTCTTTCTGCGCAACAGGTCGGCAGGGCTTCAATCGTAATCTGACGGTCGCCGAAATCATCGGGCAGGTCTGGCTGGCGACGAATTTGCTGGCGCAAGATCCGCGTACCCGGGACCAACGTATTACCAACGTGGTCATGATGGGCATGGGTGAGCCATTGGCGAATTATGCGTGTCTGATTCCAGCACTCAATTTGATGCTGGATGACCTGACCTACGGTTTGAGCAAGCGCCGGGTCACCGTCAGTACCTCGGGTCTGGTGCCGGCGATGGATCGATTGATCAAAACGGCTGATGTGTCCCTGGCGGTGTCGCTGCATGCGCCAAATGACCAGCTCCGTGACGAATTGGTACCGATTAACAAGAAATACCCAATCAAGGAGCTGATGGCGGCCTGTTGGCGCTATGTAGACAGCGAAGAGGCAGCTTCTCAGCGCAAGAAACACGTACTTTTCGAGTATGTCATGTTGGAAGGAGTCAATGATCAGCCTGCTCAGGCGCGAGAATTGGCTACGCTCTTGAAAGGGTTTCCCGGAAAGGTCAATCTGATTCCGTTCAATCCGTTCCCTCAATCGGGCTATAAGCGCTCGAGCAGGGCCGCGGTAGATCGGTTCGCCGATGTTCTGGCACGTGCCGGTGTTCTTACGTTCAAGCGCACCACACGCGGCGATGACATCGACGCTGCCTGCGGGCAGTTGGCTGGAGATATTGAAGACAAGAGCCGGCGCCATGTGAAATTCATGGCGCCAAGGTTTGGAGAACAGGTGCAATGATTATGTTGAAAAATTTAGCTGAGGTGTCCCTTCGCGGCACGTTCGTACTGACT
>CAYULV010000116.1:0-12076 GCA_964445655.1 uncultured Granulosicoccaceae bacterium | reverse complement strand
ATCCAATGGGTATTCGATCAGGGTATCGAATTCAAACCCTTACCTGCTGGAAAACCTGTCAACGGCGTCATTCACGAATGCGTCTTCTCATTCCGAGACATGGAAGAACAGCTAGCCAAGGGAACAATTTGCCGTGAATAAACAATATTCAAATCGAACGTTTAGAAACACAATTACGATTACAGCACTGCTCATGCTGACCACAGCAGTGTTCGGACTCTCCCCAGCCCGTGCAAATCACTTATCCGAAACCCAAACACTGTCCAATTGCAGAACTGCAACTACCGAACAACATCCGTTAGTTGAGTACGAGACAACAATGACGCTTCTGGAGAAACGTGAATTCGACGAAGCGGTTTATTGTTTTTATCGCGGTCAGCTTCGCTACCGGATTCATCTCGCGGCCCGCCCTGACCTTGACCCCTCGGCTGACCCCGCCTTGTTTGGAAGTTTGAATGGCTTCATTGGCGCTATGGTCAATGGACATGCGCAACGCGATTTGCCATCTTTAGTTGAGACAATCGCTGAAGTTCTCAACTGGCATGAAAGCTCGAATGACCTTTTCACACCCAAAGATCAGTTTCCTGAGGCACACGAACAACAGCGTGAAGGACTGAAACGCTTGCAAGAGAAATTTGCAGAGAGCGCGGACTCGCCTCAAGACTGAAAAAAGTCTGGAAAGCGCTATACGACTATCGGGGTGCGACCAAGGAATACAGGTCGTAAACATCGACCAAGCAGTTTGATCGATGAACAAGCATTGATCAAATAAGTGCTGAGAAGGAAGTTGGTGGAGCTACGCGGGATCGAACCGCGGACCTCTTGCATGCCATGCAAGCGCTCTCCCAGCTGAGCTATAGCCCCACGCGGACGCGAAGAATAAGGCGAGCGCCGGTGAGTGTCAAGCGACGGGGCTGGGTTTTACGCAAACTCATGTCGAATGCCTGACGCGATTTGGGACTGTGATCGAATAGTCGGCCGAAATCTCGCCCATAGACAGTAAACTGGGTACATCACTTATCGTCGAGCCTGAGGTTCCTGCATGCAAATTCCAATGGGCACTGTGGTCACTGCGACCATGTTGATCGGCACCTTGTTCGCGTTTAAAGCGCCATCTGGTGGGCTGAATCAGTTTGTGCCCAAGGCGCTGACCAAGGCTGTGGGTTTTGTTCTGGGGGCCGCCGGGCTATGGAATGTCCTCTGGTATGGACTCCAGAATCTCACTCAATTCTGGGGGCATATGGCGCTAGGTTCAGGGGTGGTGATGGTGGCGGTGAGCACCCTGCTGCTTCTGCCCCCAGATCGGATACCGCGATTCATCAACCGGCTGCGCCCTATCCTGCTGCTTTTGTTAGCTGGCTATGGCGCTTACTATGCATGGACGATCTACAACCTCTAGGCTTCTCGGGCCAGGCAATTAATTGACGAAAACAATCAATTAATCGGCGCAAAATTCGCGAAAAATCAGAAGTTTCTTGTCACTAGCGCCATATACGTCGAACCACTCAAGGATACGAGAGAAGGACTAGAACCCTCCGTTTTTCTTACTGTGGTTCAAGTTTTGCTCTGAATTTTCCTTTTTCGAGGGTCGCCTTACAAGAGGCGCCTGCGGTGCGTACGTCGCACCAACGATAAAGGCAGCCAAATCAGTGACAGCAAGCCCACCAACAAACCACAGATTTCAGCCTGAAATTCAGGGCCTGCGAGCAATCGCAATTCTGTTGGTTGTTCTTGCACACGCTGGCGTTCCTGGGATGGGTAGCGGGTTCATAGGCGTCGACATATTCTTTGTCATCTCCGGCTATCTGATTACGGGCTTGATTGTTCGGGAAATGGAGCAAACGAAAACGTTTGCGTTTACCGAATTCTTCATTCGTCGAATCAGGCGCCTGTTCCCGGCTCTACTGACGATGCTGATTCTGGTTTCGCTCGCCAGTGTCTTGTTACTTTCACCGTTTGAGCAAACAAGCCAATCCATATCCGCGGGATATGCGTCAGTTTGGGTTAGCAACATTTATTTTGCTTTTTCCAACCTGGGTTACTTTGAAGCAAGTACCGAAACAAATCTTTTTCTACACACATGGTCACTGGGTGTAGAAGAGCAGTTTTATCTGATCTGGCCTGTACTCATTTTCATGCTTTACAAGGTTGGTCCGCATGCTGGTACAAGCCATAAAAAAATACTGCTTGGCTTGGCGGTCGTTCTATTGGTTTCGTTGGCGGCATCCATTTATCTGTCATCCAACCATCCACTCTGGGGCTTTTACCTGATGCCATCTCGGGCCTGGCAATTCGCCGTGGGTGCCATCGTCATGTTGTATGTCAGCAATTCCACTCGCAACGTTTCTGACAATGTCTTTCGGATAGCAACTGTAGTGGGATTACTTTGTATAGCCGTTTCGCTTGCACTCATAAAGAAATCAAGCTTGTACCCGGGACTTTGGGCGTTGATCCCGACAATTGGTACTGCACTGATTCTTATAGGGAGTAGCTGCAGAAACCAGAATCCAGTCTCTTCATTCCTGCAACTGCAACCCATGCAGAAGCTGGGGGATCTGTCCTATTCATGGTATCTGTGGCACTGGCCAATTATCGTTCTCGGCAGTCTGGTCTTATACGACGAAAGCACATTCACCAAGATCATCCTCGCCGTGATATCACTCATACCGGCGTTTGTGTCATTGCACTTTGTAGAGACTCCGATCCGAAATAAAAATTACACGTTAAAAAACAAAAGCCAATGGTTAGGATATTCGGTGGGCTTGATGGTCGGTCTGTTCATGGTTTCGAAACTCTGGGCTCATCAAACAACAGTATGGCAGTCATCTGATGATCAAGTCGCGATTCAGGAAAGTCTCCGCGATTTGCCTCAAATCTATTCTATGGGGTGCGACCAGTGGTATCACAGCGCAGACGTCAAAGTATGCGCGTTCGGAAATGAACAAGCCGAGCAGAAAGTAGTCCTTTTAGGAGACAGTATCGGGGCACAGTGGTTTCAGACATTGGTATCTGACTACGCCAACGATGAGTCTCGACTGCTGGTCGTGACAAAATCCGCTTGTCCGATGGTAGATGAACCCTACTATTACGCACGTATTGGAAGGATGTACACCGAATGCGAGACGTGGAGAAATTCAGCACTGAACTGGCTGGCTGAACTCAAGCCCGATATGGTCTTTCTGGGATCCAGTAATGCGGAATTCAGTGAAGATCAATGGGTTTCCGGATCAACACGGGTTCTGGAAAAGTTCGCACCCACGACAGGACACGTGTTTGTCCTGCGAGCCACACCAAAGTTGGATTTCAACGGACTGATCTGCCTGTCAAGACGTAGCTGGCAACAGAAATTTTTCGCAGGAACTGGCAATTGCACATCAGACGTGGTGAATCAATACGCCGACAACGTCTACGCCTGGTTACAAAAAGCCGCTAGCAAATTTGATAACGTTCAAGTCATTGACATGAACGACTTCGTCTGCCCCGACGGAGCATGCAATGCTGAGCAAAACGGGCTGGCCGTGTTTAGAGACAAACAACACCTGACCAACCGATTTGTTTCAACACTGAATGGAAAAATGAAAACGCTGGTCTCCGAATACCTTGAAGACTGACGCACAGCCTTACATCTGACGCACCTGTGTCAATATTGATTCCTGCGATCGCGCAATTCAGCGAATACCTCAATATCACTGGCATTCTGAAGTTCTAATGTGCGGCGAATATCCGCACTACTTGTTCTCAGAAATGGGTTGGTCGCAAGCTCATCAGACAATAGACAAGGAATCGTCGGTTTACCTTCACTACGAAGTGCTTTGACTTTCACCACTCTAGTTTTCAAGTCCGGATTTTCAGGATCAACATCTGATGCAAATCTGGCATTGGTTTCAGTGTATTCGTGAGAGCAGTAAACGGTTGTCTGAGGTGGAAGCTTGGCCAATTTTCGCATGCTGTTGAACATCATCTCCGCATCACCTTCAAACAAGCGACCACAGCCCATTGCAAACAAGGTGTCCCCGGTAAACACAACCTGAGCATCCACAAAGTGATAATTCATCATATCGGTGGTGTGCCCGGGTGTATGAATCACCGAAATCTTGTGACCAGCGAAGTCGATGACATCTCCGTCGTTGACATGCTCGTCCAGCCCATCAATTTTTGATGACAATGGCGCGGGCCCGATGACCTTGCAGCCGGTCGCCTGTTTTACCGCCAATGTGCCTGCAGTGTGATCACCATGATGATGCGTCAACAAAAGGTGGCTTAGTGTCCATCCACATGATCCCAGTGCCGCCAATGTGGCATTCGCATCGCCAGAATCAATACTGGCCGTTGCACCGGTTTCCACGTCATGTACCAGCACACCATAGTTGTCACCACCATACGGATACTGATGAAATTCAAGTCCACTCATAATCGTCTCTCAAGCAACGCCTGCAAGTGATGCTTCACCCGCAGCGACACAACCTCTGGCATCCGGTTCCCCCGACACATAACGCAATACTTCCACGACTTGTTCCGGCGTCTTTGCCCAAGCCATGGCAGCGGCATCAACTTCCTTGAGCGGGTGTACGATATCGTCGTCGTGCAACGTTATATAAGGTTTACCTAGTGCTGAACAATAGCCGGCATCAAAGGCCGCATTCCATTGCTTGTACTGGCTACCAAATCGAATGACCGCAACATCACATTGTTGAATCTGTGTACGGGTGCGTATCGCATTGACTTTCGAAGACTGGTTGTCCCGGAGAAAACCCGCTGGCACCTCGCCAAGATAGTCACCCGCGGCGTCACTCGCTTCATGATTGGTAACAGCCGATACAAATCGTAATGGTAGTTTTGCGTCAAGCGATGCTTGCATGATTCGCTCACGCCAGTCGGTGTGAATCTCACCGGATAAATAAACTGTCCACGTCTGGTCCATGGTTCTATGCTCCTGTGACCCTTAGTTGCTCATTGGTATTCGTGTAGCTTACGTCAAAATGTGGGAATCCTTACAAAATCTGGTCAGTCTGAGCAGTACTAATCTGCTGATCGCCTTGATCGTTGTGTTTGCCGCCGGGCTGGTACGGGGTTTTTCAGGGTTCGGCCTGTCCGCTCTGACAATGGCTGGACTAACGGTCATCATCCCTCCCATTGCTTTGATCCCTACCTGCTATCTGATCGAGGCGACGGCGAGCCTGGTCATGTTACGCGGCGGTATTCGAAACGCAGACTTTCGTATTGTTTTGGGATTGGCGATCTTTTCAGCGATTGGCTTTCCGCTCGGATTATCGGCAACAAAAATTGTTGACCCATCCACCTCGCAGATGACAGCGCTGGCATTGATTATCATTCTTGCCCTGATGCAACTACTAAAGAAGAGTCCAGCCTTTCTAGGTACTCAACCCGGACTCTATGCCGCTGGCCTGACGGCAGGTATTGTCACTGGACTGGCCAGTCTCGGCGGCATGGTGGTAGCGCTATACGTTTTGGCACAGAAGACACCCATTGCAGCGATACGCGGATCGCTGGTGATGTATCTGTTTATCGGCATGTTCACGTCGGGCACTTCCCTCGTACTCATGGACGTGATGACAAAAACAGCCTTTATGCGCGGCTTGGTATTCGCACCGGTAGTGATCGTTGGCGTGTTGTTAGGTAGCCTGTTGTTCAACCCCACACGCGAGGTCTTGTACAAGCGGGTATGCCTGCTACTGCTTATCAGCCTCGCCACTCTGGGCATGGTTCGCTTGATTGCTTGATTGTCGCTCAGACACACAACGGCACTGCTTTCTCGACTCTGGACACCACTTCATCCTTGCCAATCAGCGCAAGCGTATCGGCAAGTGATGGCGATGCTGTACCACCGGTGACGGCAAGCCTTAACGGTTGTCCCAGTTTTCCAAAACCGATATCAAGCTCGCTGACTGTCTGATCAAGCAGCCCCTGAATACTCTCAGGCTGCCAGTCCTGCAGCGCTTCAAAGCCATTGGCAATTGCTTTCAGTACATCAGCCGTTGGCGCTTTGAATTGTTTTTTCGCTGCTTTCTCGTCATAGCTTGTTGGCGCTTCATAAAAGTAACGCGCAGATGCCGCCATCTCGACAAGCGTTGATGCACGGTCACGCAGCAGATTGGCCACTTCGCTCAATGCGGGTCCATCACTGGTATCAACCGAGGTCGCAGCCAAATAAGGTTGCAACGCATCAGCGAGCTCAGCACTCGGCTTGGCCTGAAGATACTGCTGATTGACCCAATCCAGTTTTTTGGTATCAAACACCGCACCCGAGCGATTGACAGCCTCGAGTGAAAAGAGCTTGATCATCTCGTCAGCACTGAACAATTCCTGATCATGATGTGACCAGCCAAGTCGCACCAGATAATTGAGCAAAGCCTCGGGCAAATAGCCGTCATCCTTGTACTGCATGACACTGACCGCGTTGTGACGCTTCGACAGGCGCTTGCCATCTTCACCAAGAATCATTGGCAGATGCGCATAAACAGGACGCGCGGCTCCGAGCGCTTCGAGAATATTGATTTGCCGTGGGGTGTTGTTGACATGATCATCGCCACGAATAACGTGGGTGATCGCCATGTCCATATCATCAACCACGACGGTTAAATTGTAAGTCGGGGTTCCGTCAGAGCGCATGATGACAAGATCATCCAACTCACGATTGTCGATAACGATTTCGCCCTTGACCGCATCGTCGATGACGACTTTCCCTTCCAGGGGATTTTTGAACCTGACCACCGGCTCGACACCTTCCGGTGGTGCCTCGTCACGATCACGCCAGTGACCGTTATAGCGCGGCTTCTCTTTGCGTTGCATGGCCGCCTCACGCATCTCGTCGAGCTCCGCTGGCGTGCAATAACAATGATAGGCATGTCCGCTGTCAAGCAATTGCTGTACGACTTCGCGATACCGATCGAAATGTTGAGTCTGGTAAAACGGGCCCTCATCCGCATCTAGGCCTAACCACGCCATGCCATCGAGAATCGCCTGAACCGACTCCTCGGTCGAGCGCGCACGATCAGTATCCTCGATCCTGAGCACAAACTGACCACCGTGTTTTTTCGCAAACAGATAGCTGAGGAGCGCCGTCCGGGCACCTCCAATATGGAGATAACCGGTTGGACTTGGGGCAAAACGCGTTCGAACTGTCATGGTAACGGCAACACTTGAGGGTCGGTGAGTGTATCAAAGACGGTAAAATTAACCCTCGTTGCGCCAATCGGTTCACGCCGCAACCCTACCGGGCAGGACTATAATTACCACAACCTGATCCATCAGCACCCATGTCCGCGACCGATACAAAAGCCCGAGCACGACCCGCCCCGCCTCGCTGGTTCTCCTGCGCCGCGACAGACGTTGGCCATGTCCGCAAGACCAACGAAGATTCCTATCTGGATGCGCAAGAGCAGGCGCTGTGGGTGATTGCTGATGGCATGGGAGGCCACAGCCGAGGCGATCGCGCCAGTCAGGCCATCGTCGAAAACCTGGTTGATTTTTCTGCATCAGACTCACCAAACGACAATCTCAACGACATCATCAAACGTTTGCGCAAGGCTAATGATGTTTGCCGAGAAGCCACCGACGGGCAAATGATGGGCAGCACGGTCGCGGTACTGCATATCCATCAAGACAAGGCCTATGTTGTTTGGGCAGGCGACAGCCGAATCTATCGCCTGCGTGGCGAGGAATTCTCACAGCTCACTGACGATCATTCACTGGTACAGGAACTACATCGTCTGGGTGAACTCACGGCCACGGAGGCAGAAAATCATCCGTCGCAAAATGTGATTACCCGTGCCATTGGTGTCAACGACGAACTCGACGTACAGGTTCGGCAAGTGGAGCTTGAAGCAGGTGATCGATTTCTTTTGTGCAGCGATGGATTGTTCAAGGATGTAAAACCCAAGGAAGTCGAAACGAATCTCCGCGACCCGTCTCCCCGTCAAGCACTCGCTGCATCCGTTGAACTCGCACTCAGACGTGGCGGCACGGATAATGTCACCGCCATCGTCGTACAAGTTGCCGCCGCTTGATCAATGCACGGCAGCCACACTCGGCACTGATGCCGTGTTGCCGAATGTCAGCGAGTCATCGTCAGAATCAATATAGACCGTATCACCCGCGACGAAGTCTCCCGCCAGAATTCGCTGAGCTAGCGGGTTCTCGATTTGTTGCTGTATCTCGCGCTTGAGCGGACGCGCACCGTAGACCGGATCAAAGCCCGCCGAACCGATTCGATCAAGCGCCGCATCAGTGATTGACAACTCGAGCTGCCGCGCTTCTAGACGCGCTGCCAGTTGCTTTATCTGAATACCGGCGATCATGCGAATGTTCTCGGCAGACAATGGCTTGAACACCACGGCTTCATCGATACGGTTAATGAATTCGGGGCGAAAATGTTGCCCGACTATGTCCATCACCGCTGACTTCATGGCCTGATATTTTTCAGCCTCGCCAAGCGTTGCATTGTCACCCTTGTTGTCGTTGATATCCTGAATTGCGTGACTACCGAGGTTCGAGGTCATGACGATGACTGTGTTTTTAAAGTCCACGGTACGCCCCTGCCCATCGGTCAGGCGCCCATCGTCAAGCACTTGTAACAAGATGTTGAATACATCCGCGTGTGCCTTTTCGACCTCATCCAGCAAGATCACTGAATACGGTTTGCGACGCACTGATTCGGTCAGGTAACCGCCCTCTTCGTAACCCACGTATCCCGGTGGCGCACCAATCAAACGCGCGACCGAGTGCTTTTCCATGAACTCTGACATGTCGATTCGCACCATCGCATCGTCCGCATCGAACATGAAGCTTGCCAGTGCTTTGGTCAGTTCGGTTTTGCCAACGCCGGTTGGTCCTAGAAACAGGAATGAGCCAATGGGTCGATTTGGATCGGACAAACCCGCACGCGAACGTCGAATCGCATCCGACACCGCTTCCACGGCCTCGTGTTGTCCAACAACGCGTTTACCAAGCTCTGCCTCCATGCGCAGCAGCTTTTCCTTTTCCCCTTCCATCATCTTGTTGACAGGGATGCCCGTCCACTTCGCCACAACCTCGGCAATTTCTTCCTCGGTGACATTCGTGCGCAGTAGTGTCAGGTCTTGATCATCAGATTGTTCAAGCGCTTCGTTCAACTTCTTTTCGAGCGCTGGAATTTGACCGTATTGCAGCTCCGACATGCGTGCGAGATCACCGGCGCGACGCGCGGTCTCGAGTTCAAGTCGAACGCGTTCAAGCTCTTCCTTGAAACCCGCAGCACTTTGTACCGAGGCTTTTTCCGCGTTCCAGATCTCTTCCAGATTGGCAAACTCCTTTTCAAACCCGGCAATATCCTCATCAAGATCTTGCAAGCGTTGCTTTGACGCATCATCGGGCTCTTTTGCCAAGGCCTCACGCTCGATTTTTAATTGGATGACTCGCCGCTCGAGACGGTCGAGCTCTTCAGGTTTCGAGTCGATCTCCATGCGAATATGCGAGGCGGCCTCATCAATAAGATCAATCGCCTTGTCCGGCAACTGACGGTCACTGATATAGCGATGCGACAAGGTCGCCGCTGCAACAATGGCCGGGTCGGTTATATCGACCCCGTGATGCACTTCATAGCGTTCTTTCAATCCACGGAGAATGGCAATAGTCTCTTCTACCGAGGGTTCATCGACGATGATTTTCTGAAAGCGCCGCTCCAGGGCAGCATCTTTTTCAACGTACTGACGATACTCATCAAGTGTCGTCGCACCAATGCAATGCAATTCGCCACGCGCCAAGGCAGGCTTGAGCATATTGCCAGCGTCCATAGACCCTTCGGCCTTACCCGCACCAACCATCGTATGAATTTCATCAATAAAAAGAATGATCTGCCCTTCTTGTTTGGCAAGATCATTCAATACTGATTTCAGTCGCTCTTCAAATTCACCGCGGAACTTGGCACCCGCGATCAACGCTCCCATATCGAGCGACAGCACGCGCTTGTTGCGAATGCCATCTGGAACCTCTCCATCAACAATACGTTGTGCCAGACCTTCAACCAGCGCGGTTTTACCAACACCCGGTTCTCCGATAATGACCGGGTTGTTCTTGGTTCGACGCTGTAGCACCTGAATGGCCCGGCGAATCTCATCATCACGACCAATGACGGGGTCGATCTTGCCCTGCTCGGCACGTTCGGTGAGGTCGATCGTGTATTTTTCCAGCGCCTGGCGTTGCTCCTCGGCATTCGGATCGGTAACCGGGCCAGCCTGTATTGTCTCGATGGTTTTCTCGAGCGCGCTCAGATTCGCACCATGCTCAAGCATCAAGGTGGCAAGCGCGTTGTTCTTGTCGCTAAGGGCCGCGAGTACAAATATCTCGGAGGTTATGTACTGATCACCGCGCGTCTGCGCTTGTTTATCTGTCAGATTGAACAAACGGTTCAGCTCATTGGACACATGCAGCTGCCCGCCGCCGCCTTGTACTTGCGCCAGCTTGTCGAGTGTTTTATCCAGTCCAGCTCGAAGGCCGTTGACATTGACACCCGATTGCGCGAGCAACGGCCGTACACCACTGCCATCCTGATCAAGCATGGCGATCATAAGATGGGCTGCTTCAATGAACTGATGATCTCGCCCCAGAGCCAGTGATTGAGCGTCTTGCAAAGCCAGCTGAAACTTGCTGGTCAGTTTGTCCATTCGCATGAGTATCTCCCCACGTAAATCAATTTTTAATCAGATGATGCAAACATGGTGTTGACAGCGGTCAATTCAAGCACAGTTAATGAGACAGGCTTTCAGGATCCGATAACCAGGCAACGGTGGCCATTCTGCCACTGGCAGTGCCATCACGGCGATAGGAATGAAATAGCGTCGCTTCGGTTACGGTACAGTGATTGCCACCGTAGAGTTGAATGTTTCCCCAATCGTTTATTTCCCGCGTCGCGAGCTGGTACAGATCGGCTAGAAATTTACCGGGAGTTTTCCTTGCAGTGAACGCAGCTGCATTGTCGGGCGACAAATCAACAAACGCCTGTCGTACCTCTTCACCCACTTCAAAGGCGCTTGGCCCGATCGCCGGACCCAACCAGGCATGCAGAGTTAAATCTGAAGAAAATTTCTCAAGTGCAGCACGTACAACACCTGCGGCAAGACCACGCCATCCCGCATGCACGACTGCTATTTCGGTCCCGGCAGTATCGGTAATCACTACCGGAAGGCAATCGGCGGTAAGCACCGCAATCGCCTTACCCGGAACATTCGTCCAAGCCCCATCAGACTCATCAGACGCCGTTTCCTGTTCGATATCTCGGATATCTTCTATCCGAGTCCCATGTACCTGATTCAGCCAAAGCGGTTCAGACGGAATGGACCAGGCCTCACGAAATAGTCGCCGATTTTCTGCAACAGAATGTTTTTCATCGGCGACATGCAAACCAAGATTCAATGAATCATAAGGTGTCTGACTGACACCACCGAGACGGGTCGACGTCAATGCAGTCACTCCGCTGGGCTCCGACCAACCCGGCGTTATACACGTCAATAGCTCAGCCATCGCTCTTGCTCGATAGAGTTTGATGCGCGTATCGCAGCGCACTGATCAGGTTTTGCATGTCCTCTGGAGCGTCCACCTCACAAGACAGCAACTCCCCGGTACCTGGATGATTAAACGCAAGCTCTGTCGCATGCAGGGCCTGACGTTTGAAATTGCAGACTTCCGGCAAACTGGAGAGGCGCTTGGGCAGAACGGCAGCGCGTCGTCCATAGACCGGGTCACCTAACAAGGGGTTGCCGACATGACTCATATGCACACGGATCTGATGAGTACGTCCGGTCTCGAGTTTGACCGACAAAAGGGCGGCATCGGTAAAGCGTTCGAGGCTTTCATAATGGGTCACGGCGTGCTTGCCGCCAGACACCACCGCCATGCGTTTTCGGTCACGAGGATGTCGACCAACCGGTTCATCAATCGTACCGTTGATCAGATCGTGATCGGCTTGCACCACGGCCAGGTAACGTCGGCTGACGGTGCGCGCCTGCAGTTGCCGGACCAGATCGGTATGCGCTTCCAGCGATCTTGCGACGACACAAAGTCCTGACGTTTCCTTGTCCAG
>CAYULV010000115.1:0-12169 GCA_964445655.1 uncultured Granulosicoccaceae bacterium | reverse complement strand
CTGCCTGTCTCGCTTCCCGCATGGCCAAGTGAAGCGGCAAGCGTATCGAGTAAATTCAGTGCGGCATCGGCGATGACGGTTCCCGGTGGAAACACAGCGGCAGCGCCTGCTGCGATAAGTTCGGGTACATCTTGTGGTGGTACAACACCACCTACCACGATCTGAATATCTTCGCGCCCGAGTGCTTTTAATGATTGCTTCAAGGCCGGTACCAAGGTCAGATGCCCCGCGGCGAGAGAACTTGCACCGACCATATGAACATCGTTGTCGACGGCCTGGCGGGCGACTTCATCGGGTGTTTGAAAGAGCGGCCCGATATCCACATCAAAGCCCAGATCAGCGAAGGCGGTTGCAATAACTTTCTGTCCGCGGTCATGCCCGTCCTGGCCCATTTTCGCCACCAGTATGCGTGGACGTCTGCCTTCTGCTGCGATAAAGGTCGCAATACGTTGTTCGATCACGGGGAGAATTTCATGATTGCTCATCGCTTTTCTATAGACTCCCTCGATGGTCTGGATGCTGGCGGTATGCCGGCCAAAGGCCGCTTCCATGGCGTCGGATATTTCGCCAACGGTTGCCCGCGCTCGCGCGGCGTTCACGGCCAATGCCAATAGATTAGCTGAATCGCCGCGAGCGCCATCGGTCAATGCTGAAATGGCTCGTTCGTGTGCGTCTTTGTCACGATTGGCTTTGAGTGTTGCCAGGCGTTGCAACTGCTGCTCACGCACTTTTGCGTTATCCACCTTCAATACATCAATGGGCGCCTCTGTTGCTTGTTGCAAGCGGTTAACCCCGACGACAGTTTGCTCGGCGCTATCGATACGGGCCTGGGTACGGGCTGCCGCTTCTTCAATACGAAGTTTTGGAATACCTGCTTCAATCGCCTTGGCCATGCCGCCTTGCGATTCGACTTCCTCGATATGCTGCCAGGCACGTTGCGCCAGTTCGCGCGTCAAGGATTCCATAAAGTAGCTGCCACCCCAAGGGTCAACCGTTGCGCAAAGGCCGGATTCATGTTGCATGAACAACTGTGTGTTGCGAGCAATACGCGCTGAAAAGTCTGTCGGCAAGGCAAGCGCTTCATCAAATGCATTGGTGTGCAAGGACTGCGTATGCCCACCGACTGCTGCCATGGCCTCGATCGATGTGCGTGTCACATTGTTGTAGACGTCCTGAGCTGTGAGGCTCCAACCCGAGGTCTGGCAATGTGTGCGCAAACTCGAAGAGCGAGGGTTCTTCGGATTGAATTGCTTGAGTAAACGCGCCCACAACATGCGGCCTGCGCGCAGCTTTGCCACTTCCATGGCGTGGTGCATGCCGATTGCCCAAAAAAACGATAGCCGAGGCGCAAATGCATCGATATCAAGACCTGCCGCTATTCCGGTACGAATGTACTCGACCCCATCGGCCAGTGTATAGGCAAGTTCAAGATCGGCAGTCGCTCCGGCTTCCTGCATGTGATAGCCCGAGATGCTGATGCTGTTGAAGCGCGGCATGTGTTCGGCGGTGTACTTGAAGATATCGGCAATGATGCGCATTGATGGTTCGGGTGGATAGATATAGGTATTGCGCACCATGAACTCTTTAAGAATGTCGTTTTGAATAGTGCCAGTGAGTTTTGCCGGTTCCACCCCTTGCTCTTCAGCTGCAACGATATACAAGGCCATGATCGGTAATACCGCACCATTCATTGTCATCGACACGCTCATCTGATCCAGTGGTATCTGATCGAACAGGATTTGCATATCCAGAATTGAATCGATGGCAACACCTGCCATGCCGACATCACCGACAACACGTTCATGATCGGAGTCGTAGCCTCGATGGGTGGGTAGATCAAAGGCGATCGATAGGCCTTTTTGCCCAGCAGCAAGGTTACGCTTGTAAAACGCATTACTGTCTTCCGCTGTTGAAAACCCGGCGTATTGACGCACGGTCCAGGGTCGCGTGACGTACATGGTGGGGTAAGGGCCGCGTGTGTAAGGCGGCAAACCGGGGTAGTCGACTTTGATGTTCCGGGCGTCGATATCAAGTGCCTCATAGGCTGCCTTGATATCAATGCTCTCCGGTGTGTTGTGGCTGATGCCAGCAACAGACGGTGAGATCCCCGGCGTCTTCCAGACAGATGGAGCCGCCGTCTTGAAAGTGAAGTGCTTTGTCGATGCACTCATGAGCGGGGCACCTCGTATTTGAACGTAACGTGATTTGCCGGTGCACTCATGAGCGTCGCCCCTCGTAGTGCTCACCATCACGCACTATTTGCAAGATCGATGGTTCGGCCGATGCCGCCGCAGAAGGTGGATCTATAGGGCTCGGCACTTTGTCGTTGGAACAATAGCGATTGACACCGACCATGACACGATCGTCGGCCTTGAGCTGCGCACTGCGAGACAGATGGCTTTGATAAAGCGAATCTCGCCACTCGCCACTTGTGACCGTATCGAACCAGGCGCGGGCCGTGTTGTATTCGCTCAGCGCTGTCCAGACTGCCGAGCAGAGGTCCTGGCACAGATGTTCTATTGCGTACGAACCTGCAAAAGGGTCCTGTACATCCGTCAGTCGGCTTTCTTCTGACAAGATGATGGGGAGATTACGTGCAACTCGCAAACCGAGTTCCACGTCATCTTTGTCTCCATCCAGACACTTGCCATCAATTACATTGTGTGGGTGAACGATGATCGTTTCGGCGTTGACAAAAGCTGCCGCTGACACGGCTGCGGTATTGCGCAGATGATTGACCCATGGGTCTAATGCAGACAGATGCCGTTTGGATGTTTCAACCACAAGTGATGGTTCAGTTAGCGGAAGATCAAGTTGTGTGAGCAAGTGTTGCCATAGCATTTTCAGGCTACGTAGTTTGACCACGCCCATCAAGGTATTGGCATCGGTACTCATTTGTAATTGTACGGTTCGACTGATCACAGCGGGATCAACCGATGTGTCTTTAAGCGCTTCAAGATAGAGACTGCCTGTTGCGATCACCGCAAGCAGTTCTTGTGTTGCCGTGGCGCCTGCATTGTGATGACAGCAACCGTCAACCAATACGGCAGGAACCGTGGGATATCGAGAGTGGGTATGTTCAACAAACGCTTGCAGTGTTTGCAGCGAATCGTCAAGAGAGAAAGCGTTGCTGGTCTGACCGCGAAGATGATCACCGACAGGGTCCCTGTTAAAAGCGCCTTTGGCATCGTGCGGTGCAATACTGTTTGCATCCCACAAGTCCATCAAGATATCAGCCGTGTCTGAGCTTATTTGGGGTTCGCGCAGACTGATCGATGCTACGTCAAGATAGACACCTTTCAATGCCTCTGGCAATCCAGTCGCAGACCAGCCGGTATGATCACCGAGGTGTAGCTCGATGGATGTTGCGCCACCTTCCAAGGCTGCCAGGGTTGCCTGATTGGCGAGCTCTGGTGTGCACATCCACACCGAAACTCGGTTATCCCAAAGTGGTAGTTCAATTGACACATCACTTGAGGCGTCGCTTGAAGCATCACTTGAAGAGTTGCCGCTGACCAGCAGTGAAGCGTCAAACGTTGATGGGGCTGTGTCTGGCCGATCGCTGTATAGCGCCTCGATCGATCGGCCATCGAGTGTGGTACTGGTGAGCGTCCCCAGTGTTTGCCCATCGGACAAACTCTTTTCAGCCAGTGCCAGCCAATCTTCGCGCTGGTGGCTATCGAACGCGTCATCGAGTTTGATTGTCATGGGAAAAGAGTATCACGGTCATTGCCGACGTTTAAGTTCACGAATCTGGAAGCGCACAGGGTTGAGCAAGCTTGAGAAGGATGTGAGTGAGTCGGCTGCCGGGGTCACATCGAGCAGATAGTCGGCAAGCAAGTAGGCGCTAAAGGCGGTTGTCACGATCCCGCGAGAGCCAAAGCCTCCGAGCACCATCAGGCGAGGTATTGTTGGAAGCTTGGGATAGTCCTTTTGTGGCCGCCCATGATGAAGGTCGTGATAGGCATCTGCAGTCGCCGTATGATCAGGTACAGGACCCACCAGCGGCAAGCGATCAGGCGTGGTTGCTCGAACACCGGCATATCCGTTGACAGGTGTCGAGTTGCACTCAAGTCCGGGCAACATTTCTAGCAAGCCTTGGTAGTTCAGCTGATGTTCCTCGTCGCTAAGCCCCAGCGTGTTGTCGTCACGTATGAACGTGGCACCTGTTGTCACACTGTCTTTAACCGGAATCACATAGCGTTTACTACTGATGACACAGCGTGGCATCTCACGTGCTGAATGGCAGCGAAAATCACTTGTCTGGCCGCGTGCCGGAATCACAGCCAAGTGTTGCGTTGCGGGAAATTTTCTCAAGCTACTGCCGGTTGCCAGAATGATGACATCTGCTTGTAGCTCTTGCTTGTCCATCATCGTGACGTGTGCGGATTCATCTGAGGTATCGATAAGTTTTACCTCATTGTTTGTTACCAGCTTTATCAAGGGATGTTCAAGCAAGGCATGGCACAGGGATCGCGGATCAAGATAACCACCATCACCGAACCAGAGCCCGTGGTGGGGGATATCGACACCGGCTCGCGCACTTGCCTCGGTCGGAGTCAGTGAAATGTATGTTCCCCATTCGGAATCGCGTTCGGGAAAGGGCTCACGGCAGAGTTGCAGAACACCGCAGGGGTTAAATCCGCAGCGCTCACGCAATTGCCAGTCGCTCAGACGTTGTAATAAATAGCCGTACGCTTTGTTATAAAAATACTCGGTAAAACTGGGCGCTCGCGTGACATAGGGTTTGACGACGCCGACAGTGCCGCCCGATGCGCCGGATGCAATATCGTTTGATTCAATAACTGTTGACGAGATACCACGTTCTGCCAGCGTTCGCGCCAGCCAGCTTCCGCCAAGACCTGCACCAATGATCAAGACCGAAAAAGACGGGGAGGCAGACCTTGGCGGTTTCGGTAAGGAAAACCAGGGTGCTGTCTCAGACATGTCGCCCGTCAGTAATGACTCTCGACATATTGGCTGACAATCGCCTGAAATTCCTCGGCGATATTGTCACCCTTTAAGGTCATGGCTTTTTCGCCATCGATATAAACTGGTGCAATAGGACGCTCACCAGTACCGGGCAAACTGATGCCGATATTCGCGTGCTTGCTTTCACCAGGACCATTGACGACGCAACCCATGACAGCAACTGACATATCCTCAACACCCGGATGTTGGTTTTTCCAATCCGGCATGCTGTCGCGCAGATAGGTTTGGATACGATTGGCCAATTCCTGAAAGTAGGTGCTGCTGGTGCGGCCGCATCCGGGGCAGGCGGTGACCATAGGTGTAAAGGAACGCAAGCCCATGGTTTGCAGGATTTCCTGAGCAACAATCACTTCGCGCGTGCGATCGCCACCGGGCTCAGGCGTTAATGAAATTCTGATCGTGTCGCCGATCCCTTGTTGCATCAGCACGGCTAGTGCGGCAGTAGATGCGACGATACCTTTGGAACCCATGCCCGCTTCGGTCAAGCCCAGGTGCAAGGCAAAGTCGCTCAGAGATGACAAGCTTTCATACACCTGGACAAGATCCTGCACGCGACTCATTTTGCACGAGATGATGATGCGGTTACGCGGGAGTCCAAGTTCAACGGCGCGCTC
The DNA here is from genome assembly GCA_964445655.1 of uncultured Granulosicoccaceae bacterium. Taxonomy (GTDB): domain Bacteria; phylum Pseudomonadota; class Gammaproteobacteria; order Granulosicoccales; family Granulosicoccaceae; genus Granulosicoccus. The sequence goes on along the minus strand of CAYULV010000115.1, from coordinate 6,563 downwards.
GGCGCTATCCAGTGCGGATTTGATCACCGCTTCGCGATTGATCTGGTCCAGTGGTTTTGGATGGGCGGCTGCCGCGTTTTCGTCAAGCAGGCGTGCCAGGAGATCCTGATCCAGACTGCCCCAGTTCGCACCGATGCGTACCGGTTTGTCTTCACGCGCGGCGATTTCGATCATTTGTGCAAACTGTTCATCCCGTTTGGCGCCGCGCCCAACATTGCCGGGGTTGATGCGATACTTGGCGAGTACCTTGGCGCATTCCGGAACCGCCGCGAGCAGTTTGTGTCCATTAAAGTGAAAGTCCCCAACCAGAGGCACATCGATGTCCATTGCCAGCAATCGCTCATGAATATCGGGAACGGCGCGCGCGGCGGCCTCGGTATTGACCGTGATACGTACCAGCTCGGAGCCGGCTCTGGCCAGATCGGCCACCTGAGCGGCTGTGCGAACGGCGTCTTCGGTATCGGTGTTGGTCATCGACTGCACCACAATTGGGGCGCCGCCGCCGACCGCAACCGGGCCAATGTGAACCGATTGGGTGAGTTTTCGTGGCATTTTTGACGAACTGCTCTTGATCGATTGATCGATGACGCTAGTTTATCGTTTAATGGCGACTGAAGCGCACACCTGTGCATCCGGACAAATCTTATGACAGCCAATTCGGCGTTCGATTTCACGGAACGTGAACAGCACATACTGAAGGTTCTCGTGGATCAGTACATCCAGCAGGGCAGTCCTGTTGGTTCTCGGACCCTGTCCCGTTTGCCGGGCATTGATATCAGCGCCGCATCGGTGCGCAATGTTATGGGTGACCTGGAACAGATGGGTCTGCTGAAATCCCCGCATACGTCGGCCGGTCGCGTACCGACTTCGGCGGCTTTTCGCGTGTTTGTCGATTCGCTGCTCGAAGTCCAGCCACCGGATGAAATCATGGTTGAACATATCCGTGGCTTGCTCGACCCATCCTTAAGTGATCAGGCATTGATTCAGAATGCCTCCAGCTACCTGTCAGGCTTCACGCATATGGCCGGGATGGTCACGGTTCCACGTCGCGAGGACAAACCGATGCAGCAGGTTGAATTCCTGCCGTTGTCTGACCAACGCGTGCTGGCGATCCTCATCATCAATGACGACGAAGTACAAAATCGCATCATTCATGTCGAGCGGGATTACACCAAAGAGGAGCTGGCTGAATTTTCTCGGCTGCTCAATGCCGAGTATCTGGGCAAGCCACTAGCCGAGGTGCGGGACCAGTTGCGTCAGGATTTACAAAGCACGCGTGCGGACATGAGCCATACCATGCAGCTGATGATCGACATCGCCGGTCAGGTGTTCGATGAGGATGTGACGGATGAAGAGGAAATGGTGGTCGCTGGTGAAACCAATCTGATGGCGCATGCGGATCTCAGCGATATGAGCAAACTGAGGGATTTGTTCGATGCGTTTCAGCAGAAGCGAGATATTTTCCATTTGCTCGAACGTTGTGTGTCCGCCGAGGGCGTACAGATCTTCATAGGCCGAGAATCCGGCTACGACGCGCTCGGTGATTGCTCGCTGGTCACGGCCCCTTACGATATAAACGGCAAGGTCCTCGGGGTACTGGGGGTGGTCGGACCTAAGCGAATGTCTTATGCCGAAGTTATCCCGGTCGTTGATGTCACGTCAAAATTGTTGAGCGCTGCCTTGAATCTGCGCAGTTAATCTGCATATTTCTCCGATTGGCCCTATCATGTGCGCCGGCTCAGTCTTGCGCTCGTGAGCGCGGCTATCTCCGATTGGCTTTAATTTGTAAGAGACCTCATGTCATGACGGCGGAAAAAGACGTCAATCCAGCGCAAGAAAACGCGCCTGAAACCGACGCGCAAGCGTCAAAAACGAACTCCGGCGCCGGAGATGAACAACGCCTTGACCCGGGCAAGGTTCAGGAATCCGAGAACCAGGTGCCAGACGACTCACCTGACAATCAAGATCCGCTGGGATTCGGTGAAGAGCGTATGGATGGCGATTCTGACGAACTGGCGGCAGCGCGCGCCAAGGCTCAGGCGACGGATGGCGAAGCGGAGGAGCTGAGTGAAGTCGATCAATTGCGCGCCGCGCTCGAGGCTTCTGAGGCAAAAGTGGCCGAACACTGGGATCGTTTATTGCGTCTTCAGGCTGATATGGAAAATCAGCGCAAGCGCGCCCAGAACGAAACCAGCAAGGCGCGAAAATTTGCGCTCGAAGGCATTGTTGCTGATCTGTTGCCCATCAAGGACAGCCTTGAGCTGGGCTTGCAGGCCGCCGATGGGGTTGAGCCAGATGTCAAAGCACTCCGGGAAGGGTCCGAGCTGACGCTAAAGATGCTCGCACAAGTCTTTGAAAATAATAATATTTTAGAGATCAATCCGGTGGATGAGAAATTTGATCCTGAATTTCATCAAGCCATGTCGATGCAGGAAATCGAAGGCAAAGCACCCAATACAGTCGCCGCGGTCATGCAGAAGGGTTACACGCTGAATGAGCGACTCGTACGGCCGGCGCTGGTGATGGTGTCGAAATAACGGATAGCTGAACCGCCTTTGAGCGGTTTTTTTCACCAAATTTGCTTGTAAAACTATTGAATTTGTAACGCCGCACCACATCATCAACGCATCGAACGGAATGCCTCTTATGAGGGTTCCGGATTCCACAACCGATCCAGCAGTGAAGGACTGAAAATCATGGGTACCATAATCGGCATCGACCTTGGCACGACGAATTCGTGTGTTGCGGTCATGGAAGGGGACAAGCCCCGCGTAATCGAAAATTCTGAAGGTGATCGCACCACGCCTTCGATCGTCGCGTTTGCTGACGATGACGAGGTGATTGTCGGTCAGCCGGCCAAGCGCCAGGCGGTCACCAATCCACAAAACACCCTGTACGCTGTCAAGCGATTGATCGGCCGTCGCTTCGAAGAAGATGCGGTGCAGAAAGATATCGACCTCGTCCCTTACAAAATCATCAAGGCGGACAATGGTGATGCCTGGGTTGAGGCCGGAGGCAAGAAAATGGCGCCGCCTGAAGTGGCCGCGCGTGTTCTGATGAAAATGAAACAGACCGCCGAGGAATACCTGGGCGAGTCGGTCAGTGAAGCGGTTATCACGGTTCCAGCCTACTTCAATGACTCACAACGTCAAGCAACCAAAGACGCAGGTCGTATTGCCGGCCTCGACGTCAAACGCATCATCAACGAGCCTACCGCTGCCGCTCTTGCTTATGGCATGGACAAGCAGCGCGGTAACAAGGCTGTTGCGGTTTATGACTTGGGTGGTGGTACGTTTGATATCTCCATCATCGAGATCGCTGAAGTCGATGGTGAGCATCAGTTTGAAGTACTGTCGACCAATGGTGACACCTTCCTCGGTGGTGAAGATTTTGATAATCGACTTATCGAATACCTTGCCGAAGAATTCAAGAAAGAATCTGGTATCGATCTCAGCAGCGATCCACTGGCTTTGCAGCGTTTGAAAGAGTCAGCTGAAAAAGCCAAGATCGAACTTTCAAGTACGCAACAGACGGACGTCAATCTGCCGTACATCACGGCTGATGCATCGGGTCCTAAGCACTTGAACATCAAGGTGACTCGCGCCAAGCTTGAGTCGCTGGTTGAAGATCTCGTCGCCCGTACCATCGAGCCTTGTAAAACAGCCTTGAAAGATGCGGGTTTGAGTGCTTCTGAAATCCAGGATGTGATCATGGTCGGTGGCCAGACTCGCATGCCGAAGGTTCAGGAAACGGTCAAGGATTTCTTCGGTAAGGAACCTCGCAAGGACGTTAACCCTGATGAAGCGGTTGCGGTCGGTGCAGCGATCCAGGGCGGTGTACTCGGTGGTCAGGTCAAGGACGTTCTGTTGCTGGATGTCACACCATTGTCTGTGGGTATCGAGACACTTGGTGGTGTCATGACCAAACTGATCGACAAGAACACCACGATCCCGACCAAAGCGCAGCAAGTCTTTTCTACCGCTGACGATAATCAGGGCGCGGTAACGGTTCATGTTCTGCAAGGTGAGCGTGAGATTGCATCGGCCAACAAGTCACTCGGTCGATTTGATCTTGCCGATATTCCACCAGCGCCACGCGGCGTGCCACAGATTGAAGTTACCTTCGATATCGACGCGAATGGCATCATGAATGTGGGTGCGAAAGACAAGGCGACGGGCAAGGAACAATCCATCGTCATCAAGGCGTCCAGCGGATTGTCTGATGAAGAGATCAATCGCATGGTCGAAGATGCTGAAGAGCATGCGGCTGAAGATGCCAAGTTGCGTGGCTTGATTGACAAGCGCAACCAGGCCGAGCAGATGATTCACTCGACAGAGAAGTCATTGACCGATCTTGCCGATCAGGTAGAAGACGGTGAGAAGGCTGACATCGAAGCGAAGATCAAGGATCTGCGTGATGTGCTGACCAGTGAAGATGAAGAGGCGATTGATACAAAGCTTACTGCGCTTGCAGAGTCCGCTGGCAAATTGGCTGAACGTGCCTATGCTGCACAGCAAGGTGGTGGTGAAGAAGCCCCGGCTGCTGACGGCGGCGAGCAATCGGCTGCAGCTGATGATGCCGTGGATGCTGAGTTCGAGGAAGTGAAAGAAGACAAAGCCTCTTAATATTAAGAGGCTTTGTTTTACGGGTCGGGGTACCGAGGATCGCCAGCTACTTGTGACAGTAGCCTGGCGGGATTCGGACCTCGGCCTTTTGAGTTTTTACGCGCAGGCTTTGACACTCATGGGTTTTATGAAACAAGATTTTGTAAAACGAGTTTCAACGCATGTGCAGCGGCACTGTTGACCGCACGGTATTTCGCATAACGGTTATTGGGTTGTCTGATGGCACAACGGGATTACTACGAAGTTTTGGGCGTGTCGAAAGATGTGTCCGATGCTGACCTGAAAAAAGCCTACAGAAGGCTTGCCATGAAATATCACCCGGATCGCAATCCGGATGATGAATCCGTGGCTGACAAATTCAAGGAAGCCAAGGAAGCCTACGAGATCCTCAAGGACTCATCCAAACGTGCCGCCTATGATCAGTTCGGCCATGCCGGGGTCAGTAATCAGCCCGGTGGTGGTGGTGGCTTTGGCGGTGGTGGTGCGGATATCAATGACATCTTCGGTGATGTCTTTGGCGATATTTTCGGTGGCGGCCGTGGTCGTGGCGGCGGTGGCCCGCGTGTCTATCGCGGTGACGATCTGCAATACAACCTGGAGATCTCACTCGAAGAGGCTGTCGGTGGCACTTCGACCGAAATCAAGGTGCCCAATCTGGTCGGCTGTGAAGTCTGCGACGGCAGTGGTGCCAAGCGTGGTACGTCTCCATCGACTTGCTCAACCTGCCATGGTGTGGGTCAGGTTCGCATGCAACAAGGATTTTTCTCAGTGCAGCAAACCTGTCCTGCCTGTCGCGGCAAGGGCAAGGTCATCACTGATCCGTGTCCGAAGTGTCGCGGGCAAGGCCGAACCCAAAAAGATAAGACCTTGTCGGTGAAGATCCCGGCAGGGGTTGATACGGGCGACAAGATTCGTTTATCCGGTGAAGGGGAGGCGAGCGATAGTGGAGGACCGGCGGGTGACTTGTATGTTGCCATCATGGTCAAATCGCACCCAATCTTTCAGCGCGACGGAGCTGACCTTTTGTGCACGGTACCCATCAACTTCGCAACCGCCGCTGTCGGTGGTGAACTGGAAGTACCGACACTCGATGGACGCGTCAAGCTCAAGGTGCCAGCCGGTACACAAACCGAGAAGACGTTTCGTTTGCGTGGCAAGGGCGTCAAGCCAGTACGCGGCGGCGCGGTGGGTGATTTGCTCGCCAAAGTCCGCGTTGAAACACCGGTTAACTTAAGTGGTGATCAGCGCGACTTGTTGATGAAGTTTCACGAGACGATCAGCGGCAAGCACGCGCAGAAGCACAGCCCACAGGCGCATAGCTGGCTCGGTGGTGTGAAAAAATTCTTTGATGATCTGCGCGGCGGCTGACGGGTAAGAATTTGAACCGTAATTGCTGCGGTTCTCAATAATTCCTGCTTAAAATGCAGTCTGGGAAGTTGAATGCTCGGCGATTCGTGACATCATATCGCCAAGAGCCACAACTACCTAGAGACTTTCATGGATACCAGCGCTTCAGATCCTGCTGCCTATTTTAGTGCTGAGACGTGCGAGTTGGATGAATTCCTCGCCTTGGTTTCTCGTTCGCTATCGGCCGACGAAGTCCCGCTGGCGGTGACTATCGAAAAGAATATCCCGATTTACGACATGTCCGCGTTGCGTGCGAAGCTGGGTGATCCCGGCGAACGTCAGAGTGTCATGGCGGAGTGGGCTTATGTACTTCACAAGCAATCCGGGGTTATCGTACTGCGCAATGCCTATAAGGACACCACAGCTATCGATGCGGCAAGCGAAGCGTACAAGGCGATTATTGTCAAGGAAAAAGCATCAGCCGGTGGGGGGGCAGGTCGTTTTGCCGCTGCAGGGAACAATGATCGTATCTGGAATTACTTGCATAACTTGGTTGAGGAATCACCAGAGACCTATATCGGTTATTTTTCT
>CAYULV010000114.1:9254-12252 GCA_964445655.1 uncultured Granulosicoccaceae bacterium | reverse complement strand
CAGTGGTGATGGAAGTAGCAGTGGCGGGGAAACTGCCTATGAGGTGGCCGGGTTTTCAAGTACGCAGGTCGCAGGAAACGTCGGCTTTCTCGGCATGAATGCCGCTTGTCAAAGCGCCTATGGTCCATCTGCACGCATGGCGACAACTGAAGAGATTTATAAAACGACGGGGTCGTCGACTGCATCAGGCATAGGATGGGTTCGAGGCATTGCACATCCTGGCGCCGCGAATGTAGACAATACAACAGGTTTTACAAACGGGTTCGGAGCATCAACCGGTCTGTCCTGCCAAGGCTGGTCAAGCACAAGCTCTACGGGGCTTGCTATATCGGGTCACAACCTGGCGTTACAGACAAGCTCATGCGCTAACACCGGGTTCGTCACTTGCTCAACGCCTGCAGGGCCCGTTGAAAACTATAAATTCGCAGGTTTCTCATCTGCCACTGTGACAGGGTCTTCCGGCTACTACGGAATGAACAGTGCGTGCAAAGCCAGTTTTGGCCCGGATGCAAGAATGGCAAACAGCGAAGAAGTTATAGAATCATCCGATGTACCCGCACAGGCAGGTACCGCATGGTTGCAAGGCCTCCTGCACCCGAAAGACGCCTTTATCGATAACAGCAGTGGTTATGCCATTGCAAGCAACAGTACGCTCACGTGCAAAGGATGGTCTTCGAGCTCCGGTGCTGATTACGGTTTAACGATGGATGGTTCGAACTTCGCCCTATCCAGTCAGTTTTGCTACATCAGTTCGCCCGTTGCATGCTCGATACCTGAATAATTCCTCGCATGTAACGTACAACATCGCGAGAAACATGAAATCCCGCCGATAAACCTGTTTTAGATGAAGGCTATTCCAGGGACGTCCGTGCAAGCAGAACCAAAGAGCTGTTTTATTACTGAACTGGTAGATTCGTTCCGTTTTGAGGATGCGAAACTACCGTCTTTGCCCAGTGCTGTCATTTATCTGGAAAAAGCCATTCGCGATGACTCGGTGAGTCTCAGGCAGTTGGCTGACTTGCTCGGCAAAGATCCGGTCCTAGCAGCGCGATTGATTCGCGTCTCCAACAGCGCGTTCTATCGCTCAGTTTCACCCGTTGAGTCAGTCCCTGAGGCTGTAGTACGAATCGGCTTTGCAGCAACGCGCAATATCGCTCTGGTTCTGTTGCAAAACTCGTTCAAAGCACGCCATGAGCTGGTTGGCAATATGATCAATCAGTTGTGGACCGAGTCCTTGCAAACCGCAGCGGTGGCGTCTGCCCTGTCCCAATACTACTATCTGGTCGATGCCAACCGGGCCATGCTCGGCGGTTTGATGTACAACGTCGGAGCGATGTTGTTGTTGACTAAAATTGACGAGAAGGTCAACGAGATCAGTAACCCGATGATCATCAATCTGATGTTGAAGCAGCATTCCCAATTGTTTGGCATGAAGCTACTACAGCACTGGGAGATGGACCCGGATCTATTACAGGTTGTCGCCAATCGCGATAACTGGGGACGCGAAAGCGAGAACTCACCCGATCTCGCCGACCTGATACTGGTCGCGCGGGGCTGCATTCCGGGCGCCGATGGCAGTGACCCGGATTTCGATCGCTGCGAGCGGATGGGCAGTTACCTGCGACTACAAACGCATATGCGGCGCAATCAAACCTTGAGTGCTGTCGTGCAGGAAGCGCAAGAGGACATTCAGCAAACAATGGCCTTGCTCGGCGACGAATGATCTGACAGCTTTAGAAGGTTCCGCGTTAACAGCTCGGATAAAACTACTGTTGTACAGTAGCGCGGATATTTTGCATGGTAAATTGAACTAAATCGCCGCCTGGCAAGCCATCACCCAGATCAACGCCTCGCTCTAACGTTATTGGCTCATCGATTGTAACGGTGCGAAAACCATCGTCATCGATCAAGACAGTGGCTGTGCCCGATGTTGCAAGCGAAACCCATTGAGTTGCTTGCACTGGGTTGGTATTCAACGTGCCGATTGTTACTTGAATGGAAATCGCTGCAGCACCATTTCCAGACGCCGCAACAAGGCCATCAAAATCGGTAACGGCATAGACGCCTTCAGGGGAATTTGTCAGAGAAAGCCCTAGCGCTGAGCCCGAAAAAAGCCCGTTACTGGTATCGAACCCGGTGGTTGAAATAGCGATAGCGATATTTTCATTCGTAGCACTCTGAGCAGACGTATTTCCAACGAAAACGAAGTCATCGACCGTCCAAGTGTTATCCGCTGGGTTGTTTGATGGATTATCAACCGGCTGTTGCTCTGGCTGTTCGGGGTTGTTTGATTCGTCGTTTTCGGTTGAATCTGAGCTACCACCACCGCCACCACATGCCGAAATGCTTGCAAATAGTATGGAGATTAAAATCGATTGGGTAGATCTACGCTTAAGCGCTGTTGCAAGATAGATCACTATTAATTTCCTTTTTGATTATTTCTTACAATCCAAGCATCTATGGATATACCTGCCAAAGCTGAATTTAATGACGACAGCCTTGAATAATAATTTACTTGGTTACTCCAATATAAACAAGCACAGATTTAATTCTTGAGCCTAATTAAACACTGAAAAATATGGAATTGCCATGTCAGTCCAGTTTTCGTGCGCGTATCCAGTTCTGTTCTAGAGCACATATTGATACATGGATACCTGCCCGACGTGTTCACACCCGACGAAATCGCCATTCGTTTCTCGGCCTTTACGACGCCACAAATCACCATCAACTAACAAGATGCTGTCTGGCTACTTGTGTTCGGTGGACCACATAACTCGATTCAGCGTAAGATTGGACAACAATTTGGCTCGAGACACACGAACTCACCCATGTCTTCCTCCTTACCCGCGGTTAACGCTACGGTGCTGCGACGAGCGAGTTTCAGTCGATGTCGTCATTATCGTTATAGCTTGACCCGGCGCTTCGATGTCGGCAGCGGTGTATGCCTGATGATCGGTCTGAACCCAAGCGTTGCGGATCATCGTCAGGATGATCCAAC
>CAYULV010000114.1:0-9154 GCA_964445655.1 uncultured Granulosicoccaceae bacterium | reverse complement strand
GGATCCAGGTTGGCCACTGTGCCTGAGGAGACGAGCGTATCGGTAAATGTCTTTCTGTCAGCCGATCGTCTGGATTGTCGACACGACATTCGGAACAAGGCGAATACCACCAGCACGCCATGCACGGTGCCGGTGAAAAGAAACAACACTTGCGGACCGAATTTGTCCATCAAGGCAGAAGCAATCAAGGGACCGACTACAGCACCCGATGCATAAAGCAGTAACAAGCCACTGGATGCTTCGACGTACTCATCTTCTTCGACCTGATCGTTAAGATGAGCAGCACAAAGCGCGTACAGAGGCAGTGCGAAAAAACCGAATGCAACTGCGCAGGCAATGATGCCAGCTGGCATGTAATAGGATGCGAGCACATGACCAATAGCAGCGATCGATGCACACAATGATGCGATGACGATAATGATTCTTCGATCACAACGATCAGACATCCAACCGAGCGGCAGTTGCCCGACAGCCCCGGCGACAACGGTAGCGGCCATGAATGCCGCCACCATGGCAACATCACCGGTTTCCCTTTGCGCAAACACAGGACCTAGCGTCCAGAATGCACCAGTCGCCCATCCAACGGCCATGGCACCAACAACTGCGACGGGTGACAAACTGTAGAGATAGCCTAAGCGCAATTTGGCGGTACCGGTCGGCGCCGGTGCATTCTTTTTGGTCATCGATACAGGTACGGCCGATGCAGCAAACAACATGGTGGCTATGGCAAACAGCGTGAATGCGGCAATATCAGCACGCGTGGTCAGAAACTGACCGATACTCAACATGGCGAGTGTGATGACGGTATAGACCGAAAAAATCAAACCACGATTCTCGCTGGTCGAATTGGCATTCAACCAACTTTCGATAACGACAAAGAGAATGGCCAGACACATGCCGGTCAAGGCACGCGCTGCCCACCAGGCGATCGGACTGGCCGAGAGTGATTGCAGCATCACAGAAATACAAATTAACGCGGCCATCGCTGCAAACGTTCGAATATGCCCGACGCGGTTTATCGCTCGCGGACCCAGTACCGTACCGAGGCCAAAGCCGATGAAAAACAGTGCGCCGAGAATACCCAGCTGGCCGGAGCTGAAATCCTCAAGCAAGCCACGCAATGGCAGCAATGTACCCATCAACCCGTGGGCCATCAACAACAGACTGGCGCTGAGTAACAACGAGCCTATCGGTAAAAATGCATTCATTACAGCTCGTCGTCCGTTGGATTGACTATCCGTTTATTGACTGATACCACGCCGATACCAAATTGATACCACGTAAAGCTCGATTTACAACACGTCGCTTTTTATAACCAGCATCTTTTCACGGGTCATTTCATGCATGGAGTATTGAATACCCCCCATTCCCAATCCTGACGCATCACGCCCGCCAAATGGCATCCAGTCAACACGAAATGCGGTGTGATCGTTAACCATGACGGCTGTGGCATTAAGCTTGTTGGACGTATCGAGCACATCAGTCAGATCATTGGAATATATGGACGCCTGAAACGCAAAGGGCAGAGAATTCGCTCTGGCGATAGCATCGCTTTTATCCGTATAGGAATATATGCAAACCACTGGGCCGAATATTTCTTTTTGCGAGACAGTGGCTGACTCATCAGGATTGAGCAATACGGTTGGCAGATAGCAGGTGTCGGATAATTTTTCGCCGCCACACAGTACCTTTGCGCCACTCTCACGTGCTTGCTCAACCCATTGCGCTACCCGATCGACTTCTCTGGGTAGTATCAACGGCCCCACTTCAGTTTTTGGATCCAGTGGATCACCCACAATCAAGTTACGCGCCTTGTCGGCAAGTTTGCTTGCCAGTTCCTCGCAAGCACTTTCATGTACATATACGCGCTGCACTGAAACACAGACCTGCCCAGCGTGATAGAAACCACCTTTGAGCACACTGTCGACAACCGCATCGATCGGCGCAGACTGATCAACAATCACCGGTGCCGCACCGCCATGCTCCAGTGCACAACGCGTCCCAGGTGAGAGTTTTGAGCGCAACATCCAACCAACATTGGCTGAACCGATAAACGAGAAAAAATTGACTCGTTCATCAACGACCAGCTTTTCAGCGTCTTCGTTCTCAACCACCAAGGCCTGACACCATCCATCGGGCAAGCCCGCTTCTTTGAGTATTGACACGAATTTCAAACACGACAATGGCGTTGTTTGAGCCGGCTTGATGATAACCGGCGCTCCAACGGCAACCGCAGGCACAGTCTGATGCACGATCAGATTCAGTGGATGGTTGAAGGCACTGATCGATGACACCACACCGATAGGTTCACGATGGGTAAACGCCAGCCGGTTGGCTGACGACGCCGTGTGTCCCATGGGAATCTGCTCACCCTTGATTTGCGGAATGTGCTCGATAGCCAGCTTCAGGCCATTGATAGCTCGGTCCACCTCTACTTTGGAATCAGCGTAGGGCTTGCCACCTTCTTGCGCGGCGATCTGGGTCAGCTCTTCGATCTGATCGCCCATGATCTGGACGGCCCGTTCGAGAATCTCCACGCGTTGATGAGCAGGCAACCAGGCTGAGCGATCCTCGGCCAGGGCATGGGCACGCGCCAGGGCGTGCTCCACATCCTCGGCCGAGTTGAGCTCGATTTGCTGGATAAGCTGCCCATTGAAGGGATTGTTGACGTCTAGCATGATATTGCTCTCGCAGGAGTTAAACGATACAAGCGCTTTCCTTTAACAATACATTGAGTATCGAGTGGTTCAGCGAGTAATCAACAGGCAGATCAATCAGATGAACGCCCTTGCTATTCAATGAGGATTGCAGAATTTCAACAAAATTCTCATAGCTCTCAGCACGATGACCGATCGCACCAAAGCTGTTGGCATATTGCACGAAATCAGGGTTGTTGAAGTCCAACCCGAAATTCTCAAAACCAACACCTTCCTGCTTCCATTTGATCATGCCGTAGGCGCTGTCGTTCAATATGATGACGACCAGATCCAGACCCATACGCACCGCTGTTTCCAACTCTTGCGAGTTCATCAGGAAACCACCGTCACCATTAACCGAGACTACCTTGCGATCAGGGTGCAACTGCTTGGCCGCCATCGCCGAAGGCAAGCCAGCACCCATGGTCGCCAGAGCATTATCCAGAAGCATGGTGTTTGGCGCGTAACACTCATAGTTGCGGGCAAACCATATCTTGTAGACACCATTATCAAGCGTCACGATATCTTCAGCATCCAGATTTTCACGCAACAGACTGACCAATGCCTGAGGGAGTACAGGAAAGCGGGTGTCTTTGAAATATTTGGTGACATGCGAATCCACTTCAGTACGTACACGTTCAAAGAAACTGAAGTCTTTATCAAGCTTGCCGAGTTTCTCAGCGATACGACTGATTGAATTCGAGATATCACCGACAACGTTGAGCTGTGGGAAATAAACATCATCAATATTCGCAGCATCAAAGTTGACATGAATAACGTGCTTGCCACCTTTTTCCATAAAGAAAGGCGGTTTCTCGATAACGTCGTGACCTACATTGATGATCAGATCCGATCGGTCAATCGCGCAATGCAAGTAGTCGTCAGAGGATAGAGCCGCGGTACCGATGTAACGTTCGTGGCGCTCATCAACCACACCCTTGCCCATTTGCGTGTCGAAGAAATACAAACCTGACTGATCAACCAGTGTTTTGAGTGCTTCGCTGGTTCGCTTGCGGTTTGCACCGGCACCAATAAGCAGTAAAGGCATTTTGGCGTCCTTGATCATTTGGACTGCCTGATCAATGGAGGACTGACCTGCTTCCGGGCGCCGATGACCAGCAACATTAAACACGGTGGCATCGGTATCTTCTTCGGCAATATCTTCGGGCAACTCGATATAGGCCGCACCAGGTCTCTCATCCATCGTCAATCGGAAAGCCTCTCGCACCATCGACGGTATGTTGTTGCCATCAACAACCTGTTCCGAGTATTTGGTAACAGGCTTCATCAGGTTAACCACGTCGACAATTTGAAACCGACCCTGCTTGCTTTTACGGATCGGTTTTTGACCGCCCAGCATGATCATGGGCATACCGCCTAACTGCGCGTATGCTGCTGCTGTTACAAAGTTGGTGGCACCTGGGCCTAATGTCGATAGACAAACGCCGGGCTGACCGGTCAATCGGCCATAGGTGGCCGCCATGAAACCTGCTGCTTGTTCGTGCCGAGTCAATATCAATTCAATGGACGAGCCTCTGAGCGAGTCCAGAAAATCCAGATTTTCCTCTCCGGGTATACCGAAGATGTATTTCACACCTTCATTCTCAAGCGCTTTGACAAACAGATCTGAAGTCTTCATTTCTAACTTTCCCTATGGTTGATTTTTGGTTTACCAACGATCCGCTTGAGCAGAGTGCCAGTCGTCTTTCCAGTCTTCCGGTATCGTGCTTTCATCAAGAAGACATCCATCTACTATGTCTGGGTATAACTGAGCGTAGGTTTTCAAATTAGTACCCTCTACACGCCTGACAATATGCTTCGGCTCTAGTTCATCCAGACTGTCCAATCCAGCGGCTGCCAACAGCTCCCCCAGATTATTGATCGTTTCTCGGTGAAAATTTGCCACCCGCTGTGCCTTGTCACTCACGACAAGACCCTTCGCACGCGCCGGATTCTGCGTCGCGATACCAGTCGGACAATGATCTGAATTACACGTACGTGATTGAATACACCCTAAGGCCAACATCATTCCTCGAGCTGAATTGCCAATATCGGCACCCAGGGCGACGATCCTTAGCAAATGAAACGCGCTGAAAATCTTGCCTGACGCAATGATCCTGAGCTGATCTCTCATACCAATGCCGATAAGTGCCTGATTGACGAATATCAGCGCATCGCGAAGGGGTGTGCCGAGCGAGTTCGTCATTTCGGTCGGAGCGGCACCCGTACCACCCTCACCACCATCGACCGTGATGAAATCAGGCACCTTGCCACTCTGTTTCATCGCTTTGCAAATAGCGAGAAATTCATCACGGCGGCCAATACACAACTTAAAGCCCACCGGCTTACCACCGGAAAGCTCGCGCAACTGCTCGACAAAATCCAGTAATTCCATCGGGGTGCTGAATGCCGAATGCAGCGGTGGGGAGACAACATCCTTACCCATGGGCACGAGCCGGATTTTCGAAATTTCTTCGGTCAACTTGGCGGCAGGTAAAATACCCCCATGTCCGGGTTTCGCGCCCTGGGACAATTTGATCTCGATCATTTTCACGGCATCGAGCGTCGCAGACTTCTGGAACAGCTCTGGGCTGAATTCTCCGTCCTCGGTACGACAGCCAAAGTACCCCGTACCGATTTGCCAGACGATATCGCCGCCCGCTTCCAGATGATAAGGGCTCAAACTGCCTTCGCCAGTATTGTGCGAGAAGCCGCCGATCTTGGCACCTTTGTTCAGCGCCTTGATCGCATTGCCGCTCAGCGCGCCATAGCTCATGGCAGAAATATTCAGCGGTGATGCCATATACGGTTTTGCACACCGATCCCCGCCAAATTTAACGCGCGGGTCAGGGTCATGTGTCAGTTTTGGTACCACTGAATGATTGATCCATTCATACCCAGAACGGTTGACATCGAAAATGGTGCCGAATGGACGGGTATCGCGTGCACCTTTCGCACGTTGGTAGATCAGAGAGCGAAACTCGCGATATATAGGGGTACCACTGGTATCTGACTCAACAAAATACTGCTGAATTTCAGGTCTGACAGATTCGAACATGTAGCGAAAGTGCCCGATTACGGGGTACAGACGTCGAATGGTTTGTTTTTCCTGCAAGACATCGACGATTCCAATGCCGATGATCGGCACAAGTAGAGCCAAAATCCAGATAGCGGCAGGCCATAGTGAGGCCAGTGCCAGCACCAGAAGGGGCGCACCAACCGCGAAAATATAAAAGTAATGACGAATTATCATGAGTGAGAACCGATATTGTTCAATGGATGATTGAGCCGCTTCATCTGTACTGTTCCGTGTATTGTGAATAAATTCCCGAACAAAAGATTATAAATAAAAGCACTGACGGCTGCCAGACGGCCGAGAACAGCTTTATTTCTGTTCATGGAGTGAATCTACCTACCAGGAGGTTTACCCGGCTTTGACAAGGCCCGGTCGATCAGCCAATCGGCCAAGCGCACGGGGACTCTGGATGATAGTAGTTTCGCAATACCCGCCCCGCGACCAATTTCGTACGCTAATTTTCTTTTTCTGTTTTCAATAATATCGTCAACCAGCGTGGCGATAACCGAAGCAGGAAGCGCATTGGCGGCCGCGTCCTGCATGATGGCCTGCGCATTGACGCTCATTCGCTGATAGTACGGATCGTCATACTGCGGCGCGACTGCGCTATTTTTCGACCAGATATGCGATTGAATCGGGCCTGAACGAATCGAGAACACCTTTATGCCCGCCGAACGAAGCTCGCGTCGGTAGATTTCGCCCAGGCTCTCCAGTGCATGCTTGGAAACGCAATAAGCACCGTTCATGGGTGTATTCAGGATGCCAGACAAGGAGCTGATATTGATGATCTTGCCAGGTGACGGATTTTGTCCACCGGCAACCATAGAGTCTGTTCCCCGGAGCATCGGTAGAAAGGCATTTGTCACTGAGCGCACGCCGATCAGATTCACGGCAATTATGTCGTCAAACGTATCATCGTCCAAACATTCCATGGGGCCGAATGCCGCAAGACCTGCGTTATTGACCAGCGCTTTGAGTGGATAACCATTGAGCTTTTCCGACACCATCAGTGCAGATTGCTTGATGGACTCCGTGTCACGTACATCAAAAAGCATTGGAATAAACATACTGCCAAGGCTCGCTTGAAGCCGGTCCGCATCCGCTTGCTTCCTGACAGATCCAAATACACGGTAGCCGCCATTTAGAAGAGTCTGAGTAATAGCTTCGCCAATGCCGCTAGAGACACCTGTCACTACGGCGCTGTGAGTCAGTTGACTATCCATAACTCGACGTCGGAATGTAAGCGGTAAAGCGATTCATTCCATGCCCTCCAGCTCGTGGGAATAGTGGTTTTCATCAGGCCGAGTCATACGCAGTGGTCTACTCAGACGTTCACCGATCTTGTTCTCAAGCCATGTCAATATCTGGTTGAAGCGACGATTCTTTGCTCTGTACGCCTTGATAAAATTAGTCGCTGTCGGACTCGCGCAAATGATCATGCCCGCGCCCAGCGCTATGACCAAGACCCCACCTGGTATTGGCGTCAACATCGACACCAATCCCAGAGTCAACAGAATGGCTCCGACGAGTATCATTATGAGTCGCACTAGCTACTGTGTCCTGCGTGACCTTGGGTGAGAAAACCGGGCACCACGTCAATTGAATAATTCATATCAACCTTCGCAGCAAACCTAAAAAAGACGAATCCGTTGATTGAATAACTGCTCGATAACGGTCTGACAGGAAAAATTGTTCCAGAGATTCAACATCACTGGAACAGAACAAAAGGACGCCGTCCATAAGATCAGGTATTGGCGTGACAGACTGATCTTTCGACACTGAAGCTATTCCATGGGATTTCAGACTGGAAAAAACCAATGCTACCGGTGTACCTTCAAGCGCTTCACGCGCGCGCGTGATTGCTTGCTGATCACCTCGAAAATGATGGACCAGATAACGTCGCGAATCTATCGTTTCTGGGACAAGCTCTTGCGCCGATGTTTTTTTGCTCAAACAGAATGTGAAGTCGCTCACAGAGACTGTGCGCAACAGGCTCACTATCTTGAAATAGGTATTTTCCAGCATCGATCGAAAATGATTTGCCGACGGATATCTAACGATCAACAGAACATCTCGAGAATCTTTTTTATCGCCGAGAAGCGATTTTGTCAGCCTACCCTTAAAAAGCGGCTTACCGCCAACCTGCTTCACCGACCTGCCGGCGATCAGATTATAAAAATTGTATAGTGCCATTGAGCGCGTGTTAAACCAATTGAGCGCATGCACCTCTTCCTCCCAGGCAATACCAGGATTATTCCTGCGAATCTCGACGTAAGTTTCGCCAACGATTTTTGCACGAATAGCCTCCGGACCTGAGCCTGTCGTTTGATCGGTACTAGTAGACATCGCGAAGATATCGTTTGTCTCGAAGCAACTGCTTTACATACGCAACAGCTGCATCTGGTGAATGGCCGCCCTCCTCTTGAATAATCTTGTGCAATGCTGCATCGACATCTTTCGCCATTTTTTGTGCATCACCACAAACATATACGACAGCACCTTCTTCCAGCCACTTATAAAGCGCCGCTGCATGTTCAAACATTCGATGTTGCACATAGATCTTTTCGGCTTGATCTCGAGAAAAGGCCAGATCCAAACGGTTAAGCACACCTTTTTCCTGCCAGGTGGTCAGCTCATCCTGGTAAAGATAATCTGTCTCGGCATTACGATCGCCAAAAAACAACCAGGACTTGCCCTTAGCCTTACGCAACTCACGCTCTTGCAAAAAACCACGAAATGGCGCAACACCTGTACCAGGGCCGATCATGATAATCGGCACATCGTCATCCGGCAGTGAGAACGCATTGTCGGGTCCGATATACACCCGGAGCGTGTCTCCTTCACCCAGCTGATCAGCAAGAAATCCCGATGCGACTCCGTGATGCTGACGCCCGTCTACCGTGAAGCGGACCGTTGATACCGTGAGATGAACCTCATCGGGATAACAACGTAAACTGGAGGAAATCGAATAGGATCGAGGTGCCAAAGGACGCAGCACAGCAAAGAGCTCTGCGACAAAGGCAATCGCACCAGGGTTTGCACTTAACAAGCTCACTATATCCTTGCCCCAGAGATATGCGTCCAAAGCGGCACGATCATCACCGCGCAGAATATCTCGCACCGATTCATCATCGGTCTTGTCAGCAATAGCATTCAATAAGGCGCGCGATGGAGTGCGAATCTCCAGATCCTGACTTAGACAATCGAGAACTGTCTTGTCACTACCCGCATTTTTTTCATCAGCATTGCCATTGACCAAAACCAACAGTTCTGATACCAGTGAGGGCCGGTTCGTCGGCAACACATTGATCGTATCCCCGGGCGAATAGTTAAGCTCTTTACCCGCCAGTGACAATCTATAGTGATAGATCTCTTTCGACGA
>CAYULV010000113.1:0-12352 GCA_964445655.1 uncultured Granulosicoccaceae bacterium | reverse complement strand
GCAAGCAATGGGTAAATTCAGTACATTGGTTACCGAGCTGAAAGCCAATACCTCATTGGATTTTGCCATGCTGTCGCTTGCTGTCAATGAGGTACACAAGCTACTGCGTTCCGACCGACCATTGGCAAGCTGAGCAATCCATGCGCGTAACTGCGCTCATGGATCGAATTCCAGCAATCACTTGGGATTGTTGAAGTACACTTGTCTGAATGTTGATGATCCGGAGAAGTACCTTTGCCTGCGCAAAATTTGATTCTCGTCATGTTGATTGGTGTCGTTTTTGGCGTCATTGCAGCAGTTATTCAACGCGGCCGTCGCGGCCTGTTCATCGTTAATATGTCGCTCGGCGTCATAGGAGCGTCACTTGGTGCACTGCTTCCTGTCCTGCTAGATCCATCTGCACAAATCGACGTTCAATCCCTCGACTATCTGGTGCGTGCCCTTGCCGGTTCGTTTTTACTGGTACTGCTAGCCGGCCTGTTTCGCTCATCGAAACCGCGCGGACTCGATTGAACACAAACCAATCACCAATGGAGCAAACCCGTGGATATTGACGGCAACTTCGAATTTATTGAGCTCGGACAGGACGGAGGGGTTGCCTGGATCACCTTGAATCGACCCGACAAGCTCAACGCGTTTACCGCCGCAATGCATGCTGAAATGAAAGATGCCCTTTCACGGATTCAGGTAGCGGATGACGTCCGTTGTCTGGTCATCAGTGGTAACGGTCGTGGTTTTTGTGCCGGTCAGGATCTTGCCGATCTTGATATGACGGCTCTGGGGAACGTTGTTGAAGAGCATTACAATCCTCTGATCCGCACCCTGACCAGCTTGAACAAACCAGTGATTGCCAGCGTCAATGGAGTCGCTGCCGGCGCAGGCGCTAACATGGCACTGGCCTGCGACATCGTGCTTGCTGCACGCTCGGCAAAATTCATCCAGTCTTTCAATCAATTGGGTCTGGTACCGGACGGTGGTGGAACCTGGACATTGCCGCGTTTGATCGGTCTTGCAAAAGCTACCGCGATAACGCTATCGGGCGAACCCGTAGTTGCCGAAACTGCTGAAGCATGGGGCATGATTTACAAGACCGTTGATGATGAGCAGCTACCAACCGTCACCGCGGAGCTAGCCCATCGCCTGGCGGCTTCTCCGACCACCGGCCTCGCCTTCACCAAGCAGTTGCTAAGACTGTCGATGACACGCACCCTGGACGAGCAACTCAATCTGGAACGGGACTTCCAACAGGCTGCCAGCCAGACTGAGGACTTCAAAGAAGGGGTAGACGCATTTCTCGCCAAGCGGCCGCCTGAGTTCACAGGAAAATAGTTCTCTGATCGTCAAATTGAAGCTGATTCACACATGCTGTGATCAAATTGACACAGTAGAGGTCGCGTCGACTATCTTAAACGTCGGTCCGGTGCCATTGTGCACGGCCCAAGGGGGCAATTCCCCCCTACTATTCAGCCATAAGCAGTGTGCAGCACGGAGATCCCCATGGCCGACCAAGACGATTTTGACGACGAAGAAGAAATCATCCTCAGCGAGCTCAGTGATGATGAGCTTACTGAGCAGATGCATGATGATCTCTACAACGGCTTGAACGAAGAAATCGTTGAAGGCACCAATATTCTGCTTGAGCGCGGCTGGGGTGCCGACCGAGTCCTGAATGATGCACTGGTAGAAGGAATGCGTATTGTTGGCATTGATTTCCGCGATGGCATCCTGTTCGTTCCCGAAGTCTTGATGGCGGCCAATGCGATGAAAGCTGGCATGGCGATCTTGCGTCCCCTACTGGCGGAGACGGGTGCCGAGTCAGTCGGTAAAGTTGTGATAGGTACGGTCAAAGGCGATATCCACGACATCGGCAAGAATCTGGTCGGCATGATGCTCGAAGGTGCCGGATTCGAAGTGATCGATCTCGGCATTAACAATCCGGTCGAGGACTACCTTGCCGCACTAGAAGAACACAAGCCAGACATACTTGGCATGTCAGCACTTCTGACAACGACCATGCCATACATGAAAGTTGTTATTGATACCCTGAAAGAGCAAGGTATGCGCGACGATTTCATCGTACTCGTTGGCGGTGCACCATTAAATGAAGAGTTCGGCGAAGCGGTCGGGGCCGACGCCTATTGCCGCGATGCAGCAGTAGCCGTGGAAACGGCCAAAACTCTGGTGGCAGAGCGCCGCGCGGCGAGCTGAGAGTGAATGGTGAGCAAGACCACGCTGGTCATTGCCTGCGGTGCAATAGCTCACGAGCTTGTTGCAGTCCTCAAGGCAAGTGCCTGGGATCATGTCACCATTCAATGCCTGCCTGCTGAATGGCATAACACGCCAGTACACATTGCACCTGGCGTCGAAAAGAAAATCGTTGAAAACAAAAATGCCTTTGACCGCATCCTGATTGCTTACGGCGATTGCGGTACTGGCGGCGTTCTCGATGATGTCATCAAACGCCACGATGTCCAACGACTCCCCGGTAACCACTGTTACGACTTCTTTGCCGGTGTTGAGCGTTTCGCTGAACTTGCTGATGAAGAACTCGGGACTTTTTATCTGACGGACTATCTGGCTGCACATTTTGATCGACTTATCCTCGATGGACTTGGCATAACGTCGCATCCGGAACTGCGGGATATGTATTTTGCCCACTACACTCGCGTGGTCTATCTCGCCCAATCACCAACGCCGCAGTTGATCGATAAAGCGAAAGCGGCTGCCGAAACCTTAGGCCTGCAATTTGAGTTGCAGGAAACAGGGCTTAAACCTTTTACAGAGTCGTTGAGATCCATCAAAGTACATGTCCAGTGAGATTGAATCGCGCTGGAATTTAATGACAGGTAAATTCAAACCATGGCAGAACTGATCAAGATTTACTGGCGAGATATTCCATCTCAGGTCACCGCCAAAGCGGGACGCAAGACAGCTAAAGTCATGTTGCCTGCTCGTTTTCAGGAAGGTATTGATCGAGCCGCCATGCGTGCGGGCAAAGGATCCAGCGATGCCTATATGGAGGACTGGCGTCGAGTGCGCACACCGTGCAGCAATGACTTACAGAAAGAAGCTGATGATGCGGCAGCCGAACTGATTGAACAGTTCGATGAGGTATTTCTTGAAGCGGTGGTCAAGGCAAAAGGTGTTGCCGAAAATGCCAAGCTTGATCGCTAAGCAGCCGGGCGTCTAAATCATGTACACCATTCGCAAATGGTGTGTCAGTCACTCCAGGTTTATGGAAACGACTTACGCACTTGCTGAAAAAGTGCTGGTTTCCATGGCACCTGTGTTTCGACGTATCGGATATGAACGACTGGAAGCGCCGGTTGCCGCTGTCGAGAAAGCCGTCAAGGGCACGCTGTTCGATTGTCAGATGTGCGGGCAATGCGCGCTCAGCAACACAGGTATGTCATGCCCGATGAATTGCCCTAAATCAATACGCAATGGCCCCTGCGGCGGTGTGCGTGATGACGGCATGTGCGAAGTTGAACCGCAAATGCGCTGTGTCTGGGTTGAAGCTTGGCGCGGGGCCGAGACCATGAAAGAGGGACATACTATTCATAGCGTCCAGTTCGCAGTCGATCATCGACTCAAGGGGCGTTCGTCCTGGCTCGCTATAGTTCAAGAAAAAACAGCTTCGGATGCTGACGTTGAATCGGAGGCAAACTGAATGTATGCGGATGAACCCGTTCCCGGTTATCCCCTGCCGATAAGAGATGGGCATAGTTCACCGGGGCGCCTTGAAAGAATCCTTCGCGATGGACAATTTGCGGTAACCAGCGAACTGGCACCGCCAGACAGTGCCGACCCTAATGAGGTTTATCAACGGGCTGCACTCTTTGACGGCTACGTCGATGCCATTAATGCAACAGATGGCAGCGGAGCACACTGTCATATGGGAAGTCTTGCAGTCTGTGGATTGTTGACTCGTCTTGGGTATTCCTTGATTCAACAAATTTCTTGTCGGGACAAGAATCGTATCGCGATTCAAGGTGACATCCTTGGTGGCGCTGCCATGGGTGTTACCAATATACTTTGCCTGTCAGGCGACGGCGTGCAAACGGGTGACCACCCTGAAGCGAAACCAGTATTCGATCTTGACTGCATGTCGTTGTTGGAAATCGCGACCATGATGCGCGATCAATCCACCTTTCAGAGTGGTCGTAAACTCGACTCGCCGCCGCATGTTTTTCTAGGCGCTGCAGCCAACCCGTTTGTTGCACCGTTTGATTATCGCCCACAACGTCTGGCGAAAAAAGCTGCCGCTGGCGCTCAGTTCATCCAGACCCAGTACTGCTATGACGTAGCCCGACTAAAGACTTATATGCAGGTCGCCGGGGATCTTGGCCTGCACGAAAAACTATTCATGTTAATTGGTGTCGGACCACTGGCATCCGCCCGTACCGCACAATGGATGCGTAAAAATGTACCTGGCGTACATATTCCAGATGCCATCATCAAACGTCTCGAAGGGGCAGATGATCAGAAAGCAGAAGGGATCAGTCTTTGTGTTGAGCTGATTCAACAAGTGCAGGAAATCGAAGGCGTAAACGGCGTTCATATAATGGCTTACAAACAGGAACACATGGTTCCTGAAATCGTGCGACGTTCAGGTATTCTGGGCGATCGTGTTCCGTGGCACCCCAAACAATTTCCGGGTGACGCCAATGTTCAGCAACAGATGGATAAATACCATGACTGATACGGTCATCAGTTCGGCAAGTAAAGAACACACCATCGGTGATGATCATGCATTCACCATCATCGGTGAACGCATAAACCCGACCGGCCGCAAGGTACTCGCCGAGGAAATGAAGGCGGGAGACTTCTCACGCGTTGAAGCGGACGCATTGGCGCAAGTTGCCGCAGGCGCACAAATGCTCGATGTCAATGCAGGCATACCGCTTGCCGATGAGCCTGCGCTACTTGCACAGTCAATAAAACTGGTGCAATCGATCACCGACGTCCCCTTATCCATCGACTCATCGATCATAGAAGCACTAGAGGCCGGGCTTGCCGTTTACGAAGGCAAGGCCTTGGTCAATTCGGTTACCGGCGAAGATGAAGTTCTTGAACGCGTCTTGCCACTAGTCGCAAAACATGGTGCTGCAGTCGTTGCCATATCCAATGATGAAACCGGCATCTCTGAAGATCCTGATGAACGATTCAAGGTCGCCAAAAAGATTGTCGAACGTGCCAGCGATTTTGGCATCCCCGCGTCAGATGTTGTTATTGACCCTCTGGTCATGCCGATTGGTGCGATGCGTTATGCGGGGCGTCAGGTATTCGACATACTCGGTCGCATTCGACGCGAGCTCGGTTGTAACACAACCTGCGGTGCCTCGAATGTCAGCTTCGGTTTACCTGAACGAAACGGTATCAATGGTGCATTCCTGTCGATGGCGATCAGTTCTGGCATGACATCAGCAATCACTAATCCTTGCCATGAGGAAGTCATGCGATCGGTCATGGCGGCTGACGTACTGATGGGCAACGATGCTGACTGCCTTGCCTGGATCAGAAAATATCGTACCCCACCTGCAGAAGGCGAAGGTCGCGCCCGGCGCAGCAGTCGGCGCCGACGCAGCAGCTGAATAGAAGCGAAAGACAACCATGACTGACAACACAACAGAAACAGCTCTAGCCAAAGTGGTATTTACGCCCAGTGGCAAACATGGAAATTTTTCTGTTGGCACCAACCTGCTTGATGCTGCTCGCGAGCTCGGCGTTGATCTCGATTCCGTTTGTGGCGGACGTGGACTTTGCGGTCGTTGCCAGGTACTGACACCGTTTGGCGAATTCCCCAAGCACAAGATCAATTCGCTTGAAAGCCATTTAAGCGAAAGCACCAAGGTCGAGGCTCGTTATCAACGTATCAATGGCGACTTTGTCGATGGACGCCGTCTCGGTTGTCAGGCAAAAATCCTGGGGGACCTGGTCGTCGATATACCTCCAGACTCACAAGTGCATCGTCAGATAATTCGCAAAGCAGTCGACCATGTTCAGATAACTTTGGACCCCGCTGTCAGACTGCATGTCGTTAAGGTCGAAGAACCGGACATGCATGACCCATCCGGCGATCTCAGACGCTTGAAGGACGCTCTGCATAAGGAATGGCAGCTTGATGATCTGGCAGCAGGTTTGCCGGTCATGAAAGCCTTGCAGACATCCTTGCGCGCGGGAGATTGGCAAGTAACCGTGGCAATCTACAATGAAAGCGAAATCCTGGGAGTATGGCCAGGTTTCAAAGAGACGATCTACGGGCTCGCAGTTGATGTTGGGTCTACAACCATTGCCGGTCACCTTTGCGATCTGTCGACCGGCAAGGTTATCGCCAGTAGCGGCATCATGAATCCACAGATTCGTTTTGGTGAAGATTTGATGAGCCGTGTTTCCTACGTCATGATGAACCCCGGTGGCGAAGCGGCTATGACCGAGGCGGTACAGGCAGCTATCAACACCTTGATAGACGATGTTGCCGGGGAAATGGACATCGATGCAACTGACATCCTCGAATTGACCTTTGTTGCCAACCCTGTGATGCATCATCTTTTGCTCGGCATAAACCCGGTTGAACTGGGTGGCGCCCCATTTGCTCTGGCCACTGATGAGTCTCTTGCGATCGATGCTCGGGATATCGGCATGCGAGCGCATCCGCTGGCCAAAGCTTATCTCTTGCCCTGCGTAGCCGGTCATGTCGGTGCTGATACAGCCGGTGTTGTTCTCGCCGAACAACCTGGCAAACTTGATGACATCACCTTGCTGGTGGATGTCGGGACCAATGCCGAAATTGTTCTGGGTAACAGCAAACGTCTGCTGGCCTGTTCAAGTCCGACGGGGCCTGCGTTTGAAGGCGCACAG
Organism: uncultured Granulosicoccaceae bacterium; assembly: GCA_964445655.1. GTDB lineage: Bacteria > Pseudomonadota > Gammaproteobacteria > Granulosicoccales > Granulosicoccaceae > Granulosicoccus. The sequence continues at coordinate 5,491 of CAYULV010000113.1, read as the reverse complement.
ATCAGCGGTGGTCAACGGGCGGCGCCAGGTGCTATTGAACGCGTTCGCATCGATCCAGACACATTGGAGCCTCGCTTTAGTGTGATTGGTTCTGATACCTGGTCTAACGAAGAGACTTTCGCAACTGATACTGCCGCCACCGGTGTCACCGGTATCTGCGGTTCCGGCATCATCGAGGTTGTTGCCGAGATGTTTCTCGTCGGTATCATTGATGCCGACGGTGTCGTGCAAGGTGAACTCGCAGCCAAGTCACCGCGTCTAGTTGCCGATGATCGAACCTTCTCCTATGTTTTGCATGAAGGTGATGTCAACATTCGTATTACGCAAAACGACGTTCGACAAATTCAATTGGCGAAAGCCGCACTGTATGCAGGTGTGCGTCTATTAATGGATCGACTCGATATCGACAAGGTTCATCGCATTCGACTCGCTGGTGCATTCGGTAGTCATATAGATGTCAAATACGCGATGGTGCTTGGTCTTATACCCGACTGTAATCTTGATGAAGTAAGCTCCGCTGGAAACGCCGCCGGTACCGGTGCACGTATCGCTCTGCTCGATAAATCATCTCGACGACAGATAGAACAAACAGTGCGTCGCGTTGAAAAAGTAGAGACAGCAGTCGAGCCGCAATTTCAAGCTCACTTTGTCGAGGCCATGGCGTTCCCACACAAGGTCGCCGCCTTTCCCGAGCTCGCCAAGGTCGTCAACCTACCCACGCCGATGGCTCCCAAGGCTGCTCGGCGTAGACGGCGCAAGCGTTCAGGCTGACACAAGTCACAAAAAAGCCGTGATAACCGAGCAAGGACGGGATTCGGCGGCCGATCCAGTAAAAACAAATGTGCCGAAAATCGACTACTTAGACTAAGGAATGATATAAACAGCTATCGTTCCAAATAGCTCAAAGGAATCTTTCATGACTCACAAGCATCGCGCTCCTATCAGTCGCCGACGTTTTCTTGCAAGCACCGCTGCCGCAGGCGCCGCCATAGGCATTTCCCTGAAATTGCCCAAAGGTGCCTTCGCCGCTGACGGCAAAGTCAATTTCTACAACTGGGACACCTATATTGGTGAAACCACCATCGAGGATTTCGAAAAGGAATCAGGCATTGAAGTCCAGTACGATCTGTTTGCAGACAACGATGAATTGTTTGCCAAGATGCGCGGTGGCAACCCTGGCTATGATCTGATAGTGCCAACCAATGACTACGTGGAACGCATGCTGGTTGCGGACATGCTATTGCCACTGGATCATTCCAAGATCCCCAACATCGCCAATATTGACCCTAACTTCCTGGACCCAGCATTCGATCCAGGTCGCAAGTACAGCCTGCCTTATATGTGGGGAACCATTGGCATAGGTTATCGCAAATCCGCTGTCGATGGCGTGCCGGATTCCTGGGCCGATGTGTTGACGTCCGACAAGTACGCAGGGCGTATCGCACTGATGAGCGAACCGCAGACAGTCATGCAGATGGCCTTGAAAGCGATGGGCAAATCTCTCAATGACTGGAGCGATGAAAACATCGCTGCCGCTGAGCAGATGATCAAGGATCAAAAAGATCACGTCGTTGCGTTTGCACCTGACAATGGCCAGGACTTGTTGCTCGCCGGTGAAGTAGATCTCGCCATGGAATGGAATGGTGACATCCTGCAAGCCATGGATGAGGATGATGACATCGGCTACGTCGTTCCCAAAGAAGGTGGCTTGCTTTGGGAAGATGCGCTGTGCATTCCTAAAGGCGGACAGAATATTGAAAATGCCCATGCGTTAATCAACTACATACTGGACGGACAAGTCGGTGCTGATATCGCCGATTACGTTTACTACGCAACGCCAAACAAGGCAGCCAAAAATCTGATGAGTGCGGAGTACACAGAAAACCCTGCGATATTCCCACCAGACTCAACCACTGCCATCAGCGAAGTTTCCATCTATCCTGGCCAGGAAGTTATACAAAAGATTGACGAAGCCTGGACTCGCATCAAGGCAAGCTGATTTACGTATAAATTGTTTCAACTCTATGCACCGCTTGTTTATCTTGTCAACAAGCGGTGCTATTGAGAACCTATCGCTTTGACCACTGAGAGTGTCCGTCATAAATTGCCAGTATTTCTGGCATTTGGCCTGCCCTCGTTCATCTGGCTATTGCTGTTCTTCGTGGTGCCTTTGGGAATCGTCTGGCTATACAGCTTTGGCGAAAATATTTCCCTGACAGAAATCAAAACAACCTGGACGCTCGATAACTACAAGCGCATGTTGTCACCTGAGATCCTGGTGCTCGGATGGCGATCGCTCTGGCTTGCGTTTGTTTCAACGATAATCTGTTTGCTGGTCGGGTTTCCGATGGCGCTGGTCATAGCAACCGCATCGAATTGGGCCAAGCCCTGGCTGCTGCTACTTATCATGTTGCCATTCTGGACCAATCTCCTGATCCGCACCTATGCCTTACTGAATATTCTCGGCACACGTGGTCGTTTGAATGATCTCTTGCATTGGCTTTATGACAAATTCGATGCGCTCCTTACGTTCATTGGACTGGGCAATCTTGGTTTGCTCGGCGACGGGTTTACTCCGTTCAAATTTCTTGGCACGCCGTTTGGCGTGATTTATGGCATTGTCTATGTGTCATTACCTTTCGCCATCTTGCCAATATATTCATCCTTGGAACGCATGGACAAAAGCTTGCTCGAAGCCAGCGTTGATCTCGGCGGTGGACAATGGCAAACACTTCGCCGAGTCCTTATACCAATTGCGATGCCTGGCATTATCACGGGTGCCGTCATTACCTTCATACCTGCCCTTGGGCAATTCCTGACACCTGACCTCCTTGGACGCGGCCAGGTAGACATGATTGCGAACGTGATCGAGCGACAATTCAAAAAGGCCAATGACTGGCCGTTTGGTTCTGCAATATCACTGACATTGCTGTACCTGACTTTCATACTGCTGGCGATACGCTCATTCGCCGATGCTGCCCGATCAAACTCCCGCAGTCGTCAACATGGCTGAGCGCATGAAAAAATCACCCGCTGGTCCGTTTGACTACAGCCGGAAGTGGCCTCTACGCCTGTTATTCATATTGGGCACGGTGTTTCTTTACGCACCAATTATCGTGTTGGTCATATTCTCGTTCAACAATTCCAGACGTGGTGGTAACGTCATCTGGAAAGGCTTTACGACCAAATATTACAGCAAGGCATTTGGCAACGAGGAGCTACTGATTGCCTTTGGCAATTCATTAACCATTGCCGTGGCCTCAACCATCATCAGCGTCATCCTGGGCACACTGGTCGCGATCATTCTTTGGCGATTTCGCTTTCCGCTCAAACCGATTTATGAAGGCCTTGTGGCCTTGCCGATAGTGATCCCCGAAATATGTATGGGTGTCTCTCTCGCGATGTTTTTCTCTGCGATGGGCTGGATGAACACCGGAGATTCACACTGGCCGTTCAATCTGACCAATATCATCATTGCACATATCACCTTCTCTTTCCCGTTTGCCGCGATGGTCATACGCACACGCCTACAAAATTTCAACCGAGAGATGGAAGAAGCAGCACGTGATCTGGGTGCAACCGAATTTCAAGTATTCAAAGACATACTGATCCCTCATATGAAACCCGGTCTGATCGCCGCCGCACTACTGGCTTTCACATTATCACTTGATGATTTTGTCATCACATTTTTTACTTCGGGACCGAACACAGTGACATTTCCAGTCAAGATCTACTCGATGGTGCGCTTCTCCGTCACCCCTGAGATCAATGCAGCATCTACCGTACTGATCCTGATGACGCTGGTGCTCACTTACATCGCGTTACGCTACCAACGACAGTCCAGTGACTCCTGAGGTGATACAGCATGTCTGAAGCGATTGTCTCCATTCAGGGAGTCTCCAAACACTTTGGCGCTATTCGAGCACTGGACAATATATCCATTGATATCAATCCCGGTGAAATTTTCGCCTTGCTCGGTCCATCAGGTTGTGGCAAGTCGACGCTGTTGCGCGTTATCTCCGGCTTCGAGGTACCGACTGAAGGTCGCTTGATTATCGATGGACAAGAGATGTCGAAGACACCACCAAACAAACGTCCGGTTAACATGGTGTTTCAGTCCTACGCGGTGTTCCCGCATATGTCCGTTGCCGATAACGTTGCCTATGGGCTTAAGATGGACAAAGTGCCGCGCGAAGAGATCGACGAACGGGTCGATACCGCCTTGACGCAAGTTCATCTTGATGCGTTTAAAACACGCATGCCGGATCAACTGTCTGGCGGTCAACGTCAACGGGTCGCATTGGCCAGAGCCTTGGTAAAACAACCGCGTGTACTCCTACTTGACGAGCCGCTGTCTGCACTAGATGCAAAGCTACGTGATGCGATGCGCCTGGAACTGGTAAAACTACAGGAGACGGTTGGCATTACCTTTATTATCGTCACACATGATCAATCTGAAGCACTGGCCATGGCCGATAGAGTCGCCGTACTGGACGGTGGGCAACTAAAGCAAATTGCGACACCTGAGGCACTGTATCAGCAACCTGTCGACGCTTTCGTTGCTGACTTCATTGGGAAATTTCATGCGTTTGATGTCGTCAGCATGAGCCATGACAACCTTCAATCGTCGTCAGGCTCTGTGGAAATTTCTGGTTCTGGTTCCGGCCCTAACTCTGCATCTGCGTCCAAGTCAACTATCACGGTTGAGGCAGCAGGCCTTGGCCAGATTCATTGCAAACTCATGGACCACCTGAGCTTATCCAGTAATGCCGAAGATCATGTCGTTGGGATTCGCCCGGAGAACATCAAGGTGAGTGTCGACAACATACCTGCGGATCACGTCTCTGTAACAGGCAAACTTGGCGATATAGCTTTTCAAGGTCAGTTTTCAATCATCGAAATTCTTCTTGATGATGGCAACTCTTTGTCGGCTGTAGTGGATAATGAACATGCCAGCCACATTCAACAACAAGCTGCCACTGACAACATCGTTGCACATTGGGAACATCAGGACATGATGTTGCTACCAAAACGCCAGACTAATCCATGAAAACGGATCGAGATTCAGCAGTACCAGACTTCATCGATGTTCTGATTGTTGACTGGCAGGGAAAACTGCGCGGCAAGCGATTGCCTGGCGCGTTTGCTGACAAGATTTCAAATGGAAAGTCCCGTCTACCCTTGTCAACTCAAGCGCAAGATATCTGGAACGATGATCGCGATGAAATCATCGAGCTAAGCCTGACAATCGGAGACCCCGATGGCCTGTGTGTTCCGGGCGGCAATAAAATTATGCGTCAACCGTGGAATCCGACTCACGCGCAAGTACTGACCAGCTTGCATGAACTCGATGGACAGATAAGTGAATTCGATGTCCGTGGCGTTCTGATGCGTGAACTCGAACGCTGGTCGGCTCTGCAGTGGATGCCAACGGTTGCGGTAGAACTCGAGTTCTACCTGTTCGATGCCAGTACACGCACTAGCGGCGTCC
>CAYULV010000112.1:5813-12434 GCA_964445655.1 uncultured Granulosicoccaceae bacterium | reverse complement strand
TCAAACAACGACTTTGCCAACAGACATATATGTTCCCTGAGCTTGTTCTCAGTCATGATCAATCATGTTTCCTGCAGCAACGTAAAAGCAAGCTCTCGTATCCGAGAAAACTTATCCACCAAGCTGTCTCGTCGAAGATATAGGCGGCTACGTCATAGTCTGACGTAGATGATTTATCGCAGGTATGACTTTAGTCAATCGCTTGTACAACTCAAGCAGGTCGATGCAACATCACTGCAAATCGGCCGAGCTTGTCAAGTGTCAACTCTCGCATTGAATATAAATGCAACTCTGTTTCGGCAACGATGGCTTCTGCCTTTTTTCGATAGCGCGCTTTGTGCATGTCATCGAGCAAGGCAAAACCACCCGGTTTCAAATGATCGATTACCCAAGGCAAGGTAGCGGCGCGTAAATCCATATCGCCCATATCATGGAATATCAGGTCAAACTTGAGATGGTCTTTGCTTACGATCGAATCCCAGTCATAAATATTTTCAGTCGAACTACCGCGTTGTTCCAGGTATTCATGCAGCTTACCGAGCCTTTCAAGGTGTTTATCGACAGAATAAACGATCGGCATTGGTGAGGTTTGTGCGGCATAGTCTCGCAATACGTGGGAACTGAACCCACAACCGACATCGATAACGGTGTCGGCACCGATTATGTCAGCAAGACTGCAAAGCAAGGAGCTTGATTCCAACGATGCAGGTATATGGTTATGCCAGTTGGCAGTGAAGTCTTCGTATAGTGGCAGCAGCGTTTGCGCGTGATCCCGCATACCATCTCGAAGTGCCTGCATGCTTGGGATCGATCCCAAAAGCTGTGCGATATCATGCCGACCATCACGATCGAGCTTGTATTCCCGAACTGGATGTTTCAGGCGCTTGACAGTTTGTGACGACATAGCGTGGTCCCGACTTCCCGAATGGACTCTTGCTTAACATCATATAGGCTCATTCCAGCAATTTCACCAAAAAAAACTCGTCATCGTATTATCACCTCTGATTCAGGAGCTAAGCTTGGTTCATGAGAAATAACACACCTTTTGCCAGTCTTTTTGACGGTCGAGTCGTTGTCATCACCGGTGCAGGTGCGGGTATTGGTCGCGCGACATTGGATGCTTTACTCGATGCAGGCGCCACTGTCATCGCTCATCTCGGTCGTAAGTCCCACGGCATCAGCAACACCGACCAACTGCACGCTACGACCGGCGACTTCACGAAGCGTGAGGATCAGCATGCGTTTACCAACTTCGTAAAAGCGCAAACTGACCGTGTGGATGTTTTGATCAACAATGCAGGGACCATGTTCGGTCGCTTTCCGGCCGCGGCACTAAGCGAGTCCGACTACGCCAACATCGTCAGTCTGAATCAGGATTCAGTCGTGCGCATCACACGTGCGTTGATCCCGCTACTGAAACAATCACAACATGCATCGATCATCAATACGGTTTCGATTTCAGCTAGTACCGGAGGCAGCCCCGGTTCATCAATTTATTCGGCGAGCAAAGCCTTTGTCAGCACGTATACACGAGGCCTTGCGCGAGAGTTGGCACCGGATGGGATACGCGTCAATGCGATTTCGCCAGGGGTCATTGATACTGATTTCCATGCACGTTATTCCAGTGCGGAAAAACTTGAAGCAACGCGCAAGCAGATACCATTGCAACGTTTGGGAACCAGCGAGGATTGCGCACCGAGTTATCTTTTTTTTGCAGCGCCCGAACTATCCGGATACATCACCGGTCAAGTGCTCGAAATCAATGGCGGTCAGCGTTAGGCGATGAACGGGCAATCAGATAACCCGCGAGGGTCAACAGGCAAGAAAAACTGATGACGACATACAACCAGTAATCAGCCCGAGGCAGCATGATGCCAACGATCAAGGTCAGCACGACCCCACAGGATATCTGTGCACTACCTGTCAGACCGGATGCTGACGCTGCAAGCTCTGGGCGAACACTCATCGCCAATGAAACCAGATTAGGTAAAGACATACCATTACTGATCGCAATCAGATTCATTGGCAGAAACAGCGCGACAGGATGTTGCCAACCACTCAACAACCAAAACATCAGTGTGCCAACCACCATCGGGATCATGCCAATGCGGATCATACCGATAGCCCCTACCCGTACCGAGAAGCGTCCAGCAATGAGATTCCCGATAAGATAACCGATGGCAACCAACATAAACCAGAGACCGAATTGTGAGGCGCTCAATCCTCGGTTCTCCATCGCCACATACGGAGCGCCGGCGAGAAACGCAAAGTACCCACCCACCGCACCCGCTTGCAAGGCCATATACCCTTGAAAACGCCGCGACTTGAGCAGTTCGACAATTGAACGCCAGAACCGGGACTCTGCCTCGGCAGCAGTCTGCGCATGATTGGTATCAGCAAGAGTCTCGTACTGAAAAAGATAAGCCAATAGCACTAAGACAATACCCAGAAAAGCCAGGCCGGCATACATCAGTCGCCAACTGTAATTATCGGTTATCCAACCACCTGCAAAAGGTCCGAAAAGTGGAGCGACCATCATCGCGGTAGTCATATAGCCAATCATGCTCGCCGCCTTGTCCACCGGATAAATATCACGCACGATCGTTCTCGGCAGTAATACACAGACCGCTGCACCAAAGCCCTGTACGAAACGAAACACCAAGAGCCATTGCATCGAGCTCGCCAAGGCGCACAATACACTTCCCACTACGAAGATGGACATTGCACCCATCATGACAGGACGTCTTCCAATGCGATCGGCCAAGGGACCCAGTATCAATTGCGAAACAAATGTTGATACGAGATATACGGTAACAACTGCCTGTACAACCGCATAGTCGACTGAGAATTCCTGCATGATCGCGGAATTGGCTGAAAGCACTCCATTCATCGTGACTGGCCCGATCGCCGACACGCCAATCAGTACCAACAGCAGCAGTCGACCGATAGATTCAGATTTATGGGATTCAGTCACTTCATTGCGGTGCTCGTTTCTCCTCGCCGCGCAATATCCGAGGCGATAGCCAGTGCACGTTGCGCCATCTCCAGATGCAATCGTTCAACCATTCGACCATTGATTTGTACAACACCTGCGTGCTCATATTGTGGCTGCGCAAACGTTGTGACTATTTCTCGCGCCTCGTTGAGCTGTTCCGCAGACGGCGTCCACGCCGCATTTGCGGGCGCAATTTGCATTGGATGAATCAAAGTCTTGCCATCCATACCCATCATCACACCAGCATGACATTCCGCTGCGAAGCCTTCACTATCGGCAAAGTCATTGTAAATGCCATCGAGAATCTGCAAGCCATACGCCTTGGCTGCGGCCACACATTGCATCAACCAGGGCAGCAGATAGTGTCGATCACGACTGATGGGCATCCCGACGGTTCTCGCCAGATCATTGGTGCCCGCAAGCAGCCGGGTCAAACGCTTGTGTTGTCTGACGCTCCCAGCAATCTCTTCGACATGCAGTACGGCAACAGGGGTTTCGATCATCGCCCATATTTCACAGTCGAGCGCTTGCGCGTCGAGCACGGCACTGACCTTGGCAATGTCGTCAGCTGAATCCACCTTAGGTAAAACGAGCACATCAGGCTTGCAGACAACAGCCGCCTGCATGTCATCAGCATGCCACTCGGAATCGACCGCATTAACCCGCAATGCGCGCAAGCGAAAACCGTAATCCTGTTCTGTAAGGGCCGCGACAGCAGAACGGCGTGAGGCATCTTTAACATCCGGCGCAACCGAGTCCTCAAGGTCAACAATAACTGCATCACAATCAAGCGTTACGCCTTTGGCCAATACGCGTTCATTACTTGCTGGCATGAACAAGGCACTGCGACATAAACTCATGGGACGTTCACTCAGGTTTGACTCACTCATGGATTTGACTCATTCGTTTTCGCTTTAGCAGGTACAACATGACACCACCCACAAGCATCCCCCAAAATGCGCCTCCAACACTCAGCAGAGTCAACCCCGATGCTGCGAACAAGAATGTCACGGCGGCAGCTTCTCGTTCTTGTTCAACGGCAAAGGCTGACACCAGCGCACCAGTAAATGAGCCTAACAAGGCTAGCCCAGCAATGGCTTGCACGATGATCTGCGGCAACAGGGTTACCAACAAACTGATCGCCCCGGCAAGCAAACCCATCACGATGTACGCTAAGCCCGCGACTACCGCAGCCCAATAACGGCGCGACGCATCCGGGTGTGAATCCGCACCAGACATCATCGCGGCAGTAATTGCGGCGAGATTGATGCCGTGCGAACCGAAGGGTGCCGTAAGCAGGCTGAAGATACCGGTATTTGTTATCAAGGGCCTAGCCTTGGGTGCATAGCCATTGGCTCGTAACACGGCAATACCGGGCACATTCTGCGAAGCCATCGTGACCACGAACAATGGTATGCCGATACTGACCAGTGCATCGATTTCAAACTGTGGCATCAGGAGTATCGGTGCTGGCTTCAAGGCATGACGAAATTCAGCGGCAAATTCGTCCGGCACGCCAATGTGCAGCAACACGATCGGCACCAGCACCAACAGGGCGGCAGGCACAGCCAGCATGCGCCGATAACGGCCAACAACATACCAGGTCAGCACAACCGGTAACGCAAGCAAAGTTTCGCTTGCCAAGGCCTGTACCGGCGCGACACATATCATCAACAGGACACCGGCCAGCATGGCATTCGCAAGACTGGACGGTATGGCCTCGATCAAGCGTCCCAGAGGTCGGAAGACACCGGCAATGATCAAAAGCACGGCACTGAACAAATACGCACCGATGGCCACATTGACACTCGACAACACAGCACCGGATGAGATCAGCAACGCGGAACCCGGTGTCGACCAGGCGACCCCGATCGGCATACGATATCGCCAGGCCAGCATGATGCCGGAGACGCCCATGCCGACGGTCAAGGCCATCAAGGCAGATGCGGCTTCAGCTTCCGACGCGCCCGCACTGCGAAAACCTTGCAACACAACGGTGAACGATCCGGCAAACCCGACAATCGCCGCGAGCAAACCCATGGCAATGGCCGAGAACGAAATGTCATTTAAACGGGAATGTGGTGCGCGATTTATCACTGCGACACAGTACACTAAGCACATTTAACAAGGCAGCATAAATGATGCACATACTCGTCGTTGGTAGGGGTGGTCGCGAACACGCGCTCGTCTGGAAACTTGCTGCCTCCCCCGAAGTCACACGCATCACAGCCGCGCCCGGCAATCCCGGTACGGCCTTGGAACCGAAATCGAATAACGTCGACATCGCCGTTGATGATATTGATGGCTTGATCAACTACGCCAAAGACAACAACGTGGACTTGACCGTTGTCGGCCCGGAAGCACCGTTGGTCCTCGGTATCGCCGATCAGTTTCGTGCCGCTGGCCTGCGCATCTTCGCCCCAGTAGCTGCCGCCGCCCAACTCGAAGGCAGCAAGGCTTTCGCCAAAGCATTCATGCAGAAACACAAGATACCCACCGCCGCGCATGCCACATTCACGGATGCCAGTGAGGCGATCGCATGGATCAAGCAACAAGGCGCACCCATTGTCATCAAGGCCGATGGACTAGCAGCCGGCAAAGGTGTGGTTGTCGCGCAAACGGTTGACGAGGCTAGCAATGCAGTACACGCCATGTTGGGCGAGCGTCGCTTTGGCGAGGCTAGCGCCAAAATTGTTGTCGAGGAATTTCTAGCGGGCGAGGAAGCAAGCTTCATTGCGATCGTATCAGGAACCGACTGTCTGCCACTGGCGACTAGCCAGGACCACAAGGCCCGCGATGAAGGCGACCTTGGCCCCAATACCGGTGGCATGGGCGCTTACTCACCTGCCCCTGTCGTGACAGAAACGGTTCACGCCCATGTCGTCAAAGACATTTTGCAACCCACAATCGATGCACTGAGCAAAGAAGGTATGCCTTTCATCGGCTTTTTATATGTCGGATTGATGATCGATAGTACAGGCCAGGCACGCGTTGTCGAATACAACGTGCGATTGGGAGACCCCGAAACACAACCGTTGATGATGCGTCTGGAGTCTGATTTATTACCCTTGCTCAATGCCGCGGTGGATGGCAATTTGCCCAGCCAACACGCCAACTGGCATGACGGAAGTGCGATTGGTATCGTGTTAGCTGCGGGTAACTACCCTGAAGGCAGTAGCAAGGGTGAGACGATAAGAGGTGTTGCGGCTGCCGATGACAGTGGCTGCAAGGTGTTTCATGCCGGGACCCAACTGCTCGACAATGAACTGCAAACGGCTGGCGGACGTGTCATGTGCGTGACAGCTCAAGCGCATACATTAAGCGAAGCCAAGACCTTGGCAGACAAAGGTGCTGAAATCGTTCAATGGAAAGATCGACGATACCGACGTGATATCGGTTATCGCGCTATCGCCAGAGAGCAAGCGGTCAGCGAAAGTAGCTAGCGATGACAAAAACAGCTCGTCAAGTCGCACGCAGGAAAGCGACTCGAGCAAATCTTTAACGCTTCATCGAATCGAAAAACTCATTGTTTGTCTTCGTTTGTTGCAATCGGCCGAGCAGGAATTCAACCGCTTCTATTTCATCCATTGAATGAATGAACTTGCGCAGGATCCATGTCTTTTGCA
>CAYULV010000112.1:0-5713 GCA_964445655.1 uncultured Granulosicoccaceae bacterium | reverse complement strand
CCAAAGAATCGTTTGGGTCTATGCAGCGCATTGGCATCGACACCACCGGTCAGTACTTTTCCTGACGACGGAACAACCGTGTTGTAGGCGCGCGCCAGACGCGTTATCGAATCGAGCAGAATCACGACATCTTTCTTGTGCTCAACAAGCCGCTTGGCTTTCTCGATAACCATCTCAGCGACCTGTACATGGCGGGCCGCAGGTTCGTCGAAGGTACTCGAGATAACTTCACCCTGAACCATGCGTTGCATCTCGGTGACCTCTTCCGGCCGTTCATCGATCAGCAAGACAATAAGATAGGAATCTGGAGAATTGGCGGCAATACTTTGTGCAATGTTTTGCAACATTAGCGTCTTGCCCGCTTTCGGTGGCGAGACGATCAAACCACGCTGGCCTTTACCAATAGGTGCCGCGAAATCGATAATACGTGCAGTGATATCTTCGGTTGAGCCATTGCCGCGCTCCATCGTCAGACGATCGTCAGCGTGCAGAGGCGTCAGGTTTTCAAACAGGACTTTGTTCTTGGCCTGCTCAGGCGGACCAAAATTGATTTCATCCACCTTGAGTAAAGCGAAGTAACGCTCGCCTTCCTTAGGGGGACGGATCTTGCCAAATATCGTGTCACCGGTACGCAATGCAAAGCGACGAATCTGGCTGGGCGATACGTAAATATCATCAGGGCCTGCCAGATAAGAGCTGTCGGCCGATCTCAAAAACCCGAACCCATCCTGCAAAATTTCGAGAACACCGCCGCCAAAGATATCTTCGCCTTTTCGCGAGTGCGCTTTCAGGATCGAGAAGATCATGTCCTGTTTGCGTTGCCGCGCGACGTTATCGACACCAATCGATTCGGCAAGCTCCATGAGCTCGGTCGGGTTTTTCTTTTTTAGGTCAGTCAGGTTCATACAGATTTGACAGGGATGTGACTTGAGGGGTGGGCGTGAATCGCCGGGATGAGAAAGCCATGACTTTTCATGGCCAGACAATCTTGAATAAAAAGTACGAAGAAGTAGTTGGTCTGGGGTTGCGCGAGCGCCAAGGAGTGGGCTGGCTGCAGGAATCTCGAATAGGGCCAATCTAGCACGACATGACAAGCACGTCCAGTAAAGCTCGCTATCTGTGGATCAAATCAGCACTAAATTTCACAAACCAGGGCCATTGCTGGATCAATTTCAGGCCATTTTGTGAATGAATAGGAATTAAGAGTGCAATTCCCCTGCCATCTACCCGGTAGATGGCAGGGCGACTTACAAGAAAATCAGGCGTGTTCGTCGAGAAATTCAGTCAGCTGAGACTTGTTAAGACTGCCGACTTTGGTACTTTCCACTGTGCCGTTTTTAAACAGCATCAGTGTCGGAATACTACGGATACCGTATTTTGGTGGTGTATTGGGGTTCTCGTCGATGTTCATCTTGACGATCTTGACCTTGCCGGAATAGCCAGGGGCTACATCTTCGAGCACCGGACCAATCGCCTTACAGGGCCCACACCATTCCGCCCAATAGTCCACCAGGACTGGCGTACTGGAATTAAGTACCTCTTCTTCGAAAGTCGAATCGCTAATATGTGTAATATGGTCGCTCAAGAGCTGCTCCTGTCTCGGTTCGTAATTGATGCCAATGGCTGGCGTGTCTAAATTATCAAGTCCGGGCATTGGTCATCGGGCGTTAAAAAAAGTTGCCGAATAACAACATTATATGCCGTTACTCTACCAGACCGCATGACCGACGCCACCACTAGTCCTAACGTAGTGACGAGTTTCGCCGAACTCAAGCTGCCTGCCCCCTTGATTGCAGCCACGGACGAGCTCGGCTTCACACAATGCACTGAAATTCAAGGTCTGACCCTACCCGCCATCGCTGCGGGTAATGATATCGCCGCGCAAGCGCAAACCGGCACTGGCAAGACCGCCGCATTTTTACTTGGCAGTTTTGCCCGTCTACTAGATCACGAACCAGAGAATCGTCAGGTTGGACAACCCCGCATGCTGGTCATTGCACCCACCCGCGAATTGGCTATCCAAATTGCCAAGGATGCCGAATCACTGGCAAAACATACCAGCCTGACCACAGCCGTCGTGTATGGCGGCATCGACTACGAAAAGCAACGCAAACAATTGGCCGATGGGGTTGACGTTCTGATCGGCACACCTGGGCGCTTGATCGATTACTTCAAACAAAAAGTCTTCAATCTGAAAACACTTGAAATTGCCGTGCTTGACGAAGCGGATCGCATGTTCGATCTCGGCTTTATCGCCGACATTCGCTTTTTGCTTCGACGCATGCCGCCACCCGGTGAACGATTGAGCATGCTGTTCTCTGCAACCCTGTCGCACCGGGTTATGGAGCTTGCCTACGAGCATATGGATAACCCGGAGCAGCTACAAACTGAAACCACGGGTGTCACCGCCGATGGGGTCGAACAATCGCTCTATCAACCCGCAACAGATGAAAAAATACCGCTGTTACTAGGTTTGTTGAATACCCTACAACCACCTCGTTCGATCATCTTCGTCAATACCAAACGCGCGGCCGAACGCGTCGAGTCCTATCTTGTCGGCAACGGGTTTGCCTGCGGTACCTTGTCCGGTGATGTGCGACAAAACAAGCGTCAGCGGATTCTCAAAGATTTCACCGCTGGCGAACTTCCGGTACTGATCGCAACTGATGTGGCTGCTCGCGGATTACACATTGACGATGTAAGTCATGTGTTCAATTACGATCTGCCGCAACAGGCAGAAGACTATGTCCATCGAATCGGGCGAACAGCACGTGCCGGTTCCGAAGGCGTCGCGGTCAGTTTTGCCTGTGAGAACTACTCGTTTTCACTACCGGAAATTCAGGAATACATAGGTCAGAGCATTCCCTTGGCCGCAATCACCGATGAGCTACTGGTCGAACCCAAAAAACCCGCGCGTATCGAACGCGATCGTGTCAGTCAAGATGCTCGAGGCCGGGATGGCCGCAGCCGGGACGCCCGGGGACGTGGCAAGGGACGCAGCCAAGGCAGCGGCGGTCGCAATCAAAATCGCGGTGGTGGTCAAAACAAGCGTCCTGAAAATTCGACACAAGATCCGGCGAAAAACGCTGCGGCCCCCGCCGCGGAGGGTGACAAGCCCAAACGACGCCGGCGACGGCGTAAGCCTAAGCCTGCGGCAGGTGACGGCACCTAACTGGTCTACTTGGGTGTTGTTTTAACCATCCGGTTCTGGCTTTCCCAGGTTACCGAACACGGGTATTCAACGGAATACAAGGGGAAAGCCCACCGCTGCGCCGTTTTGTGGCGATATCAGGCTGGGTCGTTTTCGTCGCATCGAGAGGCTGAGACGGGCCGGGAGCCTTCTTCCGATATCCACCGCACGGCCGAAGAAATGTGCTTATCCATGGCTGAATTTGCCCCAAATCCCGGCAAAAACACGGGTTCTACATAGGCTTCGCCATGGGCACGATTGAACTCAACATTGCCGGTGGCGCCATTCGATGCATCAACAACATTCAAATGAGCCAGTTAGCGTCAGGCCAATGACGGCAAATACACTGCCCAAAAGTCATCAAAATTGTAGACCATGTCACGAAAACCAGTAGACTGGTACAGGTGGCACGGACCGTTCACTCAATGCTCCCGCCACCGAACGTTCATTTGGTCGAGGTGAGAAAGATGGCAACAGGTACGGTGAAGTGGTTTAACGAATCCAAAGGGTTTGGTTTTCTAGCGCAAGACGATGGTGGTGATGACGTTTTCGTGCATTTTTCAGCGATTCAATCAGACGGGTTCAAGACCTTGAATGAAGGTCAGAAAGTCCGATTTGATATCGAACAAGGCGCCAAGGGTCCGCAAGCCAGCGGTGTAGTTCCCGAGTAAGTTACAAGCGGTGCTGTACGCTCTTCCCTGATACCTATTCACTCGTATTACGGTGTCTTGGTATCAGGGAGAGCAAAAGTAGTGCAAAAAACAAGTCTGATGCGGATACCTAGTCGTAACCGTTGTTGAGCGTGGGCAGGCTATAATTATTCCCACATAAGCGACACGCAAGACAACTTCCCCATGGATTTACAGCAAGCCCGCAGCAACATGATCGAACAGCAAGTACGCCCCTGGGACGTACTGGACCAACGTGTTCTGGATGTGCTGTCCGATATTCCCCGAGAAACTTTCCTCGATCCGGCCCATGCAGGTGTTGCCTATAGCGATTTCGCTCTGCCAATCGGCCATGGTCAGAACATGCTCAAGCCAACCATCGATGGGCGCTTGTTGCAATCCTTGCTGCTGGAAGTCACCGATACGGTTCTGGAAATTGGCACCGGTAGTGGCTATCTGACCAGCTGCCTTGCAAGACTGTCCGCCCATTGCGACAGCATCGAAATCATTCCCGAACTGCACAACAGTGCCGCAGAGAGACTCAAAGAATCAGGTGTCAGCAACGTGACTCTGAAACAGCAAGACGCAGCAGAAGAATGGGACGCACGCGACGCCTATCAAGCCATCGCCTTTTCCGGTGCGGTACCGGCTATTCCCGATTTCTACAAACAAAAACTGGCGGTGGGTGGCCGATTATTTGCAGTAGTTGGTGATATCGGCCAGCCAACGATGGATGCGCAACTCATGACTCGAATCAGCGAAGTCGAATGGCTGACTGAAAGTCTCTTTGAAACCCGGATCGATCCCTTAGTGAATTTTGATCTGGAAAAACCGAGCTTTACCTTCTAAATCATTCTTTTAACCTGATGACGAGGACGCGAATTCTGATGGATCGTCGAACCCACGGTGGTTATCCCGTGCGCGCCCTTATAGCGAGCCTATTTCTGATATTGGCCCAACAGGCCAATGCCACGGATCTCAGATCAGCCTACGACGCCGCAAGAGCCTACGATGCCGAAATTCAAGCGGCGGAATTCGATCTTGAAGCCGCGCGCCAACGTGTGCCACTAGCCAGATCAGCCTTTCGACCCCAACTGCAATTGGGCGCTGATGTGGGTATAACCAACGCGAATACAGGATTTGATTCAACCTTTCGCGAAGACTCCGTATCACTGACGCTGAACCAGACGATCTTCAATCGCAGCAACTCGAAACTGCTCGATCAAGCACAACTGGGTGTCTTACAGGCCGAAGCACAGTTCGCATCGCAAGACCAAGCCTTGATTCTGCAAGTCGCCAACGCTTACTTCGATGTACTACGCGCGCAAGCGAATGTTGAATTCAGCCAGTCCGAACTACAGGCCATCGATCGCCAACGTGAACAAGCCAATCGCCGTTTTGATGTTGGGCTTGTACCCATAACTGATGTGCGTTCAGCGCAGGCTCAATATGATCTCGCGGTTGCTCAGGAAATTGCGGCATCTAATCAGTTGGCAACCGCCCGCGAAGCACTGTTCCTGATCAGCGGTATTGACACAGAGCAAGTTGCCACCCTTGCCCGCGACTTTCCATTGAGTCCGCCTCAGCCGACCGACATCGATGCCTGGGTGAAACTGGCCAATGATCAGAACATCGAGCTTGCGATCGCCAGACTGAGTTCTGAATCGGCGCAAACCCAAATTGATGTCGAACGTGCCTCACGCTACCCGACCGTTGACCTCATCGGAATTGCCGTTTCAAACCGTACCGAACGCGAAGGCATTACTGATCTCGATGCCGGAGAACTCAGAATTCAACTTAGCTTACCGATACTGACAGGTGGTCGTATCAAGGCACAAATTGCCCAAGCCAATGC
>CAYULV010000111.1:5570-12462 GCA_964445655.1 uncultured Granulosicoccaceae bacterium | reverse complement strand
GTCTTTTAACGGTCGAATCATACGGTCGAACCATTTAGATCAAACTAACGATTAACACGAACTCATGAGCAAAAAACTCCAGTGGGGAATGATTGGTGGCGGCGAAGGCAGCCAGATAGGTCCAGCCCATCGCTTGGGCGCAGGTCTCGACGGCTTGTTCGAATTCACCGCCGGTGCACTTGATCATCGTCCGGACGAAGGTCGTGCCTATGCACAACGTTTAGGCCTTTCGGCCGAGCGTGCCTACGGTAGCTGGCAGGATATGCTCGAAGGTGAACGCAACCGCGATGACCGAATCGATCTGGTCACTGTCGCAACTCCCAATGCGACACACTTTGAAATCACCAAAGCTTTTCTCGAAGCAGGTTTTAATGTGTTGTGTGAAAAGCCGATGACCATGACCGTTGATGAAGGCGAACAGATCGTGCGTCTGGTTGAATCGACAAAGCAGATTTGCGCCGTTAATTACGGTTACTCTGGCTATTCGCTGGTTCGGCATATGCGCGCGATGATCGCACGCGGTGATCTCGGTGCCATTCGTGTGGTCAATGCCGAATTCGCCCACGGTCATCATGCCGATGCCGCAGATGCCGACAATCCACGCGTACGCTGGCGCTATGATCCTCTGCAGGCAGGTGTCTCGGCACAGTTTGCCGATTGCGGTATTCACGCCATGCATATGGCAAGTTTTGTCACCGGTCAGGAAGTCACCAAACTATCAGCCGACATAGCGTCTTGCATCAGTTCGCGTGAGTTGGAAGACGACGCCATGGTCAATTTCCGTATGGACGGTGGCACGATCGGTCGTCTCTGGACGTCATCTATAGCAATTGGACGTCAGCATGGATTGACCATTCAGGTCTTTGGTGAAAAAGGCGGACTACGCTGGTCACAGGAACAACCTAATCAATTGTACTGGATGCCTCTGAACGAACGCTTGCAGATTATTGAACGCGGCGAAGCTGATCTGTCACCCGAAGCGGATCGCACCACCCGCGTGACCATCGGTCATGCCGAAGGTATGCCGCTGGCCTTTGCCAATATCTATAAAGATCTGGCAGAAGTCATCGATGCGAAAAACAGTAATCGCCCTGTCGATCCTGCCGCAGACTTGTATCCGCGTGCCAGCGATGGTCTGCGATCGATGGCAGCGGTTGCAGCCGTCGCCGATTCTGGAAAGCAAGACGCGGCGTGGGTAGATGCGCGGCCACCGATGTATCGGTGACCAGGCGCTAATGGCTAATGGCCAACGAATTTACACGTAATGCTTGAGCGCGGCCGCAGTGCCGTCCTTCCAGATCATCGTTAGCCATCGTTCAAATGAGTCAGCGAAGGCGGGTTCTTCGCCTAGCTCGCTGTAAAATTGTTTTTGTTCCAGCCAGGCGCGCGGATTGGTACGCGCGTCTTTGGCGACTGCGACCAGCGACTCCCAATTCGGATCGTTAGCTTCTATAACGCTACCGTCTTCTCGGGTACCTTCACACATACGCGCCCACAACGCCTCAACCAGCGCAAGCCCATCGACCGATCTACCGGCGCTCAAGGTATCGCGCACGATCGGCAGCACAAAACCGGTATGACGGGACGATCCATCGAAGGCTACGCGTCGCGTCGTATCGACAATGGCGGGATTGCTGAAACGAGTAGCAATCAGATCAACATACTGTTTAGCGCTCATTTCCGGTACCGCCTTGACGGTTGGCGCGATCTCCTCCGACTCAACCTTGTTAAAGAGGCCTGATATCAACGGGTGTGCCATGCAGCCGGCAATGGTATCGACGGACAGCAACTCACCTGCGTTCGCCAGTACTTGATGACCCGCATTAAGAATGCGTAGCTTCATCGTTTCGTAGTCATGAATGCTGTCTCTGAACGTCGCCCCGGCAAGATCCCAGTCAGGGCGTCCTGCGCAGAAATCATCTTCCAGCACCCACTGTCTGAAATTTTCATGGGTAACCGGCGCGGCATCATCGATACCGGCACTTTTAGCCAAGGCGATTTCCTTCTCGCCGGTTGCCGGAACAATGCAGTCAACCATGGCATTGGGAAATGTCGTGTTCGCGTCGATCCAGTCCGCGAGTTCCGGGTCGCTCAGGCGAGCAAGACCGATGACGGTTTGGCGCAGAATATCGCCATTACCCTGAAGGTTGTCGCAGCTCTGGCCAGTGAAAGAGGCAGCGCCATTGTCTTTGCGATTCTTCAATGCGGCGACGATCGCGCCAAAAGCCGTGCGTGGCGAGGCGAGGTTTTTCGCGTCATGGCGAATATCTTCATGGGTTGTATCCAGCCCTCCGGTGTCTGGATCAATAAAGTATCCGCCTTCGGTTACCGTCAGACTGACAATTCGAATCGAGGGATCTGACATGGTTTTGATCAGGGCGGCGTTGCCTTCCTCGATCGGTAGAAAGTCGATCATCGAGCCAATCACCTCGATCGACTGACTGGCAGGATCGAGCTCGATAAGTGTGGTGAGACAATCCTGAGCCAGCAGTTTTTCGCGCATGCTCGCGTCGGCCGAACGCACACCAGCGCCGATGATGGCCCAATCAAGCGCAACCCCTGTCTGCATCAAACGGTGCAAATACCAGGACTGATGAGCACGGTGGAAATTACCGAGACCGATATGCACGATGCCCCGTTTAAGTGTCGAACGATCGTAGCGTGGAAACACCACCCCTTCCGGCAGCGAATCAAGCGTCTCGTCACGCAAACTAACCAAATTCATATTGCCTGCCTTGTTTGTCAACTCATCCATTGGCCACCATCCACGTTGTAGCATTGAGCAACGACATAATCGGAGTCGTCACTGGCGAGAAAAACCGCCATGCCTGTTAAATCTTCCGGCTGCGCCATTCGGCCAAACGGAACGCCCTGATCCACTTCACGTTTTTTCTCACCCGGCGCCTTGCCTTCAAGTCGTGCAAATTGCGCATCAACGCCTTCCCAATGCTCGCCATCAACCACGCCGGGCGCGATAGCGTTAACGTTAATCCCATGCTCGATAAGATTGAGCCCAGCTGATTGCGTCAAACTGATGACTGCGGCTTTTGTCGCACAGTAAACACCGACAAGCGGCTCACCTCGCCTGCCTGCCTGACTCGCCATATTAATGATCTTGCCGCCTTGACCTTGCGAAATCATCAAGCGCGCCGCGGCTTGCATGGTAAACAAGGTTCCAGCCACATTGATGCTGAAAGCCCGCGTGTATTCGTCTCGGGTAATGTCAACGATAGGGTCGGCTGTAAACACGGCTGCGTTGTTGATCACTATATCGAGACCACCGAGCACATCCACCGCTTGCGCGATACCGGCCTCGATACTCGATTGTTCGCTGACGTTCATTTCTATGGCTGTGGCTGACGGGCCTATCTGTTTAGCGGCAGCCTGTGCGCGATTTATATCAATGTCAGCCAGCGCGACTTGCGCACCTTCACGAACATAGCGTTGCGCGAAAGCCAGGCCGATACCGCGTGCAGCGCCTGTTATAAAAGCTCGTTTACCGCTGAGTCGCGTCACGCTAAGCTGCCTCCTAATCCAAATTTTACAGATATTGAACTGCACGACACGTCCGACAAGCTGTATCATTACTGAGCTATCTGGCTCACCGTGTGTGCAAAACGGTGAACTGGTCCGCAACGACTTTGTTGAACACTTACATATGACTTACATCCGTAAGTTAAGTAAGATTCAACCTCACGCATACGAATTTAACGACTACGAGAGGACATATTCGTTCGTAGTATTTGAATTCGTCCGAGCAATTCCGGCAGTTCGTCGTACATTTTAATCACGTCCGGACTCTCTTTTTTGGTAACTGCGTGTTTATATTCCAAAAAAAGAGAAAAAAGACCAATTTTTTTGATTAAAACGTACGTGAAATTGTTAGAATCGTATTTGCCCGTTAAATTGAATTCGTACAAATTAGACGGTCGGCAAACAACCACTCTATGGTTTCCTGGAGGAAATATGAAATTAGGTTTGAAATCGGCTCTTGCCCTGGCAGTTGGAGTCGCTACAGCGACAACAGCTTCAGCAGCAGACGAGCTAACAATCGCGATCGTGAACAACGGTCATATGATCAACATGCAGAAAGTCGCGGAAGCCTACACGGCTGAAACCGGCGTAAAACTCAATTGGGTTTCACTCGAAGAAGGTGTTCTGCGTGAGCAGGTAACATCTGATACAGCTACTGGTGGTGGCCAATACGACATCATCAACATCGGTATGCAAGAAGCTCCTATCTGGGGTGCTGCTGGCTGGATCGAGCCACTGTCATTCAGTGCTGACTACGACGTAGATGACATCCTTCCTGCAATGCGTGCTGGTCTGTCACACGACGGTACTCTCTATGCGGCTCCTTTCTACGGTGAGTCTTCAATGGTCATGTACCGTAAAGACCTGACTGACGCTGCTGGTGTAACTATTGGCGACAACGATTCTTGGGACAATGTCAAGAAAGCAGTTGCTGCTATCCACGATCCAGACAATGGCGTTTATGGCGCATGTCTGCGTGGTAAGCCAGGCTGGGGTGACAACGGTGCATTCATCACGACTGTTGCTAACTCATTCGGTGCTGCTTGGTTAGACGCTGACGGACGTCCTCAGCTCGATTCTCCTGAGTGGAACGCAGCGGTTAACTTCTACGTTGATCTTCTCAGTACTTACGGACCTCCGGGATCTGAAGGTAACTCTTTCAACGAAATCCTGGCTCTGTACAACGAAGGCAAATGTGGTCTGTGGATCGATGCAACCATTGCGGCTTCATTCCTCGAAGTTGACGGTGTAGCTTACGCACAGTCGCCAAATGCTGGTAACCCAGTTGGCGCTAACTGGCTGTGGGCTTGGGCAATGGCAGTACCAGCTGGTTCGCCAAATGCTGAAGCTTCAAAGCAGTTCATCGAGTGGGCAACATCTAAAGACTATGTACAAGCTGTTGGTAACCACCCAGACTTCGGTTGGGACAAAGTACCTACTGGCCAGCGTGCTTCAACTTATGCCCTTCCTGAGTTCCAAGCAGTTGCAGGATTTGCAAAAGCTGAAATGGCAGCAATCGATTCAGCCGCTCCTGAAGCAACTGATCTGAAGCCTTACCAAGGTGTTCAGTTCGTCGCTATCCCTGAGTTCCCTGAAATCGGTAGTGCATTTGGTCAAGAAATGGCAGCAGCCCTTTCTGGTGCCAAGACTGTTGAAGCTGCACTCGCAGCAGCTCAAGAAGCAGCTACTTCAATCTTGAGAGAAGCAGGCTACTTCTAAGGTCTTGTTCTAGACTTAAGTAACCTAAGTAAGATCAAAGGCTCGGTGGAAACCATCCCACCGAGCCTTTTTTTACAGAGACATAAAATCTGATCATTGATTTATCCAGGTTTTGTACAGCCTATAGCAGGCTCGATTCTTAGGTACCTTTAAACCAATGTGTTACCACAAAATTTGTAAGGTTTAAAAAATCTATGGCCACCAAAAGAACGATTCCCCGCTTATTGCAAACACCAGCCGTCATATTGCTGCTCTTGTGGATGTTGGTGCCACTGAGCATGACGCTCTATTTCTCATTCATTCGTTACGTCCTGAACAATCTGCGCAGGCCTGAATGGACCACCCCCAGCTTCAGTAACTGGCGCGGGTTCGGAAATTACGAATACGTTTTATTCCATGCCAGAGATTTCTGGTTTGCTGTACAAAACAGCCTGTTTATTGTTGTCAGCATCCTCGTCCTGACCGTCCTCTTGGGTCTGGCGCTGGCGATGCTGGTTAATAGATCATTTCCCGGGCGCGGCATTGTCCGTGTCTTGCTCATATCACCATTCTTTGTCATGCCGGCGGTAAACGCCGTACTCTGGATCAACATGATCCTCGACCCGGTTCTCGGCCTTAACGGACTGGCTGTAGACGGCATAAACGCTATTGTTGCAGGCCTTAGGGACTTCCCGATATTAGGGTACTTTTTCTCGTTGTGGCCTGAAATCGAACCGGTGTCATTTCGCGCAACGCAAACCTCAGCCTATGCGGTCATCATCATGGTGACCTGGCAGTGGACGCCATTCGCCATACTGATATTCATGACGTCACTGCAGTCCGAAGATGAAAGTCAAAAAGAGGCCGCTATTCTCGATGGTGCGAACGCTTGGTCACGATTTCGCAATCTGACGGTACCGCATCTGGCGCGACCTATCGCTATCGTTGTGATGATTCAATCGATTTTCCATCTCTCGCTATACGCCGAGATCGAAATTGTCAGTCGAGGTAACGGAAACAAGAACCTGCCTTATCTGATCGGCGAATTTACGTCTAACAATATTGGTGCTGCCAGCGCCGCTGGCATCTTCGCCGTAATTCTTGCCAACATCGTAGCGATATTCCTGCTGCGCATGGTCGGCAAGAATTTGATGGATTAGGAGACAGATCATGGCAACAGTAGCTCAATCGTCCCGATTTGGAAAAGTGTTCTGGCCCCTGCTGGCTTGGGGTATTGCACTTATCTTTTTCTTCCCGATCTTCTGGATGATATTCACCAGTTTCAAAACGGACGCCGATGCCGTAAAGCCTGAGTTTCTTTTCAAGTTCAAACCGACACTCGAAAACTATCTCAATATGACCGAAAACTATGACTACTGGCGCTTTGCCATCAACTCAGTCATAACATCGGTATTCGCGACATCCCTGGCTTTAATTGTTGGTATTCCGGCAGCCTACGCCATGGCCTTCAATCCCGCTCGCCACACCAAAGACATACTTGTCTGGATGCTGTCGACAAAAATGTTACCAGCCGCGGCCGTGCTCTATCCCATGACATTCTTGACCAAGAATTTTCTGGGTATTTTCGATACGCATTTTCTCGTCATCCTCGTCCTCTGCCTGATCAATTTACCTATCGTGATCTGGATGCTATTCACCT
>CAYULV010000111.1:0-5470 GCA_964445655.1 uncultured Granulosicoccaceae bacterium | reverse complement strand
ATCCTCGTCCTCTGCCTGATCAATTTACCTATCGTGATCTGGATGCTATTCACCTACTTCAAGGAAATTCCCAAGGAGATCATCGAGGCAAGCAAAATGGATGGCGTCACGACCTGGGGTGAAATCAAGGACATCCTGATTCCTCTGGCCTGGGGTGGTGTCGCATCGACAGCACTGCTGACGTTTATATTCTGCTGGAACGAAGCTTATTGGACCGTACGTCTGACCACAACAGAGGCAGCAACCCTGTCGAAACTGATCGAAGGTAACCGCGCTCCTGAAGGATTGTTCTTTGGTCGACTATCAGCCGTATCGACAGCCGCTGTAGGGCCGATTATTGTTCTCGGTTGGTTCTGTCAGAAGCAATTGGTACGTGGCTTGACGTTCGGAGCCGTAAAGTGATCTTTGCTGTACCTGAGACAAGCAACACCACGTGCACATTCATCGATGCTAAAGGCGTCGATGCAATGGGTTTCAGGAATCAGCAACTTTCATCTGCCGCAACGATTTACCGAAGAGCCCAAAGCCTTCACCTGTTCGGCGACGTAGTGCCAAGTTAGCTCTATGTCGATTATCGAACCCGAAATTGAAAAGGTCGATCGAAGCACGCGATCCATTCGTTACCTTGAACATGGGTGGCCCTCGGATTTATGCCGCTGGCATGCGCATGAAGAATACGAATTGCACCTGGTCGTTGAAACTCGAGGCAAGGCCTTCGTCGGTGACTACATCGGTGATTTCAAGCCCGGTGATCTGTTCATGACAGGACCAAGCCTGCCGCATAACTGGATAACCGATCAAGTATGGTCAAAACCACTTGAAGTCCGCGACATGCTGATTCAGTTCAGCCATGAAAGCGTTGAAAAATTGGCAGAAGGTTTCCCCGAATTTTCTCAAGTGCTGCAGCTGCTCCAACTTGCCGAGTCCGGGATCCATTTCGAGGGGTTCAATCAAACATTCGCACGTGGACATATGGAATCGATTCGTGACAGCAAAGGTGCTGAACGTATTCTTGCCTTTGTACGTTTCCTTGTCAGGCTGAATGAACACGCGGAAAAGAAAACCTTGTCAACTGCAAAGCTCGTGCAACCTGAAGGTGGTGGCAAACATGCGCGTATCGCACAGGTCGTTGACTACGTGACCAAACATTACTATGAGTCATTCTCCGTCGCTCAGGCCGCGAAAATGGCGAACATGACAGAGATAACGTTTAGTCGAAATTTTCATGCGGTTACCGGACACAGCTTTGTTGATTTTCTGAATCGAATTCGTATTGGCCAGGCCTGTGGCATGCTCTACGCCTCAGACGAACAGATAACATCCATTGCGCAAGAGTCAGGCTATAAAAACCTTGCCAATTTCAACAGACATTTCCTGAAAGTGAGAGGAATGACGCCGTCTGAGTATCGTGAAACGGCCCGTAAAGATCTCGCACCCAATCGCGAGAACTTCTCATGAACACAACGGCACCCGTGAATACAACAGTACCCGATCCGATTACTGCCACCACATACGACAGAGCAAGCTGCCAGATTGGTGTCGTTCATTTAGGCTTTGGCGCGTTCCATCGTTCGCACCAGGCAGTCTATATCGACGATTACATGGAGACCTCTGGCGATCTTCAATGGGGTATCGCTGCAGTTAATCTACGCAAGTCCGAAGCGGAACATTTCAAAGCCACTATCGACGATATCGAGCGTCACGACGGATACTATCTAAAGTCTTATTCAGCCGACGGCAATTCCGGACTGCGTCGCGTACGCAGCCATGTGCAGTTCGCCGATTGGAGCATTGCACAAGCTGAAACCGAAGCGCTGTTATCGTTACCTTCAGTACATTTGGTCACCATCACGGTTACCGAAAGTGGCTATTACACTGATCCAGACGGCAAGCTGAATTTCTCAGATCCCACGATCAAAGCTGAAATATCCGGTGAAATCACCGAAAGCGTCTATGCGTATTTACGCGCTGCGATCGCCAAGCGCGTCGAAACCAGCAACGCGAAACTCACGATTGCCTGTTGCGACAACATCCGGCAAAACGGCAAAATGCTGCGCAACAACCTGCTTTCCTA
This sequence comes from uncultured Granulosicoccaceae bacterium, assembly GCA_964445655.1. Classification (GTDB taxonomy): domain Bacteria; phylum Pseudomonadota; class Gammaproteobacteria; order Granulosicoccales; family Granulosicoccaceae; genus Granulosicoccus. The sequence goes on along the minus strand of CAYULV010000111.1, from coordinate 3,396 downwards.
CCTCAATGGCTGCAATGACACAGACTTGGCAAGCTGGGTGGAAAACAACGTCGCCTTCCCTTGCTCGATGGTTGATCGAATAACACCACGTAGCCCAGCTGAACTTTCCAGCGAGATTTCAGAACTGGTGGGGAAACCCGTCACCTCACCTGTTATGGCAGAAGATTTTTCCCAATGGGTTCTCGAGTCAAAGTCGACAACCAGCATGCCGGAGCTTGACCAGGTTGGGGTTACCGTGACTTCGGACGTTGACGCTTACGAAGAAACGAAAATTCGAGTACTCAATGGCGGGCATACATCACTGGCCTATCTGGCCGCGCTGGAAGGTGTTGAGACATTCGATGCCGCCATGCGTGTTCCACACTTGTTGGAACATTTCCAAAATTTTGAAACCAAAGAAGTGATTCCAGCGATAACGCTAAGCCTTCCGTTTTCAAAAGATGAATACTTACAAAAAATCATTCGTCGCTTTGGCAATGCCGCCATTGGTGATACGGTTGCCCGCATATGCGCTGATGGCATGGTTAAGTTCCCCATATTCATTCGCCCAACGCTTGAAGGGTGTTTGAAACAAGGCATCAACCCTGTTTATGCAATCCGCAGCATCGCCAGTTGGCATGTCTTTGCAAGCCATGTGGATGCCGGCAAGATCGGGTTCGACTACCACGAACCGAGTTGGAATAAACTGAAAGCAATGGTGGGTACAGACGCTTTCATCACAAGTCGTCAGCTTTGGGGCGAATTGCCCGCGACTTACCCTGAATTCGCCGATACGTTACGGCATGAAATTAAAGAGATGGAGTCAAAATGGCCAATCTGACGCTACGCAATGTGCGCAAGAGGTATGGTGATGTCGAGGTCATGCACGGCGTCGACCTGGATATTGTTGACGGCGAGTTTGTTGTATTTGTCGGGCCGTCAGGTTGCGGCAAGTCGACATTGCTACGCATGATCGCGGGATTGGAGGAAATTTCTGATGGCACGATTGCCATCGGCGATGTCGAGGTCAACGAAGTTCCGGCCTCCAAACGTGGCGTTGCGATGGTATTCCAAAGCTACGCGCTTTATCCGCATATGACGGTTTACAAAAACATGGCCTTTGGCCTGAAGCAAGCCAAAACTGATCCCGCTGAGATTGATCGGCGTGTTCGCGATGCGGCTGGTATTCTTCAGATTACTGACTATCTCGACCGTAGTCCGCGCAACCTCTCAGGCGGACAGCGACAACGAGTGGCAATTGGTCGCGCCATTGTCCGTGATCCAGAGGTTTTTCTGTTTGACGAACCATTGTCAAATCTCGACGCCGCATTACGCGTCCAGACACGTCTGGAAATCGCTCGTCTGCATGAGCGCTTGGCAACAACCATGATTTACGTAACGCATGACCAGGTCGAGGCGATGACGCTTGCCGACAAAATCGTTGTGCTACGTGACGGCCGCATTGAACAAGTCGGTTCACCGATAGAACTTTACGAACGCCCGCAAAACGCATTTGTCGCGCAGTTTATAGGTAGCCCCAAGATGAATTTCTTCTCGTCGGCAGATCTGGCGCCCGAAAGCGCCTCATTGCTTGGCCGACAAATATCTGAAGGAATGCAAGTAGGATTTCGCCCCGAACATCTCACCGTGTCTAACGGCAGCAACACGGTTGTTGAAGGCACACTGGAACTTGTCGAGAATCTGGGCGAGTATGCTCTGGTACATCTACTCACCGCATCCAAGGTTGAATTTATCGCTAAAACCGAAAAGCCACCACAACAGGCCAAAGGTGAGACAGTCAGCTTCGCGATCAAACCCGAACTGGCACATTTCTTCGACGTTCGCTCAGGTTCACGAGTAGAGTGACCTTTGCTCAGGGGCGGTCAAGCACATTGACCGCCCCTGAATTCAGCCAAAGCGGCTGCCTCACTAAAGCTGCTACCTCACTTTAGGTTAATTGGCACTCGCCCTTCATCCATTCGACTTACCAGCGAATCTGGCACGCCAAACGCTAATCCAGCTATGGCGCCAAGCCCCATAGAGCGACCGCAGTTATCGCCACCACAACGTATGTTATCTCGAACGACAGATTCGAAATCACTAGCGTGGTTAAGCAAATACCAAATAACGGGAAGGGAGTGTTCCACATAACAGGCCAGGCCAAAACGCTTGGCTGTTTCAAGCGGGTTGTATTGCTCGATTGCCAGCGCTTCTTTTACTAACTGCCCTACCTCTCCGTCCATGCTTTCGGCAGACAGGCGCAAAGCCTCAGGCAGTGGTTTCCCATCAGACAGATGTTGCAAACACTGCTGAACCGCCGCAGCACCCGCGACCACGTCAGCGTTTGTGGATATGACTTGAGCCGCAGTTTTGATAGTGTCAGCAGAATGACCAAAGGCAAACAAGCCCGGCACAACACAGATGGCAGGCATTTGATTGTCATCCATGCCACTAGGCTCAGTAATGTCATCGCCTTCGCTGATCATACGGGCAACAAGCACTTTTGTCGGCCGATCTGCATAACCCGAATAGTGACCACAAGGTCCGAAAGCTTCGAAAAAACGTTGTCGGTGCAGTGAGGTTGAATAGTCACCATCGGCCGCTAACTGCCCCACTACTCGTGCAGATTCCCCGTAGTGTGATGATTGACCACTACGACGTGCTGCATGCGCAAAGTGCCCTCTTTTATCTTTGAACACTTCGGCGTCAGGTTGGCGAAACAGTATATCGCCGCTAGATGCGACCGATTTTATCTGATCTTGATCATACATCCAGTGCAGGCCCATTGCGGCTGCGTCTGCGACCAACGCGCCAGCAAGTGCGTCATACCCTTTCATGATGTATCCCCGTTGTGTGTGACAGTAATTTCAGGCTGAAAGCACTACCGATTGCCAAATCGCTCTTTAAACTTGTCCACTTGACTGGAGCTGACGTTCTTGCGCTGCTGCCCAGTGTATACCGGGTGGCAATTAGCGCAGACTTCAACTTTAATATCACCATTATGCGTCGAACGGGATTCGAACGTATGATCGCAGTTGCTGCAGCTTATCGTCACTGCTGTGTAGTTTTCTGAAGTTGATGTTTTCATTGTTAAATTCGCTCTTTACTGTGACGCCATTTCTAGGGGGCTGGGGCCGAAATATCAGACTGGACCCCGATTTGAACTCATGGTACCGTAGGATATCTACCTATTGGTAGGTAATAGTAGGGTTTATGCACAAATAGTTCCATAACATATTGAAAAGTGAGCTCATCAGCAGTTTGGCGTGCGTCCAACGACGGACAAGCATGCCGCCATTTGCCTCGATCTCGGGGTACTGGATGCAGGCCTGATCGTCCTGAAACCCCGAATGGCAGCGAACCAGCGAACCAGCGAACCAGCGAACCAGCGAACCAGCGAACCAGCGAACCAGCGAA
>CAYULV010000110.1:8370-12467 GCA_964445655.1 uncultured Granulosicoccaceae bacterium | reverse complement strand
GTCAGCCGGAGAAGAGCTGTGCAGCAAACTGACAAGACCAGCTCCGCAACTTCTACCAAGCAGTCCAGAACCAGCTGGCACTACAAGCCATCCTTGCCGGTCCTCGTGTCGCCCTATTTTCGCTGGCCACCAAATGTCGGGCAGGTGGTCAAATGGATTGTGGGTGGCTGGTTTCCGGTATCAGAACGCTTGATCATTCTGATACTGGCTATTTTATCCAGCCTGTATTTTCAGCCCTCCCCCACGGCAACTCGAGAACTGTCTTTGGACTGGATTGCCGGACTCTATATACGCAATGTTTTGCTGATGTCTTTTGTCGCCGGTGGATTGCATTGGTACTTCTATATAGCGCGCAAACAAGAGAATGAGCGTCGCTATGACGTTCGCCCATTTGCAACTTCAAGTCGTGTTTTCACATTTGGATCACAGGTTCGCGACAATATGTTCTGGACACTGACCAGTGGGGTCATGATCTGGACGCTGTACGAGGCGCTGATGTTGTGGGCAATCGCAAACAACTACGCACCCGAATTGTCCATGCCAGCGCACTGGGCATGGCTAGCTTTGATGATCCTGTTGATTCCCTTATGGGAAACTACGCATTTCTTCTTGATTCATCGGCTTATACACAATTCCAAAATATACGCCCGTGTTCACGCCCTGCATCATCGCAATACCAATGTCGGCCCCTGGTCGGGAATGTCCATGCACCCGGTAGAGCACCTGGTCTATTTAAGTACCGTTTTGATTCATTTTGTTGTTCCATCGACACCTTTTTTGATTGCCTTTCATCTGATGTATTTTACGCTGTCAGCCGCAACAACCCATACGGGATACCAAGGTATTTTGTTAAAAGGAAAACTTGTGCTACCGCTTGGCACTTTCCACCACCAGTTGCACCATCGTTTTTTCACCTGCAACTATGGTGGGTTGGAGATTCCTTGGGATCAATGGACGGGATCGTTTCATGACGGCACTCCTGAATCGCATCAAGCCTTTCTCGCCAAACGCAAACAATGAATGGACATTCAGTCAGTGAAATCCAAAGTCCACAGCTGGCCTGAAAACCACTGGCACTGGCCCATCTAGTTATCACACTTCCACGGTGTCAAAAGCGGTGGCCTGATTTTTACCAGCGATATGTCTGCCATTGACCCGACAGGAAAAGTTGCAGCATCGGGCAACATCACCGAACAAACCCAGATCATGATGAATCAACTGGAAAAGGCTCTTTCGCTGTTTGACTCAAGACCTGAGAATGTTCTTAAACTCAACTACATCAATTGTTGGACTTGGATGCAAGTCAGTCTTGGTGAAAATCCCGACTGCCAGATTCGAGCACCCAATCGGCGATGTAAATAGTTAATACTACCCCTAATCAAATCTCGCTCTATCATGGGCTGCCATAAAGTCGATATCAGGCCCTACCGGCACTACACGTGAGGGGTTGATCGACTCATGGCTTGCGTAGTAGTGACATTTTATATGTTCCATATTTACTGTCTCTGCAATGCCAGGTTGTTGATAAAGATCACGTACATAAGCGGACAAATTCGGATAGTCCTCAATTCGCCTGATATTGCATTTGAAGTGACCAACATACACAGGGTCGAACCGAACCAAAGTTGTAAACAGCCTCCAATCGGCTTCGGTAATCGTACCGCCCACCAAATATCGTTGTTTTGATAAACGCTCGTCCAGCCAGTCAAGAGTGTCAAACAGTGGTGAGATCGCCTCTTCATAGGCTTCTTGCGTTGTCGCGAAGCCACATTTGTAAACACCATTGTTGACAGATTCGTATATCCGCTCATTCAAGCTGTCAATTTCAGTGCGTAGCGCTTCCGGGTAGTAATCACCGCTTTTAGCGCCCACCTGATCAAAGGCAGAATTGAACATGCGAATTATTTCTGGCGATTCATTCGACACAATAGTTTTGGTTTTTTTATCCCACAACACCGGCACCGTTACTCGTCCGGAATAGTCCGGCATCGCCGCTGTATATATTTGATACATGTAGTCAACACCGTTGACCGTATCTTCCACAACGCCGTCGCCCGACTGAAACGTCCAGCCTTTATCTGCCATATACCAATGCACGGTAGAGACAGGAATGATGTCCTCCAGGCCTTTCAGTGCACGAAAGATCATCGTTCGATGAGCCCACGGACAAGCAAGTGACACATACAAATGATAACGATCTGAAGCAGCCTCAAACCCGGAGTCACCACTAGGACCGGCAGAGCCATCAGCCGTGATCCAATTTCGAAACTGCGGAGCTTTACGTTCAAACCGACCGCCGGTCGACTTGGTGTCATACCACTGATCGACCCATTTACCTTCTTGCAAAAGTCCCATGAAGACATTCCTGATATGTAAAACTGAAAATTACCGCGACGTTATAAATCAAACGATCTACAAGCTTTCATCGCTACTTACCCAGCATCAGCCAGCCAATCCCAGCATATCCGATATAACCCGCACCAGACATTTCTTATGCGCAGCTTGGCAGCAACGTTAAAGCACTTCGTTGATCGCTTCCACGGTCACTTTGACGACCTGCTCAATCTCCGACTCGTTGATACACAAGGGAGGTGAAAAACCAAGAATATCGCCTTGTGGCATGGCGCGAGCGATTACGCCACGCTTGACCATCTCGGCAGCAATCGAAGGCCCGATCTTGTTTGCCGGATCATAAAACTCCTGCCTTGTCTTGTTTTGTACCAGTTCAACCGCGCAAGTAAGTCCGGCGCCACGAACGTCACCAACATGCGGATGATCAGCCAAGGCCTGATGCATTGCATCATTCAAATAGGCACCCGCCGCTCGAGCGTTGTTCACAAGATCGAGCTTGTCGATGAGCTGCAGATTGGCAACACCCGCAGCGGCGCAAATCGGATGCGCTGAATAAGTCCAACCGTGACCGATCGGGCCGAATCTGTCGGCACCCTGCTCTAGCACTTTCCACATCTTTTCACTGACAATGGAGCCGGACAATGGTGCATAGGCAGAGGTAAGCCCTTTGGCGATTGTGATCAGGTCTGGTTTCATCCCATAGTGATCCGACCCAAACATGCTCCCCAGCCTTCCAAAACCAGTTACCACTTCATCCGCTATCAACAATATGTCATGCCTGTTCAATACCGCTTGAATAGCAGCCCAGTATCCTTCTGGGGGTGGCACGAGCCCACCGGTTCCCAACATCGGCTCACCGATAAATGCCGCAATGGTGTCCGCACCCTCTTTCTCGATAAGTGCTTCAAGGCGTTGTGCACACCGTTCGGAAAATTCGGCTTCAGACAATGATCTGTTGTCACGTCGAAAATAGTACGGTGCATCAGTATGGAGAACAGGTGATAGCGGGAGATCAAACTGATTGTGGAACAACTCAAGCCCGGTCAAGGAACCGGACATCAAACCCGATCCGTGATAGCCCCGCCAGCGAGAGATAATCTTCTTTTTTTCCCGTCGACCCAACACATTGTTGTAATACCAAACTAATTTGATGTTGGTTTCGTTAGCATCCGATCCACCTAGTCCAAAGTAAACCCGACTCATGTGTTCCGGCGCACGCTCCATGATCATTCGCGCGAGCGTAATGGACGCCTCGGTACCATGACCCACGTACGAATGGTAGTAACTGAGCTCACGGGCCTGCTCTGCGATTGCTTCAGCTATTTCCTGCCGGCCATAACCGACATTTACGCAATACAGACCAGCAAAGGCATCCAACAATCGATTATTTTCACGATCAGTAATATAGACCCCTTCACCACCTGTCACGATACGATTGGGCAATTCGCCGCGCGCAAATTGCGCGACATGTGTTGACGGATGAAAGAAGTGATCCTGATCCCATTGTGTCAGTCGATCATTTCTCAAGGTATCACTCATGTCAGTATTCGGCTTATCTTGTGTGGGCAAGGGAGTTGATCAATGTGAGTATCTGTTATTGCTGTGATGATATTGATCAGATGTGCGTATTCATGATACCACTACCTAAATGACTTCCAATTTTTTAAGCCGTACGACATCCAGACAGCACATGCAAATGCAAATGCAAATGCAAATGCAAATGCAAATGCAAATGCAAATGCAAA
>CAYULV010000110.1:5456-8270 GCA_964445655.1 uncultured Granulosicoccaceae bacterium | reverse complement strand
GCAAATGCAAATGCAAATGCAAATGCAAATGCAAATGCAAATGCAAATGCAAATGCAAATGAGTTTTACATTCCACTTACGAGTCTTCAGACAATGCTTGCTGCGCGAAGAATGAAGTCTCTTTCGGCACTTCAGGCAATGGCAGCTCAAAAGTCGAGCAACGGACTCGACCTGAAGGTTCCCCGCGAACCAATTCGTGAGTCAAGGTACTCGGCAACGCATTCGGACTCAGCTCAATCGCATCTTCTGCATAGTAGGTACTGATATATAAGGTACGTGGCTTGTCAGACAAATTGGGTGCTGAGCCATGCAACAAACTTGAGTGCATCAAACACACAGAACCCGCATTGCCTGTGCATTTGACAATTTGACTCTGATGTTTCTCATACACATCATCAGCCACAGCCCCGGTGAACACACCGTTATGCCAGAGTGGGTACAAAGGACCTTTATGCGTACCTGGTACAACTTCAAGCGGCCCGTTCTCCAGCGTCACTTCATCGACAAAAAGCAGTGCAGTAATCAGATCATCATTGCTCATTGGCTGAAATGGAAAATCCTGATGAAATTTTATCTTGGTGGCCGCTCCCGGTAGTTTCGAATTGACTTTCCCATGATGAAATTTGATCGCAGGCCCAATCAGTTCGGCAACCATGTCAACCGTACGCGCGCTGCGCATTACAGTGGCATACACTTCGGACACTTCTTCGGGTGATTGCACACGGCGCAACGCTGGAGCGTCTGCACTATGACCGGGCTCCAAATCAAATCGTGGGCGACCATCAAGCGTCTCACCATAGTCGTTATCGTAAGCACGACTCTCTTCAACCCAATACTCAAACACGTCTCGAAGGCTGCTCAACTGTACGGGGGTTACTGCATCTGCAACCATCAGATAACCATCACGCCAGAATTGATCTCGCTGACCTCGCGTTAATACCCCCATACCCGTTGCCCTCACGACTCACCGTTCAGTCGTTGATATATATCATGTTCCAGGCAATGACAATACTCATTGGCGAGATGATGGCGCTTATGTCGCATTCAGTTATGTAGACCGAACTGAACTAATCACGAAGCAGACGATGCTCAAAAGTCGTCAAATCAACTGGAACGTCCCGAAAAGGACGATGACGAAAAACAATGAGTTGTAAATGACGTAAATACGCCTTGAGCACGATATGATTTCGTAAGGTATTCGCGTTTAGTCGGTTAACCTGCGCGATCAATACCGTGTTTGGGAGTAGCTTGTAGTTCAACCCATTGATCTATACAAGTGAACAGCTCCTCCATAACAACCGGTTTACTCAAAAAATCATCCATACCAGCTTCAATGCAACGCTCTCGGTCACCCTTCATAGCATTCGCTGTCAGTGCGACGATCGGGCAACGCGGCAATTGCTGACTCTCTTCATAGGCACGAATTTTTTGAGTCGCCTCCATACCGTTCATTTCCGGCATGGAAATATCCATCAATATCATGGTCGGTTGTTGAGCAATATAAGCTTCAACACCAAGTACTCCATTGTCCGCCATCTCGAATTCAAAATCGCGAGATTCAAGCATACTGCTGATGACCAACTGATTCACCATATTATCTTCAACAACGAGTACTTTGCTATCGGAATACGCTTTGGATTTGGCAGCATTCTCGACTCGCTCCGACGCAAGCTCCACGACGTTATCCGACAAATTTTCATCATTGGCCGCAACTTTGGGCTGAGGGTTGAGCGCCCGCAACAAGTGCTCATGCAGAATATCGGATCTAACTGGCTTCATCAGGCAACCCACATAGCCCAGTTCACGAACCCGTTGCCCCTGTATGGAATGATCAACCGAAGACAACATCAGTATGGGTATGTCGACGAGAGCAGGCTCTGTCTTGAAACGGCTACAAAGCTCATGTCCATCGATCCCGGGCATTTGATAATCAAATATCGCGATATCGACGTTCGGCATTTCATCTGAGTCACTAAAAAATAATTTTAGCGCCTCTTCGCCACTACCAACCACTATAGGGTGCATTCCCCAAGCTTTGACTCGTCGACTCAAAATTTCGCAATTCAATGGTAGATCATCAACAATCAGAATAGTCTTATCGCAAAGCTCAAGACAATCATTTGAATTATCAACTTGAACATAATTAGCATCGACAGGCAGGCATATTTCAAACTCAAATCGTGACCCCTCACCGAGCGTGGACTGTACGCTTATCTCGCCACCCATCAAATTGACCAAACGACGTGCAATAGCCAACCCAAGGCCGGTGCCTTCAAATCGACGATTGGATGCACCATCTACCTGCTCAAAAACACTGAATATACCTTCCAGTTTTTCTTCCGGAATACCAATACCCGTATCTTCAACTTCAAATTTCAAGGACGCCATGTCATCTTCGAGAACTCCCGTCACGTGCATGGCAACATGGCCTTCATCAGTGAACTTGACAGCGTTTCCAGCAAGATTATTGATGACTTGTCGCAGCCGATCAGAGTCCCCGATGAAACGAGCAGGCAGATCTGGATGGTAATTGGTAACAATCTCGACACCCTTGGCATGCGCTCGCGTCGCCAACATCGCACCGATATCCTCGAAAACTTCTTTGAGATCGAAAGGCTCAGGATCAATCTGTAGCTTACCCGCCTCCACTTTGGAAAAATCGAGAATGTCATTGATTAACGTCAACAGGGCCATCGAGGAGCTTGAAATAGTTGACGCATAAAGCCGTTGTTCGCTTGATAATTCACTCTCAAGCAATAGCTCAGACATACCAATGACACCATTCATTGGCGTTCGAATTTCATGGCTCATATT
>CAYULV010000110.1:0-5356 GCA_964445655.1 uncultured Granulosicoccaceae bacterium | reverse complement strand
CGCAGAGATCAGAAAACTGCTTCCCAGCAAGAGTACAACCACAAAAGCGACCGTTTTGTCGGTCTGACTGGAATTCAGCTGGAACTGAGTGTCAAGTAGCCACCACAATGAACAGCCAACAAGTACCGCAAGCGCGATTGGGAAGCCGATCCATATCAGATTCGGGTTTGAATCCAACACCCGCTGCAGGCGATGCTGGCCTTCTTCCTTAAAAGGTGTATTTTTGCTGTTGTTATGTCGCATTCAGATACGTCTGAATCCGCATCCTGACGGATTGTGTTAAACGTCGATTGTGGCGTTATGTTGAATATCGGCGTCCGTAACAAAACGGATAGGCGTATAGCGAAAAATCGAGACCCAGAGCACATTTTCTGGGCAATCCCACTAAGATGCCCGATTGGTTCATCCTTATAGCAATGACAGGCGCAATATATTGCAGTCCTTATTCAGCAAGCAGGAATACTCTTCTCGGCAGGATTCAGTAAGAGCCAGCATGCGTGACAGATCGCTCGATGCCCTGATCATCGGCGATCCTGCCAACATGAATTGGTTGACCGGGTTTGACGCTTGGTCGTTCTATGTTCCTCAGATCATGCTGTTAACCCATGACCGAGGCCCTGTCTGGATGGGGCGAGAGATGGATGCTGGCGCTGTTTCGCTGACAACGTACATGGGCAAAGACGATATCCAGCCATACCCAGAACAGTATGTACAACGCAATAGCATTCACCCCATGCACGTGGTTGCCGAGTCACTCTGCGAAGCAGGGTTAAACAGCAAGCGTATCGGCTATGAAAGTGATACCTATTTTTTTAGCCCGAAGGCGCTTGATTGTCTTCAAAAAGGTGTTCCTTCTGCACAATGGATTGATGCTGATCGGCTCGTCAACTGGTGCCGTGTCATCAAGAGCGATACAGAGATTGAAATGATGCGACAAGCAGCCCGATTGGCCGAACAAGCCATGCAGACTGCCTGCGATACGATCGAACCAGGCGTACGCCAGTGCGACTTGATGGCAAAGATTATCGCGACTCAAGTGGGTGGAATTCAGGATTTTGGCGGCGACATGACCGCGCTATCCCCGCTTGTTCTAGCCGGTGAAGCCGCCTCTACAGCCCATCCCATGTGGACAGACGAAAAATTTGTCGATGGGCAAACCGTCGCACTTGAACTCGGTGGCACGCGTAAACGCTATAACGCGGGCCTGGCTCGAACGTTTCAGCTCGGCTCAGGCTCGCAAACCGTATTCGATACCAGCGATGCGGTTCAGGAAGGTCTCGACGCTGTGCTTGCCTCGATCAAGGCCGGGGTTGTTGCAAGCGATGTTCACCGTGCATGGCAGCAAGTATTGGACAAACACGGCTTGGTCAAGGAAAGCCGTATCGGCTACAGCATAGGCATTGGCTATCCACCAGACTGGGGTGAGCACACGGTCAGCTTACGCAGTGAAGACCAAACAACACTACAAGCCAATATGACATTGCATGTGATGCTTGGTATGTGGATGGATGGCTGGGGAATGGAGCTGAGCGAAACCGTGCGAGTTACTGAGCATGGAGCGGAATGCCTGACCACATTTCCACGGGACGTGCATATTATCCAATGACAAAGCCGGTAATCTCGTCGTCGCCTGTCAGACGATCGAACAGTCTTCTCGGCATCGGACTTATGTTGTCAGCAATGTTTTCTTTTGCTGTCGGCGATGCAATCGCAAAAATTCTGACAACGGATTTTCATCCGGTACAAATTATCTGGTTTCGCCAGATTGGCCTGTTCATCGGTGTATGTGTAATTATCGCCGGGCGGGGGCTGTCAGTCCTGCGCACGACTCGACCCGCCTTGCAGATGAGTCGCGGCGCCTTGGTGATTGTTTCGAGCGTACTGTTTGTCTATGCCATTCGTCATGTACCCTTGGCTGATGCGGTAGCCGCGAGTTTTGTCGCACCTTTTTTCGTGACCATTTTCGGCGCCTGGATACTGGGTGAGAAAGTTGGCGTTCGCCGATGGTCAGCCGTGATTGTCGGCTTTATCGGCGCCTTAATCATCATTCGTCCTGGCATGGGGGTGATTCACCCAACTGTGTTGCTCGTGGTTATAGCGGCAGGATTCTTTGCAGCCAGACAAGTCATGGGGCGTTTGCTTGCCGATAAAGATAAAACCGTAACAACGGTTGCTTACACAGCGATCACCGCAAGCCTTGTCGTCAGCATTCCCCTGCCGTTTGTCTGGGTAACACCGACGTTCGGTGTCATCTGGATTTACCTTTTTGTTCTCGCGTTTTCCGGCGCTTTCGGTGAGATCCTGATTATCAAATCACTCGAAGTCGCCGAGGCCGCCGCAGTCGCGCCTTTCCATTACACAATAATCATCTGGGGCACTTTATACGGCTACCTCATATTTCAGGAGTTGCCCGATCAATGGACGCTTGTCGGTACCGTCATAATAGTCGCCGCAGGACTCTACACATTGCGAAGAGGTAGGCTAAAATACCCCTCTCAATGAACATACTCGCTTGCCCTGTTCCGCAAACGTTCAGCTAGTGGCAGTTATGCTCAACCCTCGCCCCTGGAGAACCGCAATGAGCCTTACCAGAAATACCAAAACTGATGCACTGACGAGCAATCGTTTCCTGGCAACAACGGTGTCTGTCGCCATGCTTGTCGGACTCGCAGCTTGTGCAGCGGATGATCCGAACCGCCGAGCCAAAACAGGTGCGGGAATAGGTGCCGTGCTTGGTGCTGTAATAGGCAGTCAGATCGGCGATGATAACGAGCTGCTTGGCGCGGCGATTGGTGCATTGGCCGGGGGTGCCGTAGGTCATTATCAGGACAAACAGCAACGTGCACTCGAGGTTGCTCTGGAAAACGAACTGTTACAACAGCAAGTCAATGTCGAAAGACTTGACAATGATGTCTTGCTGGTACGGCTCAATGACGGCGCCTCATTTGACTTCGACTCAGCTGCATTGAAAGACAGCTTTCGCCCAACCTTGGACAAGATCGCAACCGAAACGAGTACCTATGACAAAACTGTCCTGCATGTAGTTGGACACACAGATACCGTCGGGTCCGAGTCATACAATCAGACCCTCTCACAAAGACGTGCTGAATCAGTGGCGAACTACCTACAAAGCGATGGCGTGGATCAACGTCGCCTGCGAACCGAAGGGCGTGGAGAAAATGAACCTCGACGTCCCAACACGACGGAAGCAGATCGTGCTGTAAACCGCCGCGTTGAGATTTTTATCAAGCCGATCGTTGAGGGACAGGAACAGAACGCTTTTGCAGCACCCTCATAAAACTGCAAGTCTTGACAGATTCAGCTTGATGATACCCATCAATCAGGCAGGTTTTTTTGAGTGACGTAATTGACGCTGCAGCTTAGGCAAAAATAGAGCAAACTCGGCTGTATTTCATCTTTGCAGCGCGGTGATTGCCTTGAACAAATCTGTCAAATCTCACGCCCGAGTTGTTGTCATCGGTGGCGGCATCTCGGGCTGTTCCACGCTCTATCATCTCACCCAAGAGGGCTGGTCTGATGTAGTTTTGGTGGAGCGTGATGAATTGACCTCTGGCTCGACCTGGCATGCGGCAGCACAGGTCACACAATTCGGCGGCAATCAAACGATGATAGCCCTGAAGCGTCACAGCATCGAGCTATACCAACGCTTGGCGGCTGACCCTGATCATCCCATCGCCTACCACATCACAGGTGGCATGCGTACCGCGTATACCCAAGACCATCTCGATCTCTATCATTATCATGTCGGTCTTGCGCGCGGCATGGGCGTTGATATGGAAGTCATCGATGCACAAGAAGTAGGTAAACGTCACCCACTATTGTCTACCGACAATATACTCGGCGCTTGGTGGGATCCGATGGACGGTTACATTGATCCCTCAGGTATTACTTTTGCGCTCGCCCGACAAGCCAGAAAAGCCGGTGCCGAAGTCTATCGCTTCAACCCGGTGGAACAGATCAGCCGAACAGCCAGTGGTGAATTCATCGTACACACCCGACATGGCGACATCACTTGTGAAAAGGTCGTCAATGCCAGTGGCTACCGCGTGAATGAAGTCGGACAGATGCTCGGCGTCACACACCCTGTCACCTCCATGGAGCACATGTACTTTCTGACGGAGAACATTCCAGAGATTGCAGCACTGGACTTCAAGGTTCCTGTCATTCGCGATCCCGGTGATGATTTTTACAGCCGTCAGGAAAAGGATGGATTGCTCGTCGGCGTGTACGAACAAGGCTGCAAGACTTTTGGCATGGATGGAATAGATCCCGACTTTACCAAGGCGCTCTGTCCGTCCGACCTTGATCGGTGTCTGGACAATATGGAACGTATATTCGAGCGTCTACCGGCTTTGCAAACGACAGGCATTCATAGTGTCGTCAATGGCCCGATCACCTATACGATTGATGGCCTGCCCTTGGTTGGCCCTATTCCCGGTGTCGAAAACGCCTACTGCATCATCGGCTTGCGCGCCGGTATCGGCGAAGGTGGCGGTCACGGCAAGATCCTCGCCGAACTGATCGTTCACGGCGAATGCGAATGGGATGCTTGGTGCCTCGACCCACGTCGTTTTACCCAATACGCAAATACCGAACATACCTGCCTTAAAGCGATAGAAGACTATCAAAACGAGTTTCACTATCACATGCCGCACGAGCATCGCCCCGCTGCACGACTCGCCAGAACAACACCCCTTTATCCTACGCTGGATGCCGAAGGTGCACTTTGGGGTGTCGTCAACGGCTGGGAACGTGTACTGTGTTTCAAGCCGAAAGATCAACCAAGCTTCGTCGATAAACACAGCTTTCGATTTACCGATACACAGAAGATAGTCGCCAACGAAGTAGCTTCACTGACGGACAAGGTCGGCGTCATGGAAGTCTCTGGTTTCAATCGCTACGAACTAAAAGGTCCAGGAACTACGGCCTTTCTCGATTCGATGGTTTGCGGGAAATTGCCCAAGACCATTGGCAAGGTAAATCTGACCTATCTGCTTAATGAACAGGGTCATGTACTGTCTGAGGCGACTATTGCCAAACTTGGAGATGAACACTACTGGTATGGTTCAGCGGCAGCCAGCGAGTGGCATGACCGAGACTGGTTGAATCGCTACAAGCCAGATTCAGTAACACTGCGAGAAATGACCTCCAGCCACACGATACTCGTTGTAGCTGGCCCGCGATCTCGCGACTTGTTGCAGTCTCTGTCACCACGGTGTGATTGGTCGTCGGAAAATTTTCCGTGGATGAGTGTTCGCGACATGTCATTGGGCCACGCTAGCGTTGTTGCCATGAGCGTGAGCTTTTCAGGCGAGTTGGCGTACGAATTACATAT
>CAYULV010000109.1:2473-12508 GCA_964445655.1 uncultured Granulosicoccaceae bacterium | reverse complement strand
GTGAATTCGCCATTTCGTGTGTCCCGCTTCAGAGACAGAAACGGCGCGTCACCAAAAACCCGTCTTTCATAACCTGCGTTGAACGTAGTCAGTTCATTGGGTTGCCATTGCAAACCAACACCCCAGGTATTGTCTACCGCTTCACCTTCGACAAAACGGGAATCCAGAATCTCTCGCTCTTCGAACCGTTCGCGTCCACCGGACACAGTAAACAACCAGGAATTCCTGAACGCATACCCTAACGACACCTCGCCATGTATGGTTGAGAAATCGGTGTCATCACTGGCATCAAACCCGGAAGCAGTTGTGGTCAACGCCCAATACACACCAGTGCTTTGAGGCTGATGCACTAACTGGGTAAAGAAAAAGGCATTGGTCTCATCACGAACGCCTTCTTCCAGAAACTCTTCATGCGCAAGCCGCAGGTCAAATTCAAAATTGGCAAAATCTTCAAAAGCCACGTTCACTTGTGGCCGAAGCCGATAGTCTGCGACATACACGAGATCGTCTTCAGGATTCGGAAACTCTCGAAGCAGTGAATCTTCATCAAGAGTCGAGCGTCTGAACTGTACGCTTCCATCGATAGTGAAAACATTCGGGATTGGTTCGGAGTCGATCCCGGCAAACAACCGGGGCCGAGCGAGCGTGTTTTCCGGGTTCGAGTAAGCTTCAAGATCCACCGCTGCTTCCAGAAACAAGACCGAAGACTTGCTTTCGGTTGATGCCGATAGAATCGGTGTAAGCGTAAACAACCCTGCACCTTCTGGATCATCATCGGTCAACAAAACGTTGTCCGTTACGTCACCTTGCACGCGCAACTTTCGTTGAAAGTCCCACTGCGCCGCTACTACTGATTGAGCGGTAAATACGGACGCAGCAATGACCAGCACGCCGAGCGCGCTTTTACCGTTAGGCATCATGGGAAACTCTACGTTCTCAGACCGTCTGGAGATACTGCCGCACCGTAACCATAACCACCGTAACCATAAGGCGTTGAGGAGGCTTTGCGTGCCTTGTTCAGCACCAGGCTAACGTTATCGGTTCGAGGGAGTCGCGCTACCGCGTCCAGTGCGGTTGCATAAGCGGTTTGTTCGGCAGCGACCACAAACACAATCTGGCCTGCAATATCAGCGAGTACACCCGCCTCCTCGGTTTGCAGTAGAGGCGAAGAATCAATGACCATAATGCGATCTGGATAACCTTCGGACAATTCTGTAATCGTGCGACGCATGCGATCACTGGCAAGTAACTCAGTCGCGTGACCATGGGCGCGGCCCACGGGCAACAAAGTCAAGTTAGGCATATCAGTCGTTCGCAATACCTGATGTACGCTCAAGTCATCACGCACCAGGCTATCCATCAAGCCGACGTGGGGATCTTCGACACCTAACAAATTACTGGCAGCAGCCTTGGTGGAATCAGTATCAATGAGGAGCACATTTTTTTCTCGCTCCATTGCAAGGCTCATCGCGAGGTTTACCGCGGTGAACGATTTTCCTTCACCAGACTGACTGCTGGTTACCAGAATAACGCTGGTGTTGACACCCAAGGGGGCATTTGCAAGGTTACGAACCAGCGGGCGTTTGATAGCACGGAACTGCTGCGCAATGATCGATGAAGGCTCATCCGGTGAGATCATGCCCTTTTCCTTCAAAGCCTCCAAAGGAATGTGAAGCTTTGGACCCAGATCGTTTTGCTGGGGCACAGGAACACTTTTCAACACTCGCTGAGCAGGAGCGGGGCTGCGTTCAACCGGGTTGTGGTCGATCGAGCCCCCGTCGGTCTTGCTTTGAATAGCCGGACGACGCATGGTTTTGTTAGTTGTCAGCCGAGACGAAACAGCCTTTGGTGTACGCGGCTTCAACTGCGTAACGGTCGGGAAAACCGGACGCTGCATGGCTACCTGCGGTTTCGCAGCTGCGAGCTCACGTTGCACACCTTCAGAAACTTGCTCTGGCATCACCTGGGCGGCTCGCTCGTGCAATGATGGTTTCGCCACCGGCGGGTTTACCGGAGACTGGCTTGCAGGGATCTGTTCGGTCGACGCCTGGGTGTGTGTATTCTCTGCAGCAGCACCTGCCATCGCGGCGACAAAATCAGCTGGCTGACTATCATCGCCTTGGCTATTCAAGGAGCTGGCAGCCGTAGATATGGTCGCCGGTCTTGTATCATCGAAACGGAAACCATCGTCGGCCGGTGGTTGCTTTTCATCGTTGGAGGAAGATGACACAACAGACGATGATCCAAGATAAGACAAGCCAGACACATTGTCCGCTTCAAGTTCTTTTATTGCTTGTTCAATGGTTTTCATGATGCACCTCCAAGTACCAGTGTCACCGAAGAATCCAATGCGGATGTTTTAATGACGTCAACAGTGGGAGCCTGATAAACAGCTTCCTGGGTTGCCTTTTTATCCGAAGGCAATAAATGTTCAAGCTCAATGCCGCGTAACTGCAAAAGAACCAGTAATGCTGTCAGCCCAAGAAGACCAACCGTACCGGCTCCAAACACTATACGTCCTGCTTTCTTCTTGCCTAGCTCATCAGGGGAGTCTACATACGACACCGTACCGAGAACGGGCAGATTCAAAGAGCTGGACAATGATCTCTGAGTAAAAAAGATCGGCTTGATCACAGCAAACAACAAGACCATTCCAATAGAGGCAGCAATTCCGAACAAACCAACAAGGATAGTCATGATCATCTTGTTGGGAACTGTGGGACGTGATTTCACAAACGGAGGATCGGTCAAGCGGATTTTGAAATCCCCTGTATTTTCATCCACCGCCTCTGTCAGGCGTGCGGCTTCTCGTCTCGCCAGAAGTTCATCATGGTTAGCTTTGATCGTCGAGTACTCGCGATCGAGCTGCGCCAGTTCTGCTTCAACCTGTGGAATGCTGTCAACCGTTTCGCGCAGTTCTGCAACTTGCTTGTCATAGTTACGTACGCGCGCGCTCATTTCAGCCGCGGTCGCTTCGGACTCAGCCAGCAGCGTTCTAAGTTTTTGATAGACGACACTCGATTGCAAATCGGTGATCTGACGACCACTAGCAATCGCTTCGCGTTTTTGCGCTTTAAGTTCAGCGATCGACTCACGCAGCAAAGCTACCTGAGGGTGACGATCAGTAAAACGAAGCAGTAGTTGATCGAGTTTGTCCTGAGCAGCCTGAATTCGTAAGTCAATCGGAGAAGACCCACCAGAACCACCTTCAATGCTGGCCGTCTCACTCTGCAACTGGGCGCGTAATGAATTACGGCGGTTCACGGCTTCTTCAAACAGCAGTCTTGCCTGGTTTCTATCTCTGAGCGTGCCCTGCAGGCGCTGATAAAAACCACCCGACTCTTCACCTGGCATGGATCCGGCGTTCTTTCGCTTGAAACTCGACAGACGGTTTTCCGACTCTTCGAGCCGCGCTTCATATTCGGCAATACGACGATCGAAGAAGGCAATAGACGAACTGTTGTCTTCCCGCTCTTCACCTAAAGTACTATCGATAAAGATCTGGACCAGGTTTTCAACAACTTCCTTGGCCGTCGCCTTGTCCTTGTGGCTATAGGAAATTCCATACAGCGAGCTCGCACCGCTGGTATCGAACAACGCAATTCGTTTCTGCAAACGAGCGATAATCAGATCTCGGTGTTCCGGCTCTTCGATTTCATCCTTGAGTGCGGTGGAATCGATCAGTTTTTCCAGATTCGGGCGATTCATGATGGCCCTACTCATCAAGGAGATCTGATTTTTTACATCCGGTTGTACAGCGAGATCTTTCAGCAAAGGCGCCAACACCTGGTTGGTGTCGATATACATCTTGGCACTCGCATCGTAGCGATGCTCCAGGCTGGCGACAAGCAACCACCCCAAGAGGCATAAGCCCCAGGCCGACGCGAGCGCCGTCCAGCGAAATCGCCAGAGGCTCCACGACATATGTACAGCTTTATCAATAAGAATTTGCATGTTTTAGTCCGTTGTGTGCTTTTTTTTAAAGCCTTCTATGACCTAGAACCAAGATTCAGGGATGATTAAAATGTCACCGGGTACAAGCTTCACGTTTGCACTGATGTCACCTTTTTTCAGCAAGTCATGCAAACGTACTTTGTAACTTACGTCCTTTCCTTTAGCCTTGCGAACGAGTTTCGACTTGTTGCCACTGGCAAACTTGTCAAGCCCGCCTACTTCAACCATCAGGTCAAGCAAGGTCATGCCATTTTTGTACTGCACGATCTTGGGCTTTGCGCCACCGCCAACAACCTTTATGTGTTGATCAGGGCTCCCCACAAAGCTGCTCACTGAGACAGTGACCGTAGGTTGCTTGACGAACTCGTCGTAAACACCTTCAATTTCGCGAGCAAGTTCTGTCGGCGTTTTGCCGCTCGCAGCGATATCTTCAGCAAGGCGTGTCGTGATCTTGCCATCAGGACGAACCGGCAAAGTTACACTCAGATCGGGATAACCCCAGACGAAAATTGATAAATTGTCGCCAGGACCAATCACATATTCGTAACTGTCGGCGACCTGTTCTGCTTCTTCAGAAATAGGAACCGAGTTACTGGCGCAGCCAGCGATGCCTGTAAAAGCGAAGCACAACAGTAGAGTTTTAAGATTCATTGAGAATTGCACGTGTAATGAGCCCTTTATAAAATATCAAAATGACTCAATGAGTCAGCCCGTCAGATTCAAGCATGCTTGCGCGATACTTGGCTGACAATAAACCTTCGCCGATGAGATCACCAAGCACATGGTCAACATCACTGGACGAAATTTTTTCCCACTTCTGCACCATACCGCTAAGCAGAATTCGGCTACCGATCAGATTGATCCAGCGCGGGTAGCCCATACTTGCTTCATGGATCTGTTTGTAAACTGATTCATCAATAGAAGGAGAACCACTATATCCGCAATGAATCAGTCGCGATAAGACATATTCCTTTGTCTCTTCGACATTAAGAGGTTGAAGAGTTGTCGACGCAATAACACGTTGATGGAATTGAACAAGATCAGGATGGTTTAGTTTCTCGTGCAACTCGGGTTGGCCAAACAGAAAGACCTGGACCAAAGCCGTGTCGTTCCATACTAAGTTGGTGAGACGGCGTATTTCTTCCAGAGTTTCAAGCGACAACGCCTGAGCTTCATCAAAAACGATGACCGAACGTCCACCTACCTTGCGAACACGAATCAAGAATTCCTGCAACGCACCAATAGCCTCTGCCGGCGTCTTACCGCGAATGTCGATACGAAAGCAGCGAGCTACAGTTTCAAGTATGTCTTCAAGATCGGGCCCATAACAACCGACGTGTGCCTGGGCAACTTTTGATCCGCGCAAGGAATTCACCATGTGCCGGATCAACGTCGATTTTCCGGTACCTGGATCGCCGGTGACAACAACCGTACCTTCGCCGCGATGGATGGCATAGCGAACATAGGACACCGCCTTGTTAAAAGACGTATGTTCGAAGCACCCTTTCGCACTGGGACTCAGTTTGAAGGGATCTTCATGCAATCCGTAATATTTCTCGTACATATTCCTGTGTCTCACCCCGCCTGCCTTTGGTGGCAGATCTTGTAATAATAATGCTTCATTCCAGAAGCCGGTTAATTCAACGCCTCACAACTCCACAACTTTATCAGACAACACCCTTATCGACGGCTATTTGGAATGGGATATTTCACGTTTGTTGACCGCATTACGAAACGAGAAAATTTGTGCCCGCTAAAGGCGAGTTTTGGGAATTCAGTTCACTTTCGGCTGTATGTTTTCTACCACAAACGTCTCATCCATCCGCTGCCAACGGAAATCTGTCAACAATCGTCGCATCCGCGCTTCGGTTTTTCCAAGGTTCTGGTAGTGCCGAAATGCTGTTTTGTGATCCAGACCATGCTGACGCGGCTGATCTGGGTCGAATTCCCAAGGATGAATATAAAAGATACCGGGACGCTCGTCGACCGTATTGATTCGTTTGAACGCCCGCGTGAAAAGCCAGTAAGGGTAGAGCCGAAACCAGCCTCCACCACCGCAAGGCCAATTTTTCCGGCCCAAAGCTACGGTAGAAATAGGTATTTCAAGCAGCTGCGCCGTGCCGCGACGATGTGCAAACCGGGGCGCATCAGGGATTCCATACAAGTCGTGATTGATTGGCGCTACGCTGGAACTATACAGATGTCCTGTCTCAGCGAGAATGTCATGCGCCCAGTCATTGTGCCGATCGATGGAGTAACTAGGCGCCCGATAGCCTTTGACATGCTGACCTGAAAGATCCTCAAGAACCTCTTTGGTACGGCGCACATCATCCCGAAATTGCTCAGGCTCCATGAAAGTAAGCCTCGTATGCTCCCATCCATGACTAGCGAGCTCGTGACCTTGATCACAAATTCGCTTGACCATTTGAGGAAATCTCGTGGCGACCCAGCCCAAGGTAAAAAAAGTGCCTTTGACGCCTGCCTCATCAAACATCGAGAGGATCAGATCGGTGTGAGCCTCAACCCGCGATGGAAACGTGTCCCAGTCATTGCGATCTATGAATGGATCAAAAGCAGACACTTGAAAGTAGTCCTCGACATCGACCGTCAGGGCGTTGGCGATCCTGTCGTCTAAGGCTGTTTCATGAGCCACGGACATACTCTCGTTTTGTTGGTTATTGGGGGTCAACTACTTGCTACCCGAGCCCGCCGTCACTGGCGTGGTAAAGCTCATTATATTACTAGTCATAGAATAACAGCGGCACAAATCTACAAAACAAAAAAGCTGATGACTTTAGATCTAACGATTCGCGGGAATATAACCTACATTCACAATGGCTGTCATGAACGATGCTAGGATCTCACCCGGTTTTCGGGTTTTAAACCATTCGGTAATACAAGCTAAGGAATCAGTTGATGTGTGGCATTGCAGGATTCACCCGGTTCCGTCGTGCACTGGCTGATGATGAAACCCGCCTGCGAGAGATGGGCGACAGCATTGCTCATCGCGGGCCTGACGCCCACGGCGAGTACATTGATGAGTCGGTCGCTCTGGCACACAGGCGTCTGGCCATCATCGATCTGTCCGAGACCGGCAAGCAGCCGATGCATTCATCCTGCGGCCGCTATGTAATGGTCTACAACGGCGAAATCTACAATTATCTTGAATTACGCCAGAATCTGGAAAAGGACGGCCATCGTTTTATCGGTCAGTCAGATTCCGAGGTCGTGCTCGCGATGTATGGTATCCATGGCCAGCGTTGTGTTGATTTTCTCAATGGCATGTTTGCCATTGCCATCTGGGATACTAGAGACAAAACGCTTTTCCTATCACGCGATCGTCTTGGCAAAAAGCCACTGTATTACTACCGCCATGAAGATCGCTTCGTTTTCGGCTCAGAAATCAAGGCCATTCTGCAGGCGGGCGATATCGATCGCACCGTTCGGGATGCATCGGTGAAAGACTTTTTCACCTTCCAGTATGTGCCGGACCCGCACAGCATCTTCACGCATATCCAGAAGCTGCCACCAGCCCACTCCATGCTGGTCAGTGAGACTGACTGTCAGCTGGAGCAATACTGGGATGTCTCATTCAAAGCAGTCTCACAGCAGTCGGAAGCCGAAATCGGTGAGCAACTGCTGGAAATTGTCGATGATGCTACCCGTCTGCGTATGGTCAGCGATGTCCCCCTGGGTGCCTTTTTAAGCGGCGGGGTGGATTCGAGCGCGGTTGTCGCCTTGATGAGTCGTCATTCTTCAACACCGGTTACCACGTGTGCAATCGGTTTTGATAGCGAGGAGTTTGATGAAGTAGCGCAAGCTCGTCAGGTCGCGGAGCAATTTGCCTGCAACCATCACGAATTTACCGTCAAAAGCAATGTTGAAGAGAATCTCATCGATATAGCCGCGTACTTTGACGAGCCTTTTTCCGATCCTTCATTCGTACCGACCTATTTTGTGTCACAGCTTGCGCGCCAGGAAGTCACTGTCGCGCTGGCAGGCGACGGGGGTGATGAGAACTTTGCCGGCTATTCCAAATATCGAGTTGATCGCACCGAAAATCGTTTACGTGAAAAAACACCCGATATATTGATTCGTCATTGCCTGCCACAACTGGCCAGCATGAGCCGGATGTTCGGGGGGTCGCTCGCCAAACGGGCCAATACCTTGCTAAGTAGTCTGACTATGGATTCTGCAGCAGGATTTCACAGCACCAATTCCTTTTTCAATCAAACGCTTTGGCAATCTGCAATAACACCAAGCTTTGCCACTGCCACAAACAATCATGACCCGGAAGACCTGACGCGGCATTTCTATAACAAGGCTGACACTGAGGACCATTTGAGCCGAATACTCTATACCGATATCAAGACGTATCTGCCTGGCGATATCCTGGTCAAGGTGGATCGTATGAGCATGGCCAATTCACTGGAAACCCGCGCACCTTTGCTCGACTATCGCGTCGTTGAATATGCCGCCACCATTCCTTCACGGCTGAAACTCAGCGAGAACGAGACCAAACACATCTTCAAGAAAAGCCTTGAATCACTGCTGACAGAGGATATTTTGTATCGCAAGAAGATGGGCTTTTCGGTGCCGCTGGCAAACTGGTTACGCCAGGAAATCAAAGCGATCGCCGAGAAGTTTCTGTTCGCGAACAACGCCGGTATCGGAAATTACTTTCAAATGAACGTGATTCGCGACTTGTGGGACAAGCACCAAGGCGGCAAACACGACTTCTCTCAGGAACTATGGAGCCTCCTCGTATTCGAACTGTGGTGGCAACGTTACATCGAACAAAGTGCCTAGGATGCGCATTCTGCACGTCACGCACGATATGAACATTGGTGGCACGGAACAGGTCATCAAGCAGATTGTCATGGGCGTCGATGAAACCCGCTTCGCAAGCGATATTGTCTGTCTGGACAACACCATCGGCGATGTCGCCAAAAGTATCGACCCCTCCCGGGTAAAACTGCACAAACTGGCCCGCCGCCCCGGATTCGATACCACGCTTATCCGAGAGCTTCGCTCACTGATAAAACGTGAAGCAATCGACATTGTGCACTGCCACCAGTACACACCTTATGTCTACGGCGTACTGGCCGGCCTGCTCACCCGCACACCGGTCATTTTTACCGAACACGGACGTTTCTATCCGGATCGCTACTCATGGAAGCGTCGCCTGGTCAATCCCTTACTCGGATTTGTCACCCGCGCCTTTGTATCCATCTCGGCGGCCACCCGCGACGCCTTGATAGACTACGAGTGGTTCCCGGCGCGACGTATCTCTGTTATCTACAACGGTATTCACGGCGTCAGTCCCGACTCACAAGCCGTGACGCAAGCGCGCCAGGAAACCTCCCTGGAACCCAATCACTACGTTTTTGGCACTGTATCGCGTCTCGATACCATCAAAAATCAGACTTTGCTGATAAACGCCTTTGCCAAGATCCACGCACAGCACCCTCATACGCGGCTGTTGCTGGTCGGCGACGGCCCTGAGCGCGATACGCTCGAGTCGCTCACGGCCAAGCTCAAGCTTGACAAGGCGATCGTCTTTACCGGCTTCCGCAGCGACCCGGAGCCCTGGTTTGGCGTCATAAACGCCTTTGTGCTGTGCTCCCTGTCCGAGGGCACCTCAATGACCTTGCTTGAGGCGCAATCGGCACGACTCCCTTGTATCGTCACTGCTGTAGGTGGCAACACCGAAATAATCTCAAACGAGCAAAATGGCCTGGTGGTTGCATCTGACAATGTAGAAGCCTTGTCCGACGCCATGCTCCGCGTGGTGCAGGACCCGGCGCTTGCTGCCCGTTTATCGGAAGCAGGTTTTGAGGTGTTTTCTACACGGTTCCAACGCCAGAAAATGATAGACGCATACGAAAAACTATACGAGTCGGCCTTCGTCAAATGACCAACTGCCTGCCATTGCGACCATCCGATACGCTCTAAGAGACGTAACGTGGCCTCGTTTAACACAATCGTAAAGAACGTTGCGTCCAACTATGTTGGCGTCATGGGCTCGATCGTTATCGCGTTCTTTCTGTCGCCCTATCTGGTGCACACCCTGGGTGACAC
>CAYULV010000109.1:0-2373 GCA_964445655.1 uncultured Granulosicoccaceae bacterium | reverse complement strand
GATTTTATCGGCCTGTGGATGGGCGAAAAATATCAGGAAATCTGTACACCGATCCTGCTCATCCTGTTTGCCATACTGATCTTCAAAGGCCCGCAAACCGTCAGTCTCGCCTTACTGCAAGGCATGGCGCAACATAGCCGCTACTCGCTCTATAACCTGGTTTTTTCGTTTGTGAACCTGGCACTGAACATCTTGCTGGTACAACGATATGGCTTGCTGGGAATTGCCGCTGGTACAGCGATTACACAAATATTCTTCTCCGCTGTTCTCAGCCCTTGGATGACCAACCGCCTGTTCGATAAATCGATCATTCAGTATTATCTGAAGACCTACATCCAGTCGATACCTGCAGCTCTTGTACTCTACGGGGTACTTTATGCGCTATCCTCCCAATGGTCACCTGATGGCTATCTGATTCTTTTCGGCGAGGCGATAATCGCGTCCGTCGCCTACCTTGTTGCGACCTGGTTCCTGTTCCTCAATAAAAATGAAAAGTCTTTCATTACCGACAAGATTCGCGAACGACGCCAGGCTCAACTGTCGACCTGAGAAAGCCTCTCATGAGGCATAAGCTGAAAATAGGTCTGCTGCTCGACGATGTCGAAGTAGACGCCTGGTTCCATCGAATGATCAGCGATCTGCAGGCCTCTGCATTCGCCGAGATCACGCTTGTTGTGATCAACGACAACGAAGTAGAGACCCAACAAAACACGACGTTGGTATCCAAAATTGCCAACAATCGTGGCCGTATTGCTTATCTGGCGATACGAAAACTGCTCGAGGAACTCTACGGCCGTTTGATAGAGCGCAGCACCCATCTCCCCGATGCTGAAGCTGCAGTGAGTTCAGCGGCGCTGCTGGCAGAAATACCCACTATCCAGGTCAAAACACGTCGTGGTAAATGGTCTGACTACTTTCTCGATGACGATATCGAGCAGATCCGATCCCACGATGTTGATCTGTTTATCCGCGGTGGCTTTGGCATTCTTCGCGGCGAGATCCTGAATGTTTCTCGCTTTGGCATCTGGTCGTTTCACCACGGTGACAATCTGCGTAACCGCGGCGGCCCCGCAGGCTTTTGGGAATCAATGGCCAGCTGGCCAGAGACGGGTTCCGTGTTACAGATTCTGACCGAGGATCTCGACAACGGCAGCATTTTGTATCGCTCGTTTTCCTGTACCGATACCTTGTCGGTCAAGGACAACAAGAACAACTACTACTGGAAGACGCAGGCATTCATGACGCGGAAAATCCGCGAGCTGCATGCTCTGGGCGAAACCGCATTCTTTGACAAAGTGGCACATGAGAACAGGCACCTTGCCTTCTACTCCGACAGGCTTTACACCGCCCCGAATAATGCTGAGCTGGCACGCCTGACGTTCAACAAGATCCGGGAAAAAACCAAGCTTCTGTGGACCAACAAGCTCTATCGAGATCAATGGATCCTGATGTTCCACCTGCGCGAGGAATTTTCCTCGTCACTGTGGCGCTATAAAAAGATTCGCCCTCCCCTGGACCGTTTCTGGGCCGACCCGCATGTCATCTATCGAGACAACACCTATTACCTGTTTATCGAGGAATACCTCTACGCGACAAACAAGGGGCATATTTCTTTGATTACCATGGATGAACAGGGTAACTACAGTGAGCCCGAAGTCATTCTGGATACGCCTTATCATCTGTCCTACCCCTTCGTGTTTGAACACGCTGGGAATCTCTACATGATCCCTGAGTCGATGGAGAACGGCACCGTCGAACTATACAAGTGCACGACTTTCCCGAACCAATGGGAATTCGAGATGAATCTGATGGAAGGCGTCGATGCGGTGGATGCAACCCTGCACTATCACGACAATCGTTGGTGGATGTTTGTAACCGTGGTTGAAACCGATGGTGCCTCAAGCTGGGATGAACTGTTCATCTACTATTCAGATGAACTGCTATCGACCGATTGGACACCACACCAGATGAATCCGGTGATCTCCGATTGCAAGATCGCTCGCCCGGCAGGCAAGCTTTTTGTCGACAACGGGATATTGTATCGCCCGTCGCAAAATTGCTCACACCGCTATGGCTATGGCTTCAATCTCAACGAGGTAAAGCTACTGAGCGTCGACGAATACCGTGAAAAGCGCGTGTCAGCTGTCGAGCCCAACTGGGATAAAAACATACTCGGAACCCATACATTCAACCGTTGCCACAAGCTACACGTCATAGACGCGATTGAACGACGACGCCTGAAATAAGTTTAATCTATGGAGCCCGCCGCTCAAGAAAGTCGGAAGCGCGGCAAGCCTTTTCGATCAGCTTTTTGCGCTGCCGTCTCATGTACCACCACCGGTGGCAGATCCTTGAAGCGCAGGTAAAAAATGT
>CAYULV010000108.1:6572-12632 GCA_964445655.1 uncultured Granulosicoccaceae bacterium | reverse complement strand
TCATAGGCGCTGCCCTTGCTGTTATCCGCATCAATGAAAATATCGATCGTATCGTCGTTATAGGCGCTGAATGAATCTCCAAACGGCGTGTGCGTGGCTGGCCCATCAGTGAGAATGACAATATAGAGGAACTCATCGTCATGCATGGCACCCCAGACATAATCGGGTTGTCCATCCAATTGGGTCGCACCAAGATCAATCATCAAGTTGTCAATTTTCAGTAGCTCACCAGTGACGTCTCTGAACGTTGCGAAAGTATTCCATTCAAGATCATAGTTTCCGTCAATTTCGATCAACGCTGCGCTGGCAGGTGCTATTGCATTGATTTCAGCAAGTGGCGCGTTCTGGCCTGGGCTATCAGGGTCAAATGGATTGGTGTTACCAATTCTTTCAGCCAGATTATTGAACCCATCAACGTCATCGTCAAAGCTCGCGACTTCATAGTCAGACTCTGCAATCAAAAGGCTCTCGTCCTCATTGATATTCACGAATGATTCGCTAAAAGACGCCAGCATCAATTCACGAGTATCCACCAACTCTACCCAATCGATAGTTAGCGTGACATTGCTATTTTGAGGCACTTCGACCGAACCACTCCAGGTATCACCATTAGGAGTCAGCACGAATGGTTCATCAATGCCCGTTACCGAAACCCGCGCTTCAAGATTGTTCTCATCCACTGCACGCGTCACCAGGAATCCTGGCGGTGCCACCACCATACTGCCGTCACCAAATTCAAGCTCGGTATCACCAGGCTGACAACCCGCAATAGCTAACAAAGAAACCAGCATGGACGCAGTACAACACCGGCTAGCGAATATGGAATTTAGTGAAGCTTTTATCATGTCAGAATGGCCGTACCGTTGAAATAGTGACCGTACAACTGCCACCTGTGCAAGTCTCTCCGTCGGGTGGATCCGAACCAGAATCAGAACCACCTGATGCTGCCGCGGCGACAAGCCCTAGCAACAATACACCACCGACCACATAGAGTACTTTACGAGAATTCGATATCGCGGGTTTTGGACTCGCCTCAGGTTGTTCCACAACCGGTTCGGCCACCTCAGCCGGAATGATCTTACGTACCAATGGACTGAAGGCGAAGCCATGAACGGTTCGATTGCCACTATTGTCTTTGGCCTCGATGTAATACTCCATATCCATCGGGGTTGCAGGGTCGGTTGCGATCTGAGCAATCCAGGTCGATGAGAACGACACCCGATTCATAAGAGTTCGGGTATAGCGTGACTCGCCTTTGAAGCGATAGAAAAGCTGAACCAGATCGAGTTCCTGGTCATCGACGACGGTGGCGACAAAGGTTTGCCGAATGTTCGCATCGCTTTCCGGCACCGGCTCATGCTCAATCAATGGTGGCTCTACATCAAGAACCGCTTGAGCGAGTTGCCAGGGATCGTCAAAGCTCTGCGCACCCACACCAGCTCCGGCTGTCTGACCCAAGGTCAGTGTCTGCGCAAAAGCTACGCGCGCAGCGCCAGTGAGCTCCGCAATCGCGAAGATCAGAATAATGATCAATCTGAATGACGTATTCCTCTTTGACACTCAGCCTAAGACTCCTATCACTTCAAGCTCCTATCACTTCACGGTCAGGGTATTCTGACCGGTAAGGCACCTCGAATACGACCCTCTCGCGGACTTGGTAATATTACCGAAACGCATCAGGACCTGTGACCATGAACAAATACAAACGCTACATCCCGATTATCGCCGCCATTTTGATTGCCCTGGGCGTTGGCGGCGAAGGGAAAATCAAGGATATCCTCCAATCGTTATCAAACGGTGGTTCCGGTGGCAGCATTAGCACATCGTCGCACAATGACAGTAACAGAACCACGGCTGCCGGGCCCCACAAGGAGCCCGGATATTCACAATGGTCCACAACTACCGATCCGAATATCAACCTATGGCACATTTTTGAAGGGGAAATCAACCGCAAAGGAAAACCCACCGGATTCCACTCAAGACCCGGTGGTCAGGACCCATCTGGGGCTAAAGTCGTGACCATCAGGGACAAACCGAACCGCCATGGCGTATATACCGCCCAGATTGCGGTCCGAGACGGCGACCAGTGGAAGGAGAAATTCTCGAGCTTTTTCCCCGATTCACTCTCGCGTGAAGAGGTGCTGGATGCGATTGTCAACGCCTATTCCAAGAGCCCAAACCCCAATGCGCAGCCCTTCGAAGGCCCATCCGGGCTCGGGTTCCAGATCCAGGGTTATACATCCGGACGCGGCGGAATTAACACGGCATTCCCGATTTTCGTCAGAAATTAGTCTGTAGATGGCTGCCTGTCGGGGGTTTTCGCTGTAACGGCACGGATGTCGCTATTCAGACAGGGTGAAACCGACCCTTGCCATCCGGCTTCTTGCCGCCTTGTTCCTGTCCACTTGCGCGTCCCTGACGTTCGCCCAAGGCACTTTTGCGCCGACATTACAGAGCGCCAACCCGGTCATCAACGAGCAAAGCGACGCCAATGCGGGCAAGAAAACAGAGGCTGACAAGCCATCGCCCACCGAGTCCGAACAAGCACAAGCCCAAACAAAAGCTGAGCTCAATGATACGCAAGAGCGACTGCAGCTCATTCAGAATGTCCTGACCACTAAATTAGCTGAACGAAGTCGTCTCGGCGAAGAAATCGAAGCGGCCAACGAACAAGACAAGATCGATCTGCGTGTACAAGCCGATAACGTCAGTGACGATATCAAGCAGCTACGCCGGACCTTGGAATCGGTCGCTACCGGCGGCGTTGATATCAGTCTGTTTGTGCAAGAGCAAGAGCCCGAAGAAAGCGATTGGCGTGAAGACATAACCTTGATCGCCCGACCGGTTATCGACAGTTTAAAAGAACTCACCGACAAGCCGCGCAAGCTCAAGGCACTCAACGATGAAGTCGCGCTGCGTCAACAGGAACTCGCGATCGCAGAAGAGGCCCTGCAGAATTTACAACCGACAGCCGAATTCATAAGCGATGGGGATCTCGATAACTCACTCGACTTACTACTGCGCACATGGACCAGTCGACGTGACGATGCTGCAAATGCGATCGACATTGCGAATTTTCAAATCAGCGACTTGCAGGGCGACAAGCCGATCTTTGAAACTATTACCAATGCCCTGCTGACATTCATCAAAGGCCGCGGACTGACCATAGCCCTGGCCATAGCATCTGCATTGGGTGTCTGGTTTGCAGTGCGTTTTCTATTGAAAGGTTATCGTGCGGCGCTAGTCAATAAAAGCCAGGCGGAGAGCCGCACGCGCTATCGTCTCGCTGAATATAGTGTGCACGCACTGACGTTCGTGCTCATTCTGATCGCTATATTCGTGGTGTTCTACGAAAGAGGCGATGTCTTGTTATTAGGTTTGCTCATTCTATTGATGGTCGGACTTGCACTCGGTATACGCCAGCTACTGCCACGTTATGTATCCGAAGCGCGACTGCTATTGAATATCGGAGCAATGCGCGAAGCAGAACGTGTTCTATACCGCGGACTACCGTGGCGCGTAGAGTCGATCAATATGTATACCGTGCTTAGAAACCCTGAGTTGCATGGCGTACTTCGTATACCGCTTGCTGAATTTCACGGTGTCAGCTCTCGACCCGCTGGCAAAGACAGTTGGTTCCCGACATCGCGGGGCGATATCATCTTGTTAAACGATGATGATTTGTTCGAAGTCATTGACCAAAACCCCGATACCGTGGAACTGCGTGAACGCGGCGGTCAGGTCAGATCGATCCCGACTGTTGAGTTCTACAACACAAGCATGGTCAATCTGACACGCAGTGGAACGTTTGGTGTCGTCAACACATTCGGTATCGATTACGGACACCAAAAAATCAGTACCAGCGATGTCCCGAAAATTCTTCGCGAAGCAGTGCGCGAATCCCTTGCGCACAGTGATCTTGCTGACTTCGTCAAGGACATTCAGGTCGAGCTGAAAGCCGCCGGTTCCTCATCGATTGACTATTGGATCTTCGTCACCATGGAAAGCAAGGCGGCCAAGTCCTATTTGCGAATTCAGCGCGCGGTGCAAAGCGCTTGTGTGGATGTATGTACTTCACAAAACTGGACAATTCCATTTCCACACATATCGCTGGTGCAAAAGCAAAATCATTTGCCCCAGGTAAAGAAGCAAGATCCTTTGAGCCCAGCTGCCTGATCCAGATCCGGAGGCACCTACCCGAAAATATGTGTTTCTAAGGTTGGACAGACGAACATTCGGCGTTTATTCTCACGTTTTACGCAACTTAATGCTTGCATATCTGTAATATTGGGAATATATTCCCAATTATTAGGCAAGGAAATCACTATGATTCGTGTAGCTGTCGCCACCGCGACCATACTGTTAGCCTCAACACTATCTACCGCATCCAAGCCGCTGCAGGCCTGCGGCGGATTCTTCTGCCAGACCGCCCCGATCAACCAAGCCGGCGAGCAAATCGTATTCCGCCAGGAAGGCGACGAAATCACCGCCATGGTGCGCATCCTGTACTCGGGCAGCGCAGAGGAATTTAGTTGGGTCGTCCCGGTGCCTAACACGCCTGAGATATCGCTCGGTTCGGACATAACATTTACTCAACTCGAATTCGCCACCCGCCCCCAGTTCTTCCTTGAACGTCGTGGCGAGCAATGCGAAGAGTTTGTACCGAATTTTGGTGTTACACCCGACACTGCAGGCGCACCGGGAAATGATGAAGACGACAGCGGCGTTTTCATTGAACAAGAGTTGCAAATCGGTCCTTTCGATATAGATATTGTCAGCAGTGACAACCCCGACGATCTCGCTATCTGGCTGCAAGACAACGGTTATGAACTGACAGACCGTGGCGCTGAATTGCTCGCGCCCTACATCACCGACGGGATGAAGTTTGTCGCTGTCAAACTACTCAATGGCGAAGGTATCGATAGCATTCAACCGTTGTTGATGAAGTACACCAGTGACAAGCCCGTCATTCCGATAAGACTGACCGCGGTTGCTGCAATGCCGGATATGGGCGTACTTACCTGGGTCGTCGCTGACGCACGTGCTGTACCTGAAAATTATGAACACGTAACGCCAAACTACACGCGACTCAATTGGTATACAGGTTCCGGCAATGCCTACGCCAGTTACCAGACACTGATCACTGAGGCGATGAATGAAACTGCCGAAGGTCAAGGATTCGCAACCGACTATGCA
This sequence comes from uncultured Granulosicoccaceae bacterium, assembly GCA_964445655.1. Classification (GTDB taxonomy): domain Bacteria; phylum Pseudomonadota; class Gammaproteobacteria; order Granulosicoccales; family Granulosicoccaceae; genus Granulosicoccus. The sequence goes on along the minus strand of CAYULV010000108.1, from coordinate 7,436 downwards.
GGTGAAATTAGTGATGAGATTGTGTCCCAACTGCCAAACACTGAGCGTTTGGATGAAATACTAGAAGACCTTGACAGCAGAGACGACGCCAATTTTATTGCATATAGTTTTTTTAATTTCTTTTTCAACAGCAACACTTTCAGCTCCAGAGTGGCGGTGCTGCAACGTGAGTTGCCAATCGAGGGTGATGACGTTTCAATCAACGTGGCCGCTGCAAACTATCAGACTACTGAGGGACTACAGTCTCAATATTCTCCAGAGCAACTACGAGCCGCACGCATTGCACTGCGAGACTTTATCGTCACCCGCGAAATTGAACCCGTGCTTAATGCAAATGCCCTGCTGCCGCAAGGCGCCTACATGACTCGCTTGTTCACAACACTGTCTGCTGAGGAGATGACCAGAGATCCGAGCTTTAGCTACAACGCCTCCATGCCCGATCAAGCGATAGAGCGCAATGCCTTGCTCGAATCGAGCTGCGGCGAAAATGGCACTGAGTGGACACTGACTCTCGGTGAAGGCACCGATCGCGAAGGTGAAGTCGTCGTTGCGGCTAATCAACCCATACCTTTTAATGCAGCACCTGCAGGTGTCGACACCCAACCCGCCGCTATTCTGCGTGAACGGACTTCCGATGACGCAGCTCCTGAACTGCTGTTCAAGGCTGAGCCTGGTGTGTTGGAAATCGCCGCTGATGGCAGTGTAAGCAATACAGGTATTGTTATTTCCGATGCCGATGATGACAGCGACTTTCTCGGTTCATCCGGACCCGTACTGTTGCTGCTGGCGTCGGGGCTTTTAGCGCTCCGACGACACATCAAACTTAAGGCAACGCAGTTAACCGTCAGTTAAAGGCCGTTAAAG
>CAYULV010000108.1:0-6472 GCA_964445655.1 uncultured Granulosicoccaceae bacterium | reverse complement strand
GTTAAAGGCCGTTAAAGCAAAGAACCTTGCTGCGGCACCGGCCATGCTGGCAAGTCTGGTAACTCATCGGTTGTCGCAGTCGCGCTTTTGGCGTTTCCCGCATTCATCGCGTTCCGCCAAGCCGTTTGCAATGCGCGATGAAAACTCAAGGCAAACGGTGGGCAGTGCTGATTATTCGGACAATGTATGAACATATAAACATCGTATCCTTGCCTCATCATGGTTACGGTCCGCTCAACCCACTCATTCATCCAGCGTAGATTACTCACCCCATCCGGGTGCAATATCAAGCGGACAAAAGCTAGATCGTTGTAGATAGTTTCCAACACAGCCACATCCGGTTTTTCATGAATCGCTTTCTGAATATCCGGATGTGACAGATCACCTTGATACAAAGCGCGCGAATCCAGCATCACGCGGCCAAACCGATATTGATTCAGAACCGGTTCAAGTAATGTCGGATCCTGAAAAAACGTGGGATGCCGCACCTCGATAACACACTCTCCGACGCTTGCCAAAATCTCGAACACTGGTGCAAATCGATCAATATGCTGCGCACCTGCCCACGCGGGAAACTGCACGAGAAAAGGGCCGAGACAAGGTTTAAGTGGCTCAATAGCTGTCAGAAACCGATCAAGATCAGCAATGTTGAAGCGTCGCTCATGGGTCACACTTTGCGGCAGTTTGAACGAAAACCGAAAATCTTTGCCATCCAGTGCCTGCAGCCACCCATCAACCGTTGCCACATCAGGCGTACTGTAGAAGGTCGTATTCCCTTCAACACAATTGAACACCTCGGCGTAGCTGGCCAGTGGCGACGGCTGCGATTCAAAGTAGCTGCCTTGCCAGCCAGGAAAAGCCCAAGCTGGTAAACCAAGTCGATACGGAAGATTGCTCATGCGATGTGAATGAGGGACAGTCAGCCGAGTCTGCCATAATTGGAAAACTACGTCTTTGATGAGCCATCAGTCATGCATCCGATGTCAATGAGTCTGGTCGTCTCTCAGATCATGTTGATCTGGTTGATGATTACACCCGCAAACGCACTATGGCCACATGATGCTGCCAGCGTCGCTGGATTCGTATTTCTTATTGCAGGCTTGGCTCTGGCACTGTGGGCCTTCATCAGTATGCGTCGGTCAAATTTCAGCGTCATGCCAGAGCCCGTGTCCGGAGGTGAGCTTGTCGAGCGTGGCCCCTATCGCTTAATACGCCACCCAATGTACACCGCCATCATCATTGCCAGCATCGGTGCACTGATTTCGCATGGCGGCTGGATCAAACTCCTGTACCTGTGTGTGCTGAGCGCGGTGCTCTGGGTCAAACTCAAACGCGAAGAACAACTACTGTCAATGGTGTACACAGGCTATCCAGACTATCAACAACGCACCCATGCGCTCATACCGGGCGTTCTATAGTTTTATCGGGCACACAGGTGTTCTAAGGTAAACAAAGAAAAGCGGAAGCAATCGCTTTACAAATCCTTCGCGAAGTCAGATTTTTTCAGCGGTACGAATCGCTCCCACTGCATCTGCCACCGTCGGACTGATCGATGTATGAATTGATATGAAGTGAATGGACCCATACCGCTCACACAACTTACGACCAAGGCATGTGGTTTGGGAAATGTATTTTACATCCTTAACTATATGATGGGCGTGCACCCCATCATAAATCAACCGAACTTCAATTTTCTCTTGGAAAACACTGGTTGAATGCTGCCTTGCTGCTTTGCTTTATACATCGCAGAATCTGCGTCACTCAGCAACTTGTCAAAATCTTGAGGCGTTTGCGCAATTGCCACACCTACAGCTGCATCAATGTTATGAGTGTTATTACCGATAGAGATTGTACGCTTGATATTGGCTGCGCAACGGTTACTTATCGACTCAATCGTTGCATAGTCAAGCCGATCAAACAGGACGCATACAAATTCATCACCGCCGAGACGGGCCACTCCATCAGTTGGACGAACCGTGGTCTTGAGCTTTTCAGCTACTCCAAGTAGCGCCGCATCTCCGGCCTTGTGACCGGCTCTATCGTTAAGCTCTTTAAACCCATTCAAATCCAGATAGATCAGAGCCATATTTCCCTCTTTCAAAGCGGCTTTACCACGTTTTGATCGGATCAGATTTTCTAGACCAGCACGATTTAGCAAACCTGTTAACGGGTCGGTTTCTGCCTTTAATTCAGCCTTTTCCAGCTCATTCGTGCGTTTCTTTATGAGGCTAACTGCGGCGAATGTTACCGCCAAAAGAATAAGGCTTATCAGTAACGCAATAGGGAGGCTCCGCCTGAAGATTTCAACCCCAGGCCTTGGCGAATCCCAAGTCAAAGTAGCAATGACAGAATCCTCGAGACCGTAAAGTGACATCAAGGCATCAGTACTTGAGGCTTTCACATTGCTTGCAGTCGAGAGAGCGATTTCTCCTTCAAGCAACAGAGAGTTTTTAATAGTCGATAACATCTCCTCATTTACATAGTTCACAGCAACCATTACCGGAAGGTCGCTTGGCGCGATTTGAGAAGTATCCCGGGGTTGCACTCGCCCGGCAGCAACAATAGCGATATTCCCATTAACATCATCGAAACCCGAAATCACATCATAGGGCTCTACCGGAAGCTCTTGCACTTTTCTATACAGGTAGTCGGAGGCTGATTTATCGACAGCATATAGATCAGATCCGGCCCCATCACGCTTATAGGCATAAATAGGTGTACCAAAACCATCCAGTAGGTAAATCTCGTGAAAGTATGGGCCGTCTGTTGCGCTGACACCTATGCCTTCGAATACAGCCTCATCAGCTCGGGCGCTTATCCAGTCGAAAGCTTGATCCCACAAGCCGTAGTCATAAGTCAGTATGGATAAATTCGATCGCGCAGCCTGTACTGCCTGCTCAACAAGATGGGTTGACTTTTGTTTCGCCAGATCATTAGAGACTGTTGAAGTCCAGTACACCATTCCGATCATTGCCGACTGCGCAATGACAATAACAACCAACAGCAATGTTGAAAAACTTCGGAATTTCATAGAACCAGCCAGTAAGTAAGCGCTTCTTAGAAACTCCTCTTGGATCATCCTTGATTTGGAGCATCGCTATCTAAAAAACGATTCTCAGCGAAGCAGCTGTACGCTTCACAAACAATGGAATTGACGAACCTCTAAATGCAGAATATCGACGGGTATCACTACAAACGTCAGATCGGCAAAGTTCAAGATTTCTTTAGCGACTGGGATCGACTGCCTCATAAAAATGCGAAAACGCTGTCGAACCGGTCCACCACTAAATGATTTACCGAAAAGCGCGGGAAGCAGTAAACGTGGGACAATGCCAACGCGCCGCCGCGTCACCCGTCCAAAGAGAAACGATCTTTTTACAGATCCTTCGCAAAGGCCAGATTTTCTTCAGCGGTGAGTATCGCTCCCACCGCATCTGTCTCCGTAAGGCTGATCGCAGCGGTCGCATGGGCGAGGCGTAAAGCGTCCTCAATACTCTGCCGCTCGTTCAACGCATAGAGGAAACCTGCGGCAAATGCATCGCCGGCCCCAACCGCACCTTTTATCGCACCTTGATTCAGAGAAAAACTCGGCATGTGCACAAGATTGCCGGCACGTTCGAGAGCGAATGCACCTTCCGGGTAATGCACGACCACGATCGACATTGAACCCGCCTGCATCGCCACTTTGGCAGCATCCACACAAGCATCCACATCAGCCTTGCCATTGACGAGAGTGTCATAATCCGTCAATCCACCGATTTCATGATCATTGACAATCAAAGAATCAAGATAAGGTAGGCATGGCCAGGCAATTTCTCGAATGCGTTCCGCGGTAATAGAGACTAGCTCCACATTGGTTCTGATACCCAGCGCCTGCGCTTCCTTGAGCACACTCACCCAGCCACTCTGATCAGAACCCCACTTTGCATCCATGCTTTTGTGTAATCCCAACAATCCCAGATGTAACACCGCACCATTAGTTTTTGCGAGATCGAAATGCGCGGGGTTCAGTAGATCGTTACTACCGGGATGATAAAAAAAGGTTCGTCGCCCGGTCGTCTCCACGGTCATGACGTCAGTAAAGGGTGTCGATGCATCGGGTGTTTGTTGAAGCTGGGTAACATCAATGCCAACATCAGAGGCGCGCTCTCGCAAAAAATCACCGTCGGCATCCTGCCCAAGCAAACCAATCGCTTCAACCGGTATGTTGGGGTCAAGCTTTTTCATATCGATGCCAAAGCTATGCGCGCAACCGCCGCCGAGTCGTTCAACGGTTGTGATATGGCTCAAGGCATCTTCATCAGGCCAGGCATCAATCAGTTTGATGCGATCAATCGTCCAGCACCCGGCTGTTATAAAGCCGCGTCTCATCGCATCAACTCTTTAATACCGGATCGCTGATCTTGAGGTCATCCTCCAATGATCTTTGCGCCGTGATGTTGTGCGCTTGCAGATAGTGATGGTAGTCCTTGACTGCTTGTTCAGGTGCAAGTGGTTTTTCGATAACTTCGCGCATGAGCGCGACGAGTTTCAAGGGCGCTTCTGACAAATTGATTTTACGACCGAAAAGAGCAACTCTCGCACCTGCGGCCTCGGCCTGCGCAAGGAGCTCAAAGGTATCTCGTGTCGTACCACTAGCACCACCGAGAATACCCGCCACCAATCGATCAGGATCATATTGGCAAAGTTCTTCCATCGCACGTGCGCCATTGAACTGGATCTTGAGAAATTCAGGCGCATCTGTACTGGTCAGACCAGCGACAGCCTTGATGATCATGTCATTGATGTAGTGACCAAGATCCGCTTCGGCGATCCGGATGTCGAAGGCTGGATTGAAAACTTCCAGAAAGTGCCTGAACCCGTAAGGTCGAACAGAGCGCCGGAAACCACCATAGGCGAGCAAACTGTTACGGTCCGCCTCAACATCATTCGAGAACGTCATCGAATACAGTCCCAGACTGCAAAGATGATGAACCGCCTCAATGTCTACGGTTGAAAATGCCTGCGATGGAGATTGTCGATAGGAGGACCCTCTGGCCATCCAGATATCAGTGGTGTCATTCATGCGCACGGCAGGGACAACTCTGGAATCATCCAGTAAGCCTTGGCTATGGAAGATCTCGCATGATGATGCCGACATCAGCAAGACGTCGATCAGGCCGGATTGAGCCATACTGGCCATGGCGTCGAGATAATGCTGCCGCGGCCAGAATCCGCCTAAGCCGTTTGGACCCGGCGCTGTTACCCCGAAAGCCATGTCGCCATCCTTGGCGTCAGCAATGATGAAATCGCCTGGTGAGTATTGTCCAGAACGAATGGAATCGAGCTTGTCCGCTAGCGTGCTACCGATCATCAACCAGAAGTACCATCATCGACCACACGTGGCCGTTGGTACTACGCTAACACAAGCGACAAGAATGTCTGCCGAGGCTGCTTAGCGAGAGAAATTCCAACGTAAACCAACGTGTACTTTATCGTCAACTTCACGATCACTCGGTTGCGTATCAAATTGCAAGAATCGCAGACCTACGAACGCATGGAGATTGCTTCGCAACTGCACGCCACCTCTGACATACCAATCGATAACGCGGTTCGAATCGCCAAAGGTGAATACATCTGGTGCGTAGAAAAACGCCGCACTAAGCTCTATTGGCAATATCGTGGTTTGTAGTTGATGAGAACCTTCCACACCTAGGGCAAAGGCCCCAACATCCTGATCCTCTTCACCAAGCAATGCCGCATAAGTACGTACGCCGGCCGCAAGGTGCGAACTGGGGGATAGACCTGTCTGCACATCAAGCATCACATTTGCAGTGAATATGTTGTCTCGCTCTTCAGTGAAAAGAAAACCAGCGCCAATCCGTCCATTGCTTACATTGATCAGTGAGGCATCACGTTCGTATTTGACGTCTGCCGCATCTTCACTCGCATATACAGTGAGACTGGCAGGGGTGTCGTTTCGCGCCTCCAGCGAAACAGGCTCATCAGTGTCAGACCCGGAAGCACCGCCGGAACGCTGATCTGGACGTTGGTACACACTGCTCACCGTCGCAGCAGTTTCAATCGGCTCTACTAGAGCGACAGCGGGGCTTGCATCCTTAGAGACTACCGGACGCTCAACTATATCGGCGGCGACAATAACCTCAGGCTCAATCGCCTCGGCCTCAACAGTTTCCAGTTCAATAATCTCGGCAACAATAGCCTCCGACTCGACGACGGCCGCCGATTCTGCAACCTCGTTTTCGGGGACCTCGGAATCAACAACCACAGGCACAACTGCGCTGGTTCGTAAGGTTTCGACAGCCGGCTGTTTGGCAAGCTCTGCCGCGCGTCGCTGACGCATCATGTCAAAGACGTTGGCCTCGTTCCCTACAACGAAAACGGTCTCCTCAATCGGCTCTATGCTTCCAGCATCCGGTGTAATAACAGAGCGATCGACAACGACTGGGTAAGGTTTCGATGTATCTGAGTA
>CAYULV010000107.1:9074-12685 GCA_964445655.1 uncultured Granulosicoccaceae bacterium | reverse complement strand
AGGTGGCGGGGATGGTGGAGGAACAACAGGAGGAACAACAGGAGGAACAACAGGAGGCAACGATGGATCCGTGCAAGCGGTACTTGAGTCCTTCGGCATCGACACCCGCGCCAGTCCGCGCCTCGATGACGACGCCGAAGCCATCTCCGAGACTTTCGCGCCACTCGGCACCAACGAAACGGTAAATCGCTTCGACGAGCTTGTGTTATTCGGTGCGCCGATTGATGAGGATGCGAATCTGTCGGGCTTTTCCGGAGGCCTGTCACCTGCGATCGACTTTGATCTGAACGGCACGAATGTCAGCGCCAGTCTCCTTGCCGATCCGTCGACGGACACCTTACCGTGGTTTGCCGATGGAGCGCTGCGCAGCGCGACTCTCGCTGATGTCGACGCCGACGGGCTCGATGAACTGCTCGTCGCCTGGCAGGCAGAGGCAGATGCGCCGGTCAATCTCACTGTTGTGCAGGACACCGTCACCACGGGTGATTCGGTGGTCCTAACGTCAGGCGTGCCGATGCGTGATCTCGAACTCGTAGCCGACGACTTCGACGGCGACGGCACCATAGATGTCGCCGTCGCACTGCTGGACACGGCGGGCAACATCGAGATTGTCGTGCTCAGCAACGATGCGGGTGTGCTGTCATTGAGCGGGCGCACATTTTCCATCGCCAGCAATGGAGACGATGTCGTCCAGGTGGCGATGACGAGTGGTAATGTCGATCGTGATGCCGCTAGTGAACTCGCGCTGGTCGTCAACGACTTTGTCGGTGGCAACGGGTTCTCGAATGTCACGGAGTCGAGTTCGCGGTGGTTCGTGCTGGATGATGCGAACGCAATGCTCGCGCAGCTTGCGGGTGATAGCAGCATCATCGAGTCAGCTGATGGTCCTGTCGTCGCCAAGGTGGCCGACATCGCACTCGGTGATGTCGACGGCGACGGGGTTGACGAAGTCGTGCTCGGCGGGCTTGATCAGATCGGCCGACAGGGAGACTCGAATGCACCGGCTCCGGACTATCTCATCGAGGTGTACGACGACGCTCGCCAAGACTTCGCTTCACTAGCTGTCGCTCGCGTCGACGCCGACCTGCCACGCTCTGCGGGTAGTGGGGAGGTGCAGTTCATGTACTACCTGTTCGTACGCACTGGCGATATCGATGGCGATGGCCGCGACGAGATCGTTACCAATCAGTACGTATGGGAGGATCTCTTCACATCTCCCGGTAACCTGACTGCACTCGTCGACGAGGTGGCGACATCGCAACTGGGTGAAGACGCCGACGAGCCAGCTCTTGCCGAGATCGAGCAGGCAACCCTGTTCTCCCTCGATCAGCGCGCCTATTATTTCTCGGCAGCTAATGTCTCGTTCGAAGTTGGCGACGTGACCGGCGATGGTCGCGATGACATCGCATTCTGGGTGGAGCGCCTCAACTTCCAGAACCGGCCTCAGGAAGTCGTCGTGCTGGGCCTCTCGCAGGAGGCCGGTTTTCGCGAGTACGTCTCGGTCGAGACGGAATTCCAGAACCCGCAACGATCCCGTCAGGCGCAATTGTTATTGGGCGACCTGGAGATCAATGGTGATACCGCTGCGCTGCGACTGGCCAACGGCAGCTATCGTTACGAACTGACGGAGCCGGTCGTTCTCGCGGTGCTTACGGCCGCCCCTTGCTCTGACGAGCTCGGGCAGGATCTCAGCTCCTGCCGAACGGGTATTGGCCAGAGTTCGACAATCGGAACGTCAGATACCTCAGGCTGGACCTTCATCGCCAATGTCTCGGTAGGCTGGTCTTTCGAAGACCCGATTACCTCCAGCGGCGCTTCGGTGATCGCCCGCACCCGCAACGAGTTGCGTAGCCACACGACCAATGCCTACCGTACGACCATTTCTCTGTTGCGCGAAACTGGTCCGATCGAGGACACCGTCGTGTTCACATCGGTGCCGTACGACATCTGGTCGTACGAGGTTATCTCGCATCCGCAACCGGAACTGGTTGGGCGATCCATTGAAATTCGTCTGCCGCGCGAACCGATTCAGTTGATGACGACGCGCGAACTCTACAATAGTAATTCCGCCCCCGATGCGTTCAAGATCGACCAGCGAGTGCTGGCGCATACGCCAGGTGATCCCGGTAGCTATCCGAGCGTTTCCGAAAAGAATGCCTTGCTGCAACGCTTCACCGGCATCGAATCGAATCTGCAGACCGTGGGGCTGAATACCGGGCGGCAGACGGTGACGATCGAGCAGTTCGAAGAGACAACGAACGGCAGAGCCTACAGTTTCCAGGCGACGGTCGATCTTCAGGGTACTGCGAGCGGCGTCGTTGGCGGGACCGAGATTGGTGGGGGCGTCGATCTCGACTGGTCTACCATTCGTGGCGAGGGTACGCTCTATCAGGGGCAGGTCGCTGAAATCGCCCCCGACAACCAGATCACGGCGAGTTATGCCTTCGGACTGTTTGCGTACTACTACGTGCCTGACGATGCGAACACGCCGCCGTTCGAGGTTTTGAACTACTGGGTAGAGGACTTCTGAGCCCAACAAATTAACGCGGACAGGCACGGCAATCTAGCAACTGAAATACTTATTCAGTCAGGTTGGGGTTTATGCCCTCGTGTCTTTAGAAGCTGGGGTCTGTGATGAATCAAGTACGTGGACTATTAAGTGAATACGGAGTGGTTGCACCTCAAGGGCTTAAAGCTTTTGTCCCTCTGCTTGCAGAGGTCACTGATCCACAGAGTGAATCTGTGTCGGCGCACTTGAAGATTCAGTTCGGCTTTATGTTAGAAGAAAATCAATAGCTCAGTGAAGAACGGACCCGACAAGACATCTATGACGAATATCAAAAAAGAGTGCGCGATAGCGATCCGTTTATCACTAATGTGACTATCGTAAGAGTGTTTGAGATAAAACAACCGGCTGGTCCGGCTTGGGATGAAAAGCTCGTCGAATTGGCAAAGTTAATCCAGGCAGGCACACCGTTTGAAGAGGCGGAAGCTCGTTACCCTGCACGATACAGAGTAAAGAACCAGGTAGATCGATGGGTGACGTTGGACAGCCTGCCCCATGACATAAACCCCAAAACGGTAAGAGTTGGTGATGTCTATGGCCTTGAAAAAATTCTGAGCGGCGAACAGTACTTCGATCCCATGGTCAAAATATATGATGTCAAAAAGCTCGATCAAGTGCGGCTGTCAGACAATATATACAGTGATCAAAGCCCTCAGTATCTAGAGTACTATGTTTCAAAAAAAGCGCATGAGCGAAAGAAGCATGCGCTTATGAGTCAACTATGGGTTAATTTTTCGATCACCGAAAACGGAAACCCAATTCAACGAGTTGGCATTTATCAGCCCTGCACTAAGCCTTAGTAGGATTGCTGCTGATAAAATATTCTTCAAGTCGCGATACTCTAGTTACCGAGTTCGATGGATGATTCCCCTCATCTGGCGCGCCGATTCCTTCCAAATTTACAACACGACTGTACTGCAGGATTCTCGTACCTAAAGCGCCTACTCGAAAGACGGTCCAAGTGGTATTCTCACTCCTCGTAAATCCGAAAGAATTGATTATCAACAGGGAGTGAAAACATGCGAAAACTGACATTGGCAACAGC
>CAYULV010000107.1:0-8974 GCA_964445655.1 uncultured Granulosicoccaceae bacterium | reverse complement strand
AACAGAACATCTACTACTTTCTGGCAGACGATTTTCGCGCGCCGTTTGTAATCAATAGCGGTTTTGAACTACATTTTGATTAGCAATTTTTATTCAAGCGGCTGCCAGCAGCCGCTTGAGACTTGTAGTGGGGTCGCTCTTCTGTGTACCCATTACAGCCTCGTGTGATTTTACGAACCTCAGAGAGGCTTCGGAAGATTCTCTAATTTTACAAGTCAACCCGAAATATACGATTGAATCGTCGAGCCTACGAATTCTAAGGTAGCTTGCCTCGTTGGATAAAATCTAGCTCTCTATCATGAGCCTCTGCCGGTTCCTATCGAGCCGCAGATATAAACTCCGGGCCGTACTCTGATCAAAGTGAAGTATTTTTGACGGGTGCAGTGGCACAGATATAACCCACGTTCGAGAAGTATTAGAAACCATGGGTATTGAGCCCGTTCAGTACTGAATTTCCAAGTAGTTGGAAACGCTTACAATTCATTCATTTTTTACTTAAATGTAAGCTTGCCAAAAATTACTTTACACATGTGAACAAAGTCACAAAAGCATTGTCATTTTGAACCGATGCAGTTCGGCGATGTTTGTTCAAGTTTTTTCTGTTAGTTCGAAAACCTGAAGGCGATCAGCATCTTCATCATTTCTTAATCACTAACGATCGAATCCTTATGACAATATTAAATTTCACTACTACGCTGTTCAAAAGGAAAATGCTCGCCCGTGGCTCTCAAATGCTATCGGGCCTTCTGTTCTTATCAATCGCTCTCTCGGGAGGTGCTCACGCCAGTACTTTCTCGTTCATACTCGAATCAGAAATTACGGTTCCTCCGGCGGATGCGCCTGATGCCACCGGAATCGGGACTTTTACATTCGACCAAGAAGCAGGCACGGTTAGTGGAAGTGTTACTGTTAGTGGCACTACTGGCCAGCCGACTATTGCCCACATTCATGTCGGCGCGGTCGGCGAAGCAGGTCCCATTGTCATTACCTTGGAAGGCAATGAGGATGGCAGTGTATGGAGCCTCCCACCAAACACCGAGCTGGATAGCACAACTCTCCAGGACTTTGACGATGGTTTGCTGTACGTCAACGTGCATACAGAGGCGAATGCACCGGGTGAGCTCAGAGCACAACTGGACGACAGCACGTTGGTCATGCCGACAACGCTCGCGTTAACACTTGATACCGAATCTACTGTACCTGTTGCAGTGGCTCCTGGCGCTTCTGGCACGGGGTCCGTCACTATTGACACGATTACTGGTGCAATCAGCGGAAGCGTTACGGTTACGGGCACTACGGGCCAACCCACGGTTGCGCATGTGCACGTAGGTGGTGTTGGAGTGGCGGGTCCCGTGTTGATCACAATGATCGGAAATGATGACGGTAGCGAATGGTCTCTGCCTGAAGGGTCAATCCTCGACGCGGAGGGTATAGAAGCCTTTTTAACTGGCAACCTGTACATTAATGTTCACACCGAAGCGAATGCGCCGGGTGAACTGCGTGCGCAACTGGTCGATAGCGATAGTACATCGATTACTTTGGATTTAACGCTGAGCCCGGACATCACGGTGCCGCCCGCGAATGCCCCCGATGCCTCAGGCACAGGTAGCGTAACGGTGGATACCACGACCGGTGCAATCAGCGGCAGTGTTACCGTTACCGGCACCACGGGCCAACCCACTGTAGCTCATGTGCATGTAGGTGGTGTTGGTGTAGCCGGCCCGATCCTCATCACTTTAGATAGTAATGATGATGGTAGTGTCTGGACGTTTCCAGAAGGCGCTACGTTAGACGCTGTAGGCATCGACGACTTTCTTAACGGAAATCTGTACATCAACGTTCATACCGAAGCCAATGCGCCGGGCGAACTCAGAGTTCAGTTGAATAGTGACGTTATTGCAGGTGCACTGGCTCTCAGGGGTGAGGTGTATTCATCTTCTGCATTGGAGCTTTTTTGGGAAAGACAAGCTGCACCTGCTGTGGCGTATCGCGTTGAACAGTCGGGCGCTAGTGCTGTTGAAGTCGAGGGTACCAGTTTCTTTGTTCAGGGCTTAGTCGCCAATACCACGTTCGACTTCACAGTGACTGCACTGGATGACGCGGGTAACGAATTGGTTTCGGAGAGCATTCAACTGACAACCAATGACGATGTTTTTGCTGCATCGATTGCCGTTGAAAATTTACGCGGTGAAGTGTACTCGAGTTCGGCGATTGAGCTGTTCTGGGATGTGTCAGATGCGGGTGCAGGTAGCTTTTTCGTGATATCGCGTGATGGTGTTGAAGTGGGCTTGACAGATGGTCGGAGTTTCTTTGAAGAGGGTTTGTCCAGTGGCACAACATTCACCTATATCGTCGCGCCACAGTCTGGTGGAGATGCAGCAACTATTGATCTGACCACTCAAGGAGACAATAGTGGATCAACAGGCGTCTTGGAATTAGTCGGTCAGGTTTACTCGGTCTCTGCATTGGAGATTTTTTGGCTACGAGTAGATGGCGCAGTGAGTTATCAAGTGGAACGTGATGGGTCGGTTATTGCAGACGTTGATGCATTGAGCTTTTTCGACAGTGGGCTTAGCGCTGGCACCAGTTTTTCTTACACTGTAAGAGCCTTGTCGAACGATGGTGATGTGATAGCAACAGAGACGGTTGATCTGACTACACTCAACTGAGGAAGGTATATACATCAGACACTCAAGATGTATATATGAGGAAAGGACTGTTCTTGTGAGCAGTCCTTTTTTTACACTCTGAAAAATGTTTAGGGTGTGCGTTTGGAGAGCATTCAGAGCATCGATTTAAATGTGTATAAGGATGGGCGTCCGGCCAGAGATGTTGATGGGCGCTGCACTGGTCAGAGGTGGATAGGGAAATCGCTGTGCGGTGGAGATTGATCAGGCGTCAGATGTGTGGTGGGTTGGGTTGACGGGTTACAACCGGTATCGTGACGTCACAAGAATCAAACTCGACAAGCAATGTGCTGAACTTTTTGCCTTTATCGGCGTCCCATTTTGTCGCTGTCCGACTGTCCCTTTTTGCCCTTATAATTCATCTACATTGACACAATATCTGCGTATTACCTCACGTTTCCGTTATACACCGTGCAAGTCCCGAGATCGATATTGAAACCGCGCCTGAGGCATTGCGCTCAGGTCATTGAAGCCCGACGTTCCGTGGGTGTTGACGGCTCATCCTCGGTATCAGCCTGTCTGCGCTTATCGCGCTTAGATTTGGGATCCACTGCACGACGCTTGTGGTTATGCAGACGGCCGCCCCAAAAAACGCTGCCCCATGCGAACACACCATGTAAGAGAATTTTCTTGTCACGGGGCGTTGTTCGTAGGGCTGCGAGTCGGGCGATGACGACTACGCGTCCCGATTCAGCGCTTCAAAAATTGACATGTGTTGTGCCATCGCAATACGGCCTCACCTTGACCATGCACAGTTCTTCACTGTTGAAACGTGGAAGCCCCTATTGCGCAGCTCAAAAGGGCTGCAAAGATATGTTCCAGTGCACTGAGCAGATACTACGCTCACTCGCAGCTAACAACTCATTCGCATCTGCAACTATCGCAGAGATTGCGCAAAACCCGAAGCGTGAATATCTCACCCAATAAGAGCCAACTACTACTTATAAGATAATCGAGCTCAGTTGTGAAAGTTATTGGCATCAGTCCTTTAGACAAGGATTCAACTGTTTCATTCATGGAGAACGGCACGGTACTGTTCGCCTGTAGTGAAGAAAGACTCAGCCGCACCAAACTGCAGGGCGGCTTTCCGACCCTTGCCATGAAAATGGGCTTTCAAAAAACCGGCTGGACTGCTGCAGACATAGATGTAGTTGCCTATGCCTTTTTTGATGCTGATGAAGAAGCGCGTTTAATGCGCGAATCCGCCGCTATCGATAAAAACTATCACAGCAGTGGTTGCACTGGCGCATCACTTCAGGCGCTCAGGGAGCTGGATGAAAATGAATATAAACCTGATTTGAGCACACGGGTCCCCGGTCTTGACGTAGAAAAGGGAGAATTCATGCCGTCAACGAGCTTTCTTAAAAGACGGATTTACAGTTTTTTCGCAAGTAACGCAAAAATTGACTGGGCCTTGCATAGGAAATTCTATGACACGTGGCTAAAGCAAGCGATCGCCGACCACCAAAGGATCGGCTCGGAACTCTCGCGAGGGGTCAAGGAATTTAACCTTGAAGGAAAGCTCAAACGCTTCAATCACCACGACACCCATGCGGCCAATGCATTCTATTCAAGCGGCTACGATGAAGCGCTGTTAGTGACGTTAGACGGGTACGGATCCGGTAACTGCGGCGGTGTTTATACAGGTGGTGCCGATGGCCTCACGCCATTAATCAAATTTTCATTCCCGAACTCGCTCGGGCAGTTTTATGAAATGGTCACCAGCGCACTCGGTTTTAAGCCCGGTAGACATGAAGGTAAAATAGTTGGCTTGGCAGCTTACGGTAATCCGCAGATACTCGGGCCGATACTGCGCGAACGGGTTGATACCAGAGACGGTGATATACGCATCAAAGCAAGTATGAATTACTACTTTGCCCGGGCTCTTGCACAAAAATATGCCAAGCGCGACGTCGCTGCAGCGTATCAACATGTACTTGAGCAGGTCACTAAAGAGGTTTGTGAATATTGGTTGAATAAAACCGGGCTACGTAATGTGGCAGTATCCGGTGGTGTGAACGCCAATGTGAAACTCAATCAGCGTATTCATGAAATAGATGGCGTAGACAGTGTTTTTGTCTATCCCAATATGGGAGACGGAGGCTGTGCCACCGGTGCGGCTATGCTTGCCTTTGATAAGGCTGAACGTTTAAAGCCGATAGGCACGGTTTATCATGGGCCTTCATACACTGACGACGAAATCGAAAAAGAACTGCAGTCGAATAAGCTGCAGTATGAAAAACCCGAAAGCATCGAGGAAACTGCAGGCGAGCTACTGGCGAAAAAACACATTGTTGCAAGATTCAATGATCGCATGGAGTACGGCCCTCGAGCACTCGGCAACCGCTCGGTGTTGTTCTCAGCGCATGATTCACAGGTAAATCTCTGGTTAAATCATCAGCTTGGACGAACAGAATTCATGCCGTTCGCGCCAGCGGTACTGGACAGCGAAAAATACAAACTGTTTTTTAATTGTGAGGGCAGTGAGAAAACGTCAGAATTTATGACAATCACTTTTGCATGTACCGACCTTATGGCTGATAAATGCCCGGCCGCAGTTCATGTGGACAAAACGGCTCGGCCGCAGTTTGTAAGCGAACGCACCAACGAAAGTTTTCATAAAATAATCAGTGCTTACCACAGAATAACCGGTGTCCCTGCTGTGATCAATACCAGCTTTAACATGCACGAAGAACCGATTGTCTGTTCACCGAAAGACGCTATCAGGGCATTCCTGCTGGGTAACATCGACTATCTGGCAATTGGTGGCTATCTGGTCCCACACCCCAATCTCGATGAGCTGGTCAAAGAGCGGATTGATCTGTAAGCACGCGACGTTCGCTCAAAGCTATTTTCAACGACATAGTTGTTGCTTGCTGCCTCACGTTTGCATCGCAAGCTGAATTAAAGGGCAATAGTCCGAAATCCTACCGCGGCCCCAACGCAGTCTAATGAAACGAACATTCCCTATTGGCATCCGGCGAAAAACTCCATCGGTGGCGCCCGGCTCTCAGTCTATGGATTGGACTCAAAGGTGATGGTGACGGTCTTTTGCCGCAGATGATCAAGCAAAGTGGTCTTGCGAATTGTATACATCTTGTATTCATAATGTTTCTGTGTTAAAAAATTGCACCTTGTGTCGTTAGGAAGTGCAGTTGAAAGACTCCAAGAAGCTCAAGAGCTACCACGATCTGAAGCAAAGGGTGCTGACTCTCGAGCTCAGTCCTGGAAGTGCCCTTGATGAGGTCGCCTTGTCGGCCGAGTATGGTCTGTCGAGGACTCCGCTTCGAGAGGTTTTCCATCGTCTCGCGGGTGAAGGTTATCTGTCGCTTGCATCCAATAAGGGGGCGTCAGTGTCATCGATGGATCTTGCGACGATGCGTAATTTCTTTCAAAGCGCCCCGATGATTTATGCAGCTATCGCGCGCCTCGCTTGTGAACAGGCCAGTACGACACAGATCAATGCGGTAAAGAAAACACAAACGCGTTTTCACAAGGCGATGAAGGCGTCTAAAGCACAGGAAATGGTTGTGCACAATCACCGCCTGCATGAACAGTTAGGGGAAATGGCCGCGTCACCGTATCTCACCCCGAGTCTTGGCCGTTTGTTAATCGATCATGCACGCATGAGTCAACGTTTCTATCGTGTACGTGAAGCGTCATCACGGCAACGTATCGCCAAGGCTTCCGAACAACATGAGGCAATGATAGAGGCAATCGAGCAACGCAACCCTGCGATGTGTGTTGATCTCACCATGCAGCATTGGGAATTGTCACGTCGAGAGATGGATAAGTATGTCTTGCCTGACCCGCTTCCCATTGACGTCGCCACTGATCTGGCAGGATGAATCGTCATGCAATTTGAAGGTATTTATACGCCAGTTGTTACCCCGCATACGAGTACATTCGATATCGATCAGGACAAGTTTGCCGAAACTATCGAACTGCTGATTGGTGCAGGTGTGTCGGGTTTGATCGTCGCGGGCACGACCGGTGAGTACTATGCGCAAACGGCCGAAGAACGTATCGAGTTGATGAATCTCGCCCATTCGATCATCAAGGATCGGGTGCCACTGATTGTCGGCACCGGTGCCATCAGAACCGAAGACAGCATTCAGTTTGCCGAAGCGGCGAAACAGGCTGGTGCTGATGCTTTACTGGTTGCTACTCCGCCTTATGCTTATCCAACGGGGCGTGAAATCGCTTTGCATGCATTGGCGATTGATCGAGCAGCGAACCTGCCGGTGATGCTCTACAACTATCCCGGTCGTATGTGCGTCAATATGGATGAAGAGACACTCGATCGCCTCGGTCGCAGCCCGAATTTTTGCGCCATCAAGGAGAGTTCTGGTGATCCCAATCGCTTGCATATGCTCGCCCGCGATTACCCGCATATTCAGTTGTCTTGTGGCATGGATGATCAGGCGTTGGAATTCTTTGCCTGGGGTGCGCGTTCATGGGTGTGTGCTGGCTCGAACTTCGCGCCAGAGGCACATATCGCTCTGTATAAAGCCTGTGCTGTTGAAGGTGATTTCACCAAAGGACGGAAAATCATGTCGGCGATGCTGCCGTTGATGCGCGTACTTGAGCAGGGTGGGAAGTTCGTGCAATGCATTAAGCATGGTTTAACGCTAAGAGGTATTGATGCGGGTCCACCGCGTAAACCTCTGCAACCCTTAGCCAAGGACGATAAACGAGAACTCGCGGAAGTCATACGCACCATGAATCTGACCATCGACCGTATCGAGAAGGAGGCAATGGCATGAGTGACTTGCTGACCCACGAAGAATACGCAGCCATAGCTGCCAGTCTGGATCTGCCACGCGCCGCTTTCATCGATGGTAAATACCAAAAAGGTCATGGGGCAAGCATGACGACAAGCAATCCAGCCACGGGTAAAGACTTGTGCGAAATCGCTGCCTGCAATGTCGACGATGTTGACATAGCGGTTAACAAGGCGCGTGAAGCGTTTGATCAGGGCGGGTGGGCAAAGTCGCATCCTTCTCATAGGAAGGACACGCTGATACGTCTTTGCAAACTGATCACTCGAAACAGACGTGAACTCGCGGTGATGGAATCGCTCGACAGCGGCAAGCCGATTCGCGATTGTGAATTGATAGATATCCCGGAAGTCGTGCACACGATCAAGTGGCATGCTGAAGCAATTGACAAGCTCTACGATCAAAGCGCTCCCGTCGGTGATGATGCCATGGCGCTGATCGTGCGCGAGCCTGTCGGTGTGGTTGCCGCCGTTTTACCCTGGAATTTTCCGTTATTGATGTTGGCCTGGAAAATGGCGCCAGCACTTGCCGCCGGCAATAGCGTCATTATCAAGCCGGCGGAGCAAACCAGTCTGACAGCATTGCGTATGGCGGAACTTATCCTGGAGGCAGGTGTGCCACGCGGTGTTTTTCAAGTGTTGCCAGGTACGGGCGAGGCAGTCGGTGAGCCACTGGGGCGACATGCCGATGTCGACATGGTGAGCTTTACCGGCTCAACAGACACGGGCCGCCGATTTTTACGCTATGCAGCTGATAGTAATCTGAAGAAGGTTGTTCTGGAATGCGGTGGCAAAAACCCCGCAGTTGTACTTCAAGATGCAGAAGACATTGATCTTGTTGCCGAACACATCGTTAACGGCGCGTTTTGGAACATGGGTGAAAATTGTTCTGCCTGTTCGCGTCTTATTGTGCACAGCGCTGTGAAAAAGCCATTGCTTGATGCGATCGTTGCACGTGTCAGAGACTGGAAAACAGGTGACCCGCTTGATCCGGCTAATCATCTTGGCGCCTTGATTGATCGAGAGCACTGCGACAAGGTCAATGGCTATCTCACCAAGTCCGATGGTATCCGATCGTTAACCGGTGGCAGTTCGAATGGTAGTTATGTCGAACCCACTGTGTTTGATGATGTACCGCCCGATCATGTGCTGGCAAACGAGGAGATATTTGGCCCGCTATTGTCCGTCATGACCGTGTCCTCAACGGAGGAAGCCATTGCACTGGCTAATGCCACGGATTACGGATTGACCGCGAGTGTCTTTAGCGCAAACGGCAAGCAGGCGATACGCGCCGCGCGCGAAATCAAGGCGGGCACGGTCACCATCAACTGTTTCGGCGAGGGTGATATATCGACGCCCTTTGGCGGATACAAGCAATCAGGCTTTGGTGGGCGCGACAATAGCTTGCATGCCCACGATCAGTACACCGAATTGAAAACAATCTGGATCGATCTATCGGATGCGGCGTCCGGAGACAAAGTCGAATGACGGATAAACCCGCTTCACC
>CAYULV010000106.1:10731-12689 GCA_964445655.1 uncultured Granulosicoccaceae bacterium | reverse complement strand
GCAATCAGTCCGGGCAAATAGGTCGGTGCAAGTGAAGCAAAGCTACCAAGACGGAGCTCACCACTGATATCAGTTTGTGACGCATCTGCAGTACGCTGAAACTCGCGCGCATGCTCCAGTAAATTCCTCGCCTGCTGAATATGAGGCTGAGCCGTCGCGGTAGGTACCACACCCTGCGCATGCAAACGGATCAGTAACTGCACACCCAATTGCTCTTCAAGCTTGGCAATTGCTGATGAAACCGAGGGTTGTGAGACGTTCAGGGCCTCTGCTGCCGCCACCAGCGAACCGGTGTCGACACAGGCAATCAGGTACTCAAGCTGGCGCAGGGTGTATCGAAGCATATCTGCATAGTATTTAATTATGCAATAAGAATAAAGAATGTATTTTATTTATTCAGAAAATTAACCCAAAATCTACCGAATTTGACCCTTCGGAGAGCCCTATGATCAAGACCGGCGAGCAGTATCGAGACTCGATTCGTGATGGACGTGAGGTCTGGATCAATGGCGAGCGCGTCGAGGATGTGCCAAACCACCCTGCTTTCAAGCCCGTGATTGATGCACGGGCGCGCATTTATGACATGCAGCACGATGCAGCGACGCAAGATGTCATGACCTATGAAAACGATGGCGAGCGTTTCGCCATTGGCTCGCGCCTGCCCTATGAACAAAAAGACTGGGAAGACAAACGCCGCGCTGTTGATCATGTCATGCACGATCTCGGTGGTGTTGTCACGCGCATGGGTGACGAAACCGTTGGGGAAATGTGGTCGCTATGGGACGGCAAGGACATCCTGAATGAAATCGACCCCCGCTTTGCCAGAAACATCGAGCACCACATACAGGATGTGATCAAGGCTGACCCTTTTCATGTTTCCGCAAACACCGATCCGAAAGGCGATCGATCCAAGGCACCGCAGGATCAGGACCCCGATATGCTAGTGCATGTCGTACGTGAAACTGATGCAGGTATTGTCATTCGCGGTGCAAAGTATGAAACTGCCGCGGCCTACGCGGATCAGGCTTTCTTGAAACCAACCATTGCCAATTGGGGTAATGAAAAACTATCCGACTATGCGCTGGGTTGCATCGTCAAAATGAACGCCCCTGGCGTCAAACATATTTGCCGCAGTGGATTCGCCAATCGCAACGCAGACGACTACCCCTTGTCAAGTCGTTGCGACGAGGTTGATACCTTGATGATTCTTGACGACGTTCTGGTGCCGTGGGAAGACATACTTTTCTATCAACATACCAAAGCTGCGTTCTTCATCCGAACAACATTGCATCGCTACTCTGCTTTCCCCTTTGTTCAACGCACACTTTCCTATGCTGACCTGATCATCGGAGCGGCGCTTTGGAACGTCAAGCAAACCGGCCTTGAAAAGCAGCAAGCCGTGCAAGAGAAACTCTCGGAGCTTGCAGTCTGGCGCGAGGGCATCAACGCTCATCTGACCGCCGCAGTGGCGACTGGAGAAAAAAGCCCTAACGGGCTTCTGATGCCCAACCAGTCTCTATTGATGTCAGGACGCGTACACGCCTTGAGCAACCTGCCAAGAATGATGCATATGGCCCGCGAGCTCTGTGGTGGCCAGATTTGTGTCACACCCGACGCTGCAACCTTCAAGGCACCAGGCACAAAGCCGTGGATGGACAAGTTTTATTCGATAAATGAATCATGGGTTGCAGACGACCGGCGTAAACTACTCGCCATGGCACGCGATCTCCTTAATTCCGACTACGCAGGACACAGGCTAACGTTTCAGCTGTTTGCTCAGTCCCCTCCGTTTGCACAGCTCGCCGCGGTTTATCGAAACTTTGACTGGAACGGCCCTTTGGATTTCGCGCATAAGGCAGCCGGACTTTCTGACAAGGTCTATGGCAAGCAAGCGGAGAACAAACAATGACAATGCACAAACGCATTCGCCCGTTCAACACCAAAGAAACCTATCCGGA
>CAYULV010000106.1:0-10631 GCA_964445655.1 uncultured Granulosicoccaceae bacterium | reverse complement strand
CAATGACAATGCACAAACGCATTCGCCCGTTCAACACCAAAGAAACCTATCCGGAACAGAAGCTCGACAACGACTTGAGTCAAGGCGTGGTGGCGAAAGGCACGATGGTGTTTCTACGCGGTCAGGTGTCTCAGGATCTGGACACTCGCGAAAGCCTGCATGTCGGTGATGCCGCGAAACAAACTGAAAAGACCATGCAGAACATCAAGATGTTGCTTGAAGAAGCAGGTACTACAATGGATGCTGTTTGCCGCATCGTGGTTTACCTGACCGATATCCGTTATCGCGAAGCCGTTTATCAGGAAATGGGGCGCTGGCTGAAAGGTGTGCACCCCTGCTCGACTGGTATCGTCATACCTGCACTTGCCCGTCCGGAATGGGTGGTCGAGATTGAAGTGACTGCTGTGATACCTGATACGTGATACCCAATACTTAACATCACGGCAATCGGGCACTGACGACCGACAATTGACGATTGACAATTCACAAATTATAACCGGGACCTGAGAACTGGAAACGCCACCACCCGAAGTCCACTAACGAGTTCATTGCCATGGTCAACGATACCCACGAACTACTTGAAGCGCTGTCGACAACAGCGGCCTTGAACAGACAAAGTGCCAGGAGTACGCCTCCACAGCTTTTTCGCAATGAAGATGTCGCGGCGTTAGAGACAGAAAAAATCTGGAAACAGGACTGGGTGTGTACCGGTCTGGCTAGTGAAATCCCTGATACCGGTGACTACCTGACCTACAGCATTGCCAGTGAAAAAATATTCTGCATTCGCGATACGACAGGCCGAATCAGAACCTTCTCGAATGTCTGCAGGCATCGCATGATGCAACTACTCGAAGGTAGCGGACAAAGTAAACGCGTAACCTGCCCTTATCATGCCTGGACTTACGATCTTGATGGCAAACTCAAGATCGCCGGTCAAATGAACGAGCACAAGACCTTTGAAAAGAGCAAGACCTGCCTACCCGAATTTCGAACCGAGATCTGGCACGGCTGGATTTATGTCACGCTCAATGAGTCAGCGCCACCGCTAAGTGAGTCCTTGTCGGCACTGGATAAAGTCGTCAAGCGTTTTAACATGTCTGAGTACAAGCACATAGTCACACAGGATCACGAGTGGGACACAAACTGGAAATTACTGACTGAAAATTTCATGGAAGGTTATCACTTGCCCGTTGCACACAAAGCAACGGTCGGTGCCTGGATGCCCGTTGATAAAGTGGAGTTTCCTGCAAAAACATATGAAGCCTTCACCTATCAGACATTTCCCAAAGAAAATGATGCGACCTATGGGCGTGCACACAAGGACAACAAGGTACTGAAAGGCAAGTGGCGCTATACATCTGTCATGCCAACCGTATTCCCTTCGCATATGTACGTTCTGGCGCCAGATCATCTATGGTATTTATCCCTTCGACCCAATGGCATTGGTAAAGTCATGGTACGTTTTGGCATTGCGATCGCGCCAGAGGTTTATGCCACCATTGAAGACATCGACGCCTGGACTGAGGAACTGCTCCAATTTTTTGACCAGGTAAATGCTGAAGATAAGCATGTCGTCGAAGGTATTTTTTCGGGTTCAGAGTCTGCTTTTGCTGAATCGGGAGCGTTAAGCTGGCTCGAACGCTCGATACATGATTTTCAGGCTTACCTTGCACGCCGTCTATGTAATGATATCGCGTGATTCAAAATCAATCTGAGGAG
The DNA here is from genome assembly GCA_964445655.1 of uncultured Granulosicoccaceae bacterium. Taxonomy (GTDB): domain Bacteria; phylum Pseudomonadota; class Gammaproteobacteria; order Granulosicoccales; family Granulosicoccaceae; genus Granulosicoccus. The sequence continues at coordinate 8,912 of CAYULV010000106.1, read as the reverse complement.
ATGCTGTGACCTTTTCCATCGCTGGCCACTGTGCACGTACCGGGATGTTTGGTGTAGCCATCACGACCTCATCAATATGTGTAGGCTCTCGATGCCCACATGCACGTGCAGGTGTCGGTGCTGTTGCCACACAGAATGTGACCGATCCACACCTGGCTACATTGGTGCTTGATCGAATGCAAGAAGGTCATGATGCTGCATCTGCCATCGCCAAAGTCGTTGCCGGTCGAGAAAACATCGGCTATCGACAACTCACCGCAGTCGATGTCAAAGGTAATACAGCGCACTTTACCGGTGACGAAATACTCGGTACCAACAAGGTCCAAGAGGCCGCACACTGTGTGGCCGCCGGCAATCTTCTGTCCAGCGAAAATGTACCGGTCGCAATGAGCGAAGGTTTTCTCGCAGCCACTGATGCACATCTTGCCGAGCGACTGTTAATGGGTCTTGAAGCAGGCATTGCCGCAGGTGGCGAAGAAGGTCCCGTACATTCCGCCGCCTTGATTGTGGCTGACCGCATGCCGTTTCCTTTAGTTGATCTGCGCGTGGATTGGGACGATGAAGATCCTGTGAAAAAACTTCGACGGCTCTGGACGGACTACGAACCCCAGATGCTTGATTATCTGAACCGGGCAATCAATCCTTCGGTAGCTCCGAGTTACGGTGTTGCTGGTGATCTCTGATTGACTTACTTGGGTGTTGTTGTAGATACTCAGGTGTAGCGGTCTCTCTTGAAAAGCTATCATATAGCTAACGCCATTGGCGTGGATGATCAATGGTCCTTTAGCAAACGGCGGACATACATGCCTTGATCAGTGTTCCGTGTTAAAAGCTTCAATAGCGAGAATTTCGCGCTTAAGGACACCGGATCAACACGCGACGCAAGAGATACGAATTTGATGCAAAGCTCTCCTACCCTGCACTTCAGCACCGAGGAATACACCACTCGGATTGCAAAAACCCGACGTGCGATGCAGGCGGCGGAAATCGAGCTGCTGATTGTGTCCGACCCATCAAATATGGCCTGGCTCACGGGTTATGACGGTTGGTCGTTTTACGTTCATCAATGTGTTGTCTTGTCTCACGACGGTGAGCCCGTCTGGTTTGGCCGATCACAAGATGCCAATGGCGCAAAGCGAACCAGCTTTCTCCATCACGACAACATTGTGGGTTATCCCGACCACTATGTGCAGTCAGTCGAGCGCCATCCCATGGACTACTTGTGTGACAAGTTGCGCGAACGTCGCTGGGACAAACTACGCATTGGCGTCGAGATGGATAACTATTGGTTTTCAGCCAAAGCATTTTTATCATTACAGACACAATTGAAACAAGCCCACTTTATCGATGCCACGGCCTTGGTCAACTGGCAACGCGCTATCAAGTCTGAAACTGAACTTGATTACATGCGTACGGCAGGCAAGTTTGTCGAACGCATGCATCAACGTATTGTTGACAACATCGAACCGGGCATACGTAAATGCGATCTGGTGGCTGACATATACGATGCCGGACTCCGCTACAGCGATGAACTGGGCGCCGGCGGCGACTACCCGGCTATCGTACCGTTGTTGCCATCGGGGCCAGCTGCAGACGCACCGCATCTGACCTGGGATGACAAGCCCATGCAATCGGGTGAAGGAACCTTCTTCGAGATAGCCGGCGCCTATCGTCGCTATCACTGCCCTTTGTCGCGCACCGTCTTCCTCGGAGAACCCACCCGAACCTTTTTAAATGCCGAGCAAGCTGTCCTTGAGGGAATGGATGCAGGACTTGAAAAGGCACGTGCGGGCAACCGCTGCGAGGATGTCGCGTTGGCGTTCTTTTCTGTGCTTAAAAAGCACGGTATCGAGAAGGACAATCGAACGGGTTATCCGATTGGCTTGTCCTATCCACCCGATTGGGGTGAACGCACCATGTCGCTACGAGCAGGAGACACAACAGAACTTCAAGAGAACATGACGTTTCATTTCATGACCGGACTATGGATGGATGGCTGGGGATTCGAGATTACAGAGAGTATTATCATTCGTGATGGTGAACCTGAATGTCTCGCCCACTTTCCACGCAAACTGATTGTCAAAAAATAGATGAAGCCGAATCCGATAACTGCCACGATCCCGTTCGATCAGGATGGCCGACATCATGGCTTTCTGCAGCTCCCCTATAGCCGCGATGACTCGGCCTGGGGCAGCGTCATGATTCCGATCAGTGTCATTCGACAAGGTGCTGGACCGACGGCACTATTGACTGGCGCCAATCATGGTGATGAGTATGAGGGCCCGATAGCCTTACAAGAGCTAGCGTTAACACTGTCGCCAGACAACATCTCGGGAACAGTCATCATTGTCCCGGCATTCAACTATCCAGCATTCAGAGCGGGTACGCGTACATCACCAATCGACAAGGGCAATTTGAACAGAAGCTTCCCCGGACGACCCGATGGCTCAGTGACCGAAAAAATCGCTGACTATTTCGAACGAACGCTTATCCCGATGGCGGATATCGTTCTGGACTTTCACTCAGGTGGCAAGACATTGGATTTCGTACCGTTTGCTGCCTCGCATGTACTTGACAACAAGCAACAAGAGCAAGCTTGCATGGCAGCCGTACAAGCCTTCAATGCGCCATACTCTGTAAAGCTTCTGGAAATTGACAATGTCGGCATGTACGACACCGCGGTTGAAAATCAAGGCAAGGTGTTTGTTTCAACCGAACTCGGCGGTGGCGGATCGGCAACGGCGAAGACAGTTGCTATTGCCAGAAAAGGCGTCAGAAACCTGCTTGTTCATGCCGGTATTCTCAAAGGCGAACCAGAGACAGCACCCACTATCAATCTCGACATGCCGGACGGTGATTGCTTCGTATTTTCTGAACATGCGGGGATGTTCGAGCCACTAGTCGATCTCGGTCAGCCAGTGGCCAAAGGTGATGCCATTGCACGGGTCTGGTCATGCGAGCGCAATGGCGAGGAACCTGTGGTTTATCATGCTAAACGCAGCGGTATTTTGTGTGGCAGACATTTTCCGGGACTGGTGCAACTCGGCGACTTCATGGCGATGGTCGCCGTGCCTGTCTGAAAATTTTCGGCAACCTAAAAATCGTTACTGAACTTCGCATCCAGAATAGAGCCGTTGATACCGATCAGCAAAAAAATGGTTGTCTTTGATTCAGGATTACTTGCTTGCATGACGTAGAAGTCACCATCTGTTTCGACCACAGAGATGTCACTCTCGGTTATGGCATTCCAGCTTGAAACTAATTGACCAATCTCGAACCCGGCATCTTTGGTGGTAAATTGAGGCACTGCTTCAAGCACTATCGCGATGGCTGTCGGTTCATCAACACCATGGTTGCTATGTGCACTGACCGACTGATAAGACATTGCCACGATCAAAGCGACGGCTAAAAAAATTGCTTTCATTGTTTTTACTCGGTTACTTGTTGAGTCAGTCAAATAGGTAGGTGACGGTTACGGCAAGATAATCCCTTTGTAGTTACCGCGTGTACGTAGCGTAATAACGACATCATCATCAGTTCGATTACGCCAGAACCAACCATGATATCCCGTAAATGCAGCAGTCAGTTGGCCAGCTTGCTCCGGCACTGAACGCCCTTGCTTGTAACTGATACTTTCGTCGTTATCGTTGCCATCTCCATGGGTGTCGTGATTAACGACTGCGCCATTTGCACTCCATTCATAATCTGCGACGGCACCTTTATCCATAACCAATTTGACCTCGAGACCTTGTCCCGGTGTCAAGGTGTAGTCTTGTTCATCGGTCCACCCAGCGACAGATACTCCTGCCCCCGGACTATCAGACTCAGTCACAGACCCGGTTTCAAGCTGAGTCACAGATGTTGATTGCGCTGCCGGTTGGGTGCTGATATCTCGCGTAGACACGCCGACCGTCGCCGCAATAGCGGTTAACTGCGCTTGAATCGAATCGAGTTTTTCATTCAAAGCCAGCATATCTGTTGAATCAGGCTGAACACTGCCAGCGGCCAATGCAGCCGCTGCATCGGCATCGGCTTCCTTATGCAATTGCTCTTTGATATGGCCCATTTCGGTCAGGTCCAATACATGTCCTACACCAGTAGGATCAACACCGTGCTCGGCAGGTAACCAGATAAAGGTCAGTATCGCTGCGGCAACCACCGCAGCACCCACGGTCGCCTTGATGAGTCCAGCGGAGCTCGAATTGACGCCTTGAATCTGGTCAGACGTTGAATTAGGGCCGACGCTTGAATTAGAGCGCATATTGAATGGCTTCCCTACTATTAATGAACATGAGCGAACTCGGTCATCACGAATCCAGCTATTTGCATTCCCATAAGTAAAAAGCCTGCTGTCAGCATGACGACATTGGCCGCATATGCCTGGCGGATAAAATTAGCGCTGGCCCGCCAGTACCGCATGACCAACAGAATGGCAGCGAGCGCCAATAACTGCCCAAGTTCTACGCCGACGTTAAAAGCCAGCAGATTCGGCACCAGACCATCTGGCGAAATATCGTATTCGATAATCTTCGACGCCAAGCCAAAGCCATGCAAAAGACCGAAAATCAACGTGGCAATACGCGTATCTGGCTGGACACCAAACCATCGTTCAAAAGCACCTAGATTATCCAGTGCTTTATACACAACGGAAAAACCGATGATTGCATCGATAATATAACTGTTTATACCGAAGTCGAAATAAACACCTATAAGCATGGTCGTTGAATGACCGATCGCAAACAGGCTGACATACAACGCGATCTGTTTCATGCCATATAAAAAAAAGATGACACCAAGCAGGAACAAGATGTGATCGTAACCGGTAACCATATGTTTGGCCCCGAGGTAAATAAACGGAATAATCTTGATTCCGGATATTTCCTGTATGTAACCTTTGTCACCCTGGGTGACCGCATGCGCCAGAACAGAGTCAGTCCACAACATCAGGCAAGCGGCCAAAACCAACAATAGCGTGGCGATTCGGCTCAATGGGTAGTGCTGTGGAAACAGCATTGCAAACACTGCGCATGAAAAAAGAAGACAATCATTGTACGTTGATTACACAACGACTGCTGGCGCGAGTGTGCTTAGGGTCATCGGCGCAAACGAGCGCGCGTCAGCCGTGTTGATATCCTGCGCGGCCAAGCGGTGCGGTAAAACCAATTTTTTCAATTTCATCTAGCAAACTTGCAAGCAATTTCTCATCACCCAGTTTCCGTGCGGAATCGGCCAGTAGCTGATGAAACACGTCCTGCTGTGCATGACTTCCGCCCATCTGCCACAGTGCAGAACGTGCCGGCGCAAGATGCCCGACAACCGCAGCATGATCGTCACGACTGTGGGCCATGACCGCTTGCACACAGGGAATCGCGGCGTCCGCATAACGTGAGGCCAGATCGTGCGATGCATCCTGTGAAAACGATTGCATCGAATCCAGTAGTCTCTGGCAATCATCATGCTGACCTGTAGCGGTCAACACCAATGCGGTGTGCGCACTGGTAAAGGGATTACTCATGTCATCAATTCGTGGCGTCATGACCTCGGCGAGTTCTTCCCAACGATTGCCAACATTCACCCCGCGCTGCTCCAGTCGCCATAACAAGCTCGCACCATTTTGGATATCGATGTAAAGATCAGGTAAAGCTTCACACAAGGCATGTTCTCGATTACGCACACGCTTGTCGTAGATATCGAGAATTTCATCCTGCACATTTTGTTCGAGAAGAAACAGACACTGATGCCAGGCCAGATGAAACTGCATCTGATTGGCCGACGTCCAGAGATGCTGACGCTCCCGCATCCAGGCACTTCCCTCATCAATGCGATTCTGCATCAACATGATGTGCGCAATAGCATGTGTGCCCCAGATATTGCCAGGATCAAGCTCTACCGATTCACGCGCCACACGCTCAGCGTCCTTGAACTGATTGAGCTCTTCAAGATCAAACGCCCGGATGGCCAGATAAGCCGTATAGCCTGGCACGTCGGGAGTCCAGTATTTTTCCACACTGGCTGAAATGCGCTCGGACCATTGCATATCGCCTAACCAGAACAATTCACTCTGCGCCAGAGCCAGCGCCAGTGCATCGGTAGGATGTGTCTCAAGGATAGTCTCGTATCTCTTGACAGCAGCTTTTAGCTGGCCCGACAAGACGAGTTCCAGTGCTTCGATATATAGCGACTCGCGCTGATTGACTCCACCCTGATGTTGTTGTGCTTTCAATAAGGCATCGTGTGCCAGGCTTGTCAGCGATACCGAACGGGCCCCGAATAACATGAGTCCCGATACCGCGTGCGCAAGTGCGAATTGCGGATCGTGTTCGAGCGCTTTGTGTAGATGGTGCGTCGTATCTGGCTGACGGTATATGAACGACGTAACCGCCTTTGATAATGAATCAGCAGCATCGGACGACGGTGTGGTGACTACCTGCATCGATTAACTTCTTACCCTGTACAACTCGATTAACTTCTTTAAACAGCACAGCTCGACTAGCTTCTTCTACCCTGCACCACTCGATCAAGAATCAAGGCACAAAACAGAATCGCGAACCCTGCCAGTATACCTTGACCCACACTGGCGTATTGCAGGGCTTCAAGCACATCCTCACCCAGGCCCTTGGCGCCGATCAGAGATGCAACAACCACCATCGCCAGACTCAGCATGATGGTTTGATTGATCCCGGCAAGAATCGATGGTGCGGCCAACGGCAAGTCAACTTTCCGCAGCAAGTACCACTTCGAGGCTCCGTATGCGATAGCGGCTTCGCGAATGGACTCCGGCACTCCGCGCAAACCCAGTACGGTCAGACGCACAACGGGTGTGCCGCCAAAGATCATGGTTGTCACGACTGCGGCGGGCTTTCCGGTACCGAAAAATGCAATGACCGGAATCATGAATACAAAAGCCGGCATGGTTTGCATGAAATCCATGATTGGTCGAATGACAGCATATATTCGTGGCCGGCGCGCGCAAAACATGCCGAGCGGAATACCAATGATGATGCTCAGCACAGCCGCCGTGCCCAAAAGAGCCAGTGTCGTCATGGCCTTTTCCCAAAAACCGAGGAAGCCCATATAGGCTAGAAAGGCACCAGAGAATATTGCAGCCCGTTTACCCGCCGCCAATGCGGTCAGCAATATGATGAAGCTTGCTATGACAATCCACGGTGTACCGACGAATATCAATTCAAGATTGTCGAGCACCCAACGAATACCCCGGGTGATAATGGTAAATAGCCAATCACCTTTTTCAGTCATCCAGCCAAAAAATTGTTCTACCCAATTGATCGCTGTCAAACGGATGGAACTCGTTGTAGGAAATTGAGTGAGAAATTTAAACTTTCCTGGAAACGCATAATGGACGACACTGACCACGATGGTCAGAAAGACAAAGCCTGCGCTTGCAAAGGTTCGTGAAGTACTGAGACCCGACGGCAGGCTTTTATCGGAAAGCCAATGAAAATAGCGTTTTTCAAAAACTGAATTGGCAAGAAAGCCTTGCAACAACTTGACTACAATCAGCATGGCAAGCCCCGCCAGCGCAATTGACACACCAGCTGCCTGAGCTGCTGTGGCTTCTGCCTGAATATCGGTAATTGCCTGCTCTAGAGATGCAATGGCTCTTTCAAAGACAGGCACATTGTCCGCTTTCTTCTCAATCGCAGCTGCCAGTTGCTCCTTGCGAAATGCCAAGGTACCTTGAATCTGCGAAATGCGATCAAGTGCTTCTGCACCAAGATCACCAAACCAACCACGCGCAATCTGGATATAGGCAAACACTTCGAGCATGACAAAAGGCAAGCCCCACTTCCATAGACTTCGCATGCCAAACCAGACAGGACCCAGCAAGGCTGCAGCCCAGTTGAATGTCCATGCGAAGCCAGTTTTTTCGCCGATAACCTCAAATTTTTGTGTGTAGTAATCCGGGTTCGTCTCGACAAATTCCGCGATCAGGCTTCTGGTATCCGCCTGCTCAACAGAATAAGTTGCCCCGGCAGAATCGGCTAAGCCATTTGATTCGCCAACCACACTTGAATCACCTGCCACGCTCCTGGTGTTCTGCTCACTATTCATGAGGTTTCTGTGCCTTCAATAACGGTCTTCAACAGATTAGCTCGATTGATGGAACCGACTGTTTTGCCGGACGCATCGACCACGCGAAGAGCGCCATCGTAATCAATAGCCGCTGTGATCAGATCAGATAAATTATCTTCCGGGGCAAAGCTTGGTGCATCATCGCGAAGCGTCATCCCGCCTCCATCACCAACCGCTTGCATGACTGCATGCGCACGAACGACCTTGAGTCTTGAGATACCGGCGACAAATTCTGATACGTAGTCGTCTGCCGGCTGCATGACGATTTCCTCGGGCGTACCGATTTGCACGACCCGACCATCACGCATGATGGCAATACGATCACCGATTCTGACCGCCTCGTCGAGATCATGTGTGATGAATACCGTTGTCTTTTGCATCACCGATGACAGCTTCATGAATTCATCCTGCAGTTGCCGTCTGATCAAGGGATCAAGCGCACTGAATGGTTCATCCATTAACAGGATCTCCGGATCAGCGGCAAGTGCGCGTGCCAGCCCTACTCGTTGTTGCATGCCACCAGAGAGCTCATGGGCAAATTTGTTACCCCAGCCATCAAGCTCAACCATCGAGAGATTTCGTTGCGCAATTTCAAGACGTTTGTTCTTCGGGATGTCTCGAATCTCCAGTGGCATGGCAATATTGTCAAGTACCGAACGATGTGGCATCAGGGCGAAATTTTGAAACACCATCGCTATGTGTTCATTACGATAACGTCGCAGCGCCTCGGCGCCCATCGCCATCACATCAGAGCCATTGACCATAATGGAACCTGCAGTCGGCTCGAGCAAGCGGTTGATGTGCCGAACCAAAGTTGA
>CAYULV010000105.1:0-12704 GCA_964445655.1 uncultured Granulosicoccaceae bacterium | reverse complement strand
GTGTCAGTGACGAAGTGGTTGATCGCAACGACCGCCGGGACGCCGAATGATTTGATGTTTTCAATGTGACGGCCAAGGTTTGCACACCCTTGGTTGACGGCGTCAACGTTCTCGCTGCCAAGATCATCCTTGAGAACACCGCCATTCATCTTCATGGCGCGTACCGTCGCCACGATGACCACTGCATCCGGTGCAAGTCCAGCCTTGCGGCATTTTATGTTCATGAATTTCTCAGCACCGAGATCGGCACCGAAGCCTGCCTCCGTTACGACGTAGTCGGCAAGTTTCAGTGCTGTTTTGGTTGCAACGACCGAGTTGCAACCATGCGCGATATTGGCAAACGGGCCGCCGTGTACAAATGCAGGATTGTTTTCCAGCGTTTGAACGAGATTCGGTTGCATGGCATCTTTAAGCAAGACAGTCATGGCGCCGTCCGCCTTGATATCACTGCAGTAAATCGGAGTCAGGTCACGCTTGTAGGCAACGATGATGCTGCCAAGGCGCTTTTGTAGATCTTCAAGGTCATTGGCAAGGCAAAGTATGGCCATGACTTCTGAGGCGACGGTGATATCAAAGCCAGCCTCACGCGGAAAGCCATTGGTAGCACCGCCAAGGCTGGTGGTGACTTGACGCAAGGCGCGATCATTCATGTCAAGCACTCTGCGCCAGACGACACGACGCGAATCGATTTCAAGCGCGTTGCCCCAGTAGATATGATTATCGATCATCGCGGACAAGAGATTATGCGCCGAGGTTATGGCGTGGAAGTCACCAGTGAAGTGCAGATTCATTTCTTCCATCGGTATCACTTGCGCATAGCCACCACCAGCAGCACCGCCTTTCATGCCAAAGCACGGTCCGAGTGACGCTTCACGGATGCAGATGGCGGTTTTCTTGCCGATGGCGTTCAGTCCATCGCCGAGCCCAACAGTCGTGGTTGTCTTGCCTTCACCGGCTGGCGTTGGATTGATGGCTGTGACGAGAATCAATTTGCCATTCGGTTTATCTTTTTGCGCCGCGATGAATTCGGCAGAAACCTTGGCCTTGTCGTGGCCATACGGCAGCAAGTGTTCCGAATCAATGCCAAGTTTGGCGCCGATCTCCTGGATAGGTTGCTTGCTTGCCGCGCGGGCAATTTCGATATCGCTCAAGTGGGCCATAGTTGGTGTTCTCTTTGGTATGTTTGGTAATGATCAGCTGCTGATCAGAAATTGAATAGATCAGGTGTCAATCAGTAGTTGTTTTCGTTTAAGTGTTAGTGGTGACAGTCAACTTGCTTCGGACAAAGCTTCAACGCGGGCGGCCGAATACTTGAATTCAGGAATCTTTCCATAAGGGTCTAGCACCGGGTTGGTCAGCGTATTTGCAGCGGCTTCTACATAGGCAAAAGGCATGAAGACTTGTCCTTCTGCAATAGCGCGATCGGCCCGAGCCATCACTTCGATCGCCCCTCGACGGGTTTCAATACGCACGCGTTCTCCGGCTTTGGTACCGAGTGCTCTTAAAGTCTTTGGATGCATCGAACAGTTGGCTTCTGGCTCAAGTGCGTCGAGTACGCTTGCGCGTCGTGTCATCGAACCGGTATGCCAGTGTTCGAGTTGCCGTCCAGTGATCAGGATCATTGGATACGCTTCGTCAGGTGATTCTGCCGGTGCGACCAATGAGGCCGGAGTGAACTTCGCACGACCTTCAGGGCGCGGAAAGCCATCACCGAAGACAATTGCCTGGCCAGGATCTTCTGGCGACAGACTGGGATAGGTAACTGCTTCGGTTTCAAGTCGTTCCCAGGTAATGTTGTCAAGCGACGGCATCGAGCGTTTCATCTCGGCAAATACTTCTTTCGGATGCGTGTAGCTCCAATCAAGGCCGAGTCGATTCGCCAACTGCGTTGTGATCAACCAGTCCTCGCGTGCTTCACCGGGAGGAGAGACAGCCGGTCGACCCATTTGCACTTGTCGGTTGGTGTTAGTGACTGTGCCGGTTTTTTCGGGCCAGGCAGCGGCAGGCAAGATGACATCGGCATAGTTGGCTGTTTCTGTCAGGAAGATATCCTGAACCACCAGATGCTCAAGCTTTGCCAGTGCATCACGTGCATGTTCGACATCGGGATCGGACATCGCCGGGTTTTCACCCAGCACATAAAGGCTTTTGATGTCACCGTCATGGATGGCATCCATGATTTCGACAACGGTCAGTCCCTTTTCATTAGAGAAATCTTTAGCGCCCCAAATATCGGTAAACGCAGAACGCACACCGTCATCGGTGACACTTTGATAGTCAGGCAGGAACATCGGGATAAGGCCCGCATCCGATGCGCCTTGTACATTGTTTTGTCCGCGTAAGGGATGCAGACCACTACCAGGCCTGCCGACCTGTCCGGTCATCAGGGCGAGCGAAATCAGACAGCGTGAATTATCGGTACCATGAATATGTTGGGACACACCCATGCCCCAGAAAATCATACCGGCGGTACAGCCAGCAAACGTGCGGGCGACGGTTTTGAGAGTCTCAGCATCGATACCGCAGATAGCGGCCATCTTCTCTGGCGGGAAACCCATCAGGTGCGTGCGCATCTCGTCCCAGCCTTCTGTGAAGCGCTGTATGTATTGCACGTCAAACAGCTCTTCGACAACGATGGTGTGCATGATCGCGTTGAGCATCGCGACATCGGTACCGGGTTTGAACTTCAAGCTATGAGTGGCGTGGCGAGTAAGACCCATACCGCGCGGATCCATGACAATGAGTTTGCCGCCACGCTTGACGAATTGTTTGAAGTAGGTCGCGGCCACCGGATGATTTTCAATCGGGTTCGCACCGATCACGATCGCGCAGTCAGCGTTTTCAATTTCGTTGAACGTGGCGGTAACCGCACCCGAGCCAACGTTTTCAAGCAGTGCAGCGACTGAGGACGCGTGACACAAGCGAGTACAGTGATCAACGTTGTTGTGGCCAAAGCCCATGCGGATCAGTTTCTGGAAAAGATACGCTTCTTCATTTGAACACTTGGCTGAACCGAAACCCGCCACAGCCCGTCCACCATGTGCATCGGTCAGCTTTTTCATGCCTCCGGCCGCCGCATCGAGTGCTTCATCCCAGCTGGCGGGACGAAAGTATGCCTCGATATTATCGGGATTGACGTCAAGGCCTTTGGGTGGTGCGTCTTCGCGTCTAATTAATGGTGTTTGTAGACGGTGCGGGTGTGCAATGTAGTCAAAGCCGAAGCGGCCTTTGACACACAGGCGTTGTTCATTGGATGGGCCATTGACACCATCAACCCAGGCAATCTTCTCATCACGGATCTTGAAACTGACCTGGCATCCGACGCCGCAATAAGGGCAGACGGATTTAACTTCGCGATCGAAAGCCTGACTGTCGCCGACTTCCTTTTCATCGACTGCCGAGGCGGGCATCAAGGCACCCGTTGGGCAAGCCTGTACACATTCGCCGCAGGCGACACAAGTGCTGGCACCCATCGGGTCAGACATATCGAAAGTGATACGGGCATCATGACCGCGGCCAGACATGCCGATCACATCATTGACTTGTACTTCGCGGCAGGCACGCACACAGAGATTGCAGTGTATACAAGCATCGAGATTGACGCGCATCGCGACATGAGAGTCATCAAGCAAGGGCACACGTTCTTTTTCGATAGCGGGGAAGCGACTGCTATTGATTCCCTGGTCCGAGGCCATCTGCCACAAATGGGATGACTTGTCGTGCGCCGTGGCTTGCTCGGGCTGGTCAGCCATTAAAAGTTCCATGACCATCTTGCGCGATGCAACGGCGCGGTTTGTCTGGGTGTTAACAACCATGCCTTCAGTCGGTGTTCTGATACAGGACGCAGCCAGCGTACGTTCGCCTTCAATCTCCACCATGCAGGCGCGACAGTTTCCATCGGCACGATAGCCAGGGTTGTCGCTATGACACAGATGCGGAATAGGCGTCCCTTCTCGCTTGGCAATCTCCCACAGATTTTCATCCGCTTTTGCACTGACTTGTTTGCCGTCGAGGGTGAAAGTGATCATGTCGCTCATCATTGATTCCTCAGGCTTTGATTTCGTCAGCGAAATGCTTGATAACCATGCGTATCGGATTTGGTGCGGCCTGTCCCAGTCCGCAGATCGATGCATCAACCATGGTGGTGGAAAGTTCTTCAAGGAGCTCGGTATCCCAGCTGTCCTGCTCCATGAGCTTGACAGCCTTGCCACAGCCCACCCGACACGGTGTGCACTGTCCACAGCTTTCGTCTTCGAAGAATTTCAGCATGTTAAGGGCTGCGGCCCGTGCACTATCTTTGTCCGACAACACAACCACGGCTGCAGAACCAATAAAACTGCCGTGTGGTTGTAACGTGTCGAAGTCGAGCGGTATGTCACTCATGCTCGCTGGCAGCAGACCGGAAGAAGGTCCACCCGGTTGGTAAGCTTTTAGCGTGTGACCGTCGAGCATACCGCCCGATGCTTCTACAATGTCAGTGATGGTTGAGCCCGCGGGCAAGAGCTTGACGCCGGGTTCTTTTACCCGACCACTGACCGAATAACTACGCAGACCTTTGCGTCCGTTCTTTTCAACACTGTTAAGTACCTCGGGACCTTCGCGAGTTACTCTTGTTACCCAGTGCAGTGTTTCAATGTTATGAACCAATGTCGGGCGACCGAACAGGCCGACCTGAGCGACATAGGGTGGACGGTGTCGTGGCAGGCCACGCTTGCCTTCAATCGATTCGATCATTGCAGACTCTTCGCCGCAAATGTAGGCACCAGCTCCACGACGTACTTCGATATACGCTGGTTCGATCAGCTTTGCTGATTCGAGTGCTCGAATTTCCGTGTCGAGAATATGCAATACGGCAGGGTATTCGTCACGCATATAGATATAAGCACGCGCGGCATCAATGGCAAAGGCGGCAATCAACAAGCCCTCGAGAAACACATGCGGTTCGCGTTCGAGGTAATAGCGATCCTTAAAAGTACCGGGTTCGCCTTCGTCGCCGTTGACGGCAAGGTAGCGCGGCGCTTTTTCGGCGCGCACGAATGACCATTTTTTGCCAGAAGGAAATCCCGCGCCACCCAGTCCGCGCAGGCCTGATGCATTGATATCCTCTTGCACCTCGTCTATCTCGCGGTCGCCATCGCGGATGGCGATAAGCGCTTGGTAGCCGCCGTTGTTTTGATAGGTGTCAAGGGTCTGGTAGTCGGGAATGTCGGCATGGGTATGTCCGGACTTGATTGCAGCGGCAACTTTTTCAACACTGGCATGATCGATATGATGGTGACCCAGCTCGAGTGTTGGTGCGGTGTCGCATCGGCCCATGCAAGGTGCGCGCAGTACGCGTACCGAACCGTCAGCATAGCCTGACTCAAGCGCGGCTTTAAGTTGTTGCGCACCAGCGAGTTCACATGACAAGGAATCACAAACACGAATGGTCAAGGCGGGTGGTGGTGTTTCGCCTTCTGCAACGATATCAAAGTGCGCGTAAAAGCTTGCTACTTCATACACTTCTGCTTGCGACAGCTTGAGCTCTTCGGCAAGCGCGTGCAGGTGATGTGCCGACAGGTGACCGTACTTGTCTTGTATCAGATGCAGGAATTCGATCAGCAAGTCTGCTCGGCGTTCGCGTGAGCCAAGCAATGCCTGAACATCAATTAGCGCAGCGTCGTCGAGTTGTCGTCCTTTGGGTTGGTGTCGTCCACGGCCCTTGCCAGACTTCCACACACCTTCGCGCTTGTCACTTGCTGCTTTGACTGTTGTATTGGTCGACATGAATCACAATTCACTTACGTTAAGTATCGAGGTATGCAGGGCATGCCATATCGATGCAGCGGAGGAGCGTGGTGACAACAGGCGAAAACCATTCGCCTGAGTTCGCATCAGGATGACTGACAGATGTTCCATGACCGTGCGTGACACGTTGGCATTAGTAAAAACGGTGTCGTTCAAGTCAAGGGGGCAGATTCGTTCGAGTGCAGCAATGGCCAAGGGGCCGTTTAAATCCACCACCACCCAGCTGTCGGATTGATCGGTCAGATAAACGCTATCGCCGAGAGCCTGTTGCACAAGCTTAACGGGTTCGGCATCCGGGTAATCGAAAATCAGGAACCACTGGTCGGTTTGTAGCGATAGCAATTCAAGATTCGCAAATGCTTCGGAGCCATTGCTCGCCTTGCTGCGTTCGCCGACAACGGCTGGCGTTAAAGCGAACGCTGATTGCAGAGCAGCCTCAGCGGCCTTGTCACCGCCGAGTGGAATAGCTGCCGAGACGATAGCGAGCTCGGTAAATTCGGTGAGTGTGGTCTCACCTATTTTTTCTGCCGCCCCTTGGAGAGGGGAGCGCGCATGCAGTTTCATGGCTGTTGAGTTCACGTCAGACACGCAGGCGATCTCCTTTCGGGTCGATAAAGTGCGGTGAGACAATTTCTACCGGGATATCTTCGCCGCGCAAAGGGTCAGCTGCGCGTACTGTTTCGCCGATTCGTTCCTGACCGCGTTGCAAATAGCCAAGACCAATATAGGTCTGTAAATTGGGCGAGTAACAGACAGAAGTCATCCAGCCTTCATCGTTGTCCATAGTCATATCCGCGCCATGGGCGAGAAAATGAGCGCCGGCTTTCAAGGTTTGTCGTGGATCCACCGGTTTGAAACCGACGAGCGCAAGATCATCCTCTTTGTTGAGCCCGGTGCGTTCAGACAGAATATTACCGATGCTGTCTTTTTTCTTCGATACCATACGACCGAGTCCGATGTTTCTGGCTGTGGTCTGACCGTTCAATTCATTACCGGTTGCGTGGCCTTTTTCGATACGCATGACGCCGAGTGCTTCGGTACCGTAGGGGACAACCTTGAATTCTTCACCCGCAGACATCAAAGCGCGCATCAGACTATCGCCATAACGGGCAGGGACAGCAATCTCATAAGCAAGCTCACCGGAAAACGATATGCGGAACAGGCGTGCTGGCGTGCCATTACATATATTGAGCTCGGCACAGGCCATGAATGGAAATGCTTCGTTGTTGATGTCGAAGGGTTTGTCGACAATCTTTTCAAGCAGCTTTCGGGAGTTGGGACCCGCTACTGCATACTGCGCCCATTGATCGGTAGCAGAGATCAGATGGACGTCCATATTGGGCCACAGGCATTGTCGGCAGAATTCCATATGACGAAATACACTAACGGCATTGGCGGTTGTCGTTGTCATGACAAAATGCGTGTCACTGAATCGCGCGGTCGTGCCGTCATCCATCATGACGCCGTCTTCACGTAACATCAATCCATAGCGAACCTTGCCAACGGCCAGAGTTGAATAGGTGTTGGCGTAGACCTTATCCAGAAAAGCGGCCGCATCCCGACCTTGAACATCAATTTTGCCAAGCGTCGTTACATCGCAGATGCCAACACTACTGCGTGTTTGCAGCACTTCGCGGTCAACACTGTCGCGCCAGTAGGTCTCACCATTTTTGGGATACCACTGTGCGCGTAACCAAGGGCCGACTTCAACAAATACGGCATTTTGTTCCGTCGCCCAGTCATGGCTGGGTGTGTGTCGTGTTGGCTTGAATTCCTTGCCGCGTGATCGTCCGGCAAATGCACCGATGGGGACCGGTGTATAAGGCGGACGAAAGATCGTTGTACCCGTCTCTTCGATCGACTTGCCTGCCATATCTGCCATGATGGCGAGACCCAGAACATTCGATGTCTTGCCCTGATCAGTTGCCATGCCGAGCGTTGTGTATCGCTTGAGATGTTCTACTGCACGAAAACCGTCCTGATGTGAAAGTTTGATGTCTTTGCTTGTCACATCGTTTTGCAAATCGATCCAGGCGCGTTGCTCAATGCCTTTGACTTGCCAGAATGCTTCGATGTTGCTGGGTTCGTCCTGTGCTGTTGGTGCTGCGCTCATGGCTGGTGTCGCACCTAGATCCTTAATGAGCTTGTTGGATTGCTCAAGGCCACTTTGCAATGCTTTAGCTAATGTCAGTGCGCCATTTGCAGCACCAGCGACTGCCATGCCGTCCGGTAAATCACTACCCGGTACAAAGGCTGCGAGCGTTTCATTCCAGATCGGTCGACTGCGTTGGTGGCAGGTGAGGTGTACATTCGGATTCCAACCGCCGCTGACGGCCAGACAATCACATGAGATCTCTCGGGTTTCCCCACGGTTGTTGTCGCGAACACTGATGGCTGAGAGTCCGAGTCTCCCTTCGGTGTTGACGACCTCGCTATTGAGATACTGCGGTATGCCTTCAAGTTCAAACGGTGCATGAGAACGAGAGTCAACAATGGCAACTACCTTGATGCCGTTGCGCTGACAGTCGGCGGCTGTGCGCCATCCATCATCGTTGTTGGTAAAGACGGCAACTTCATTACCGGGTGCAACACCGAATCGGTTGATGTAGCTTCGTACCGATCCGGCCAGCATGACACCCGGGCGATCGTTGTTGCCAAAGGCAATCGATCGTTCGGTTGAACCGGTACACAGCAGACAACGTTTCGTATAAAGACGCCACAGGATCTGACGCGGTTTGCCGTTTGACGAGGGCAGGTGATCAGTCTTGCGCTCGAGCGCACCATAGACCCCATGATCAAACGCGCCATACACGGATGTCCGTGTCATCAGTCGCACGTTGGACAGGGAGCGAAGCTCATTGATGCTTTGGCGCGCCCAGTCGCTGGAAGCCACGTCATCGACTGAATCATGTTCAGCATTGAGTCTGCCACCGGGCAGGAAGTCCTCGTCAGCGAGAATCACGCGTAAACCTGAGCGTCCTGCATTGAGTGCGGCGGTGATGCCTGCGGCTCCTGCGCCGATGATGAGCAGGTCAGCATGCAGAAAACCCTTGTCATAGACATCTGGGTCAGGCTGTTTTGACAGTCTGCCAAGACCGGCTGAGGCACGGATAATGGGTTCGTAAATTTTTTCCCAAAATGCTTTGGGCCACATGAAAGTCTTGTAGTAAAAACCCGCACCGAGAAACGCCGACAAGCGATCGTTGATGGCCATGAAATCAAATGTCAGGGGGCCGCGATGGTTTTGGCTACGGGCTTCCAGATACGGATACAGTTCGGCGACCGTCGCTCGTGTGTTGGGTTCTCGATACGCGTCGGTTCTTAATTCAACCAGTGCATTGGGTTCTTCAGCGCCTGCGCTAAAGATGCCGCGTGGGCGGTGATACTTGAATGATCGTCCAACCAGACGTTGACCGTTGGCCAGCAAGGCACTGGCAAGCGTGTCACCCGGATGACCATGAAACTTGCGATCATTGAATATGAACGGCACGCTCTCCGTTGTGTCGACCAGACCCGAGTCGATGCGTTGAATCTGTTCGTTGGGCGTTTCTGCTTGATTCATGATGATGACGCCTCGGCTTGCACTTGCCGGGCGACATCGCGCGCCAGTTCAACGCTTTGTATATCGTGCGTCAGTGTATTGCGCGTCACGATCAACCAGGAACGATCGCCTTGCTCGTGATACCAGAGTTCGCGGTGAGTGCCTGCCGGGTTATCACGCAAGTAAAGATAATCATGAAATGCGTCGATAGCAGCCTCGCGATTATCAAAGGCTTCGGGGTCCGGTCTGTTTATCAAGCTCGCATCACCTAGACAGACAAACTCGGCTGCATCACGCGGGCCAAGCAGAGGATGATTGATGATCATGGCTATCGCTCCTCTTAATGTAGATTCGGCTGTGCGCCGGAACCTTTCTCGTCAATCATGTTGCCGTGACGGAATCGGTCCAGTTGAAATTCAGTAGCCACCTCATGCGGTTGGCCGGTGGCTATCAAATGTGCATAACACCATCCACTCGCAGGCGTTGCCTTGAAGCCGCCATAGCACCAACCACCGTTAAAGAACAGACCCTGCACTGGCGTGTGATCAATAAACGGTGAGCCATCCATTGACATATCCATGACGCCGCCCCACATACGCAGCAGTCGCGCTCGTCCAATCATTGGCATGACGGCCATACCACCTTCGCAAACATCTTCAACGACGGGCAGATTGCCTCGTTGTGCATAGGTGTTATAACCATCAATGTCGCCACCGAACACGAGACCGCCTTTGTCTGATTGACTGATATAAAAGTGGCCTGCACCGAAAGTGATAACGCCAGGGATAACCGGTTTTAATCCTTCTGATACAAATGCCTGCAGTACATGACTCTCTATTGGCAGGCGTATACCAGCCAGACTCATCAGTCGACTCGATGAACCGGCAACACAGACGGCGATCTTTTTTGCTCTGATTTTTCCGCGGCTTGAATCCACCCCCACGCAGCGACCGTTTTCCATTGTAAAACCAGTGACTTCGCAGTTCTGAATGATGTCGACACCACGACTGTCAGCTCCACGCGCGTAACCCCAGGCGACAGCGTCGTGTCTGACCGATCCTCCGCGTGGTTGCCACAAGCCACCTTTGATGGGAAAGCGCGCGTTTTTGAAGTCCAGGAAAGGACATTTTTTTCGAACGCCTTCTTCATCAAGCAGAACAGCTCCGGCATCGGATAGATGCATGGCGTTACCACGACGCGCATAGGCATCGCGTTGGCCATCGCTGTGATAGAGATTGATGATGCCGCGTTGCGACACCATGGCGTTGTAATTGAAATCCTGTTCCAAGCCTTCCCAGAGCTTCATCGACAATTCATAGAAGGGTTGATTGCCGGGTAACAAATAATTGGAACGAATGATGGTCGTGTTGCGCCCGATGTTGCCGGATCCGAGCCAACCTTTTTCCAGCACTGCGACAT
Organism: uncultured Granulosicoccaceae bacterium; assembly: GCA_964445655.1. Taxonomy (GTDB): domain Bacteria; phylum Pseudomonadota; class Gammaproteobacteria; order Granulosicoccales; family Granulosicoccaceae; genus Granulosicoccus. The sequence continues at coordinate 1,957 of CAYULV010000105.1, read as the reverse complement.
TTGTGATGCCGTGTTCCTTGGCAAGATAATGGGCAGTTGCCAGGCCGTGGCCTCCACCACCGACGATGATGACGTCGTATTCTTTTTTGGGTTCTGGCTCCCGCCACGCACGTTGCCAGCCCTTGTTGCCCGTCAGGCCTTCTTTGAAAATTTGCCAGGCTGAATAACGCATGGACGTCACCTTTTTGCGGATAACTGGAGGATGGACCCTGAAAAGGGTTTTGTGTATGTCTGAAATAGACGTATAGTTATCTAAAATGGACATTCAATCTACAGGCAAAAAACCCTACCGGGTCGGTTTCTTACTGTTGGACGGTTTTGCGTTGATGTCTTATTCGTCGGCGATTGAACCGCTTCGAGCAGCGAATCTGTTGTCCGATGCGCCTCTTTATGCGATTCGAAATCTGCCGGGTCATAGCGCCAGCGCGGTCAGTTCCTCGGGTGCGATGATTCGGGCAGATGCGTTTATCGGCGAGCGGGTGGATTTCGATTTGTTGATTGTGGTCGCCGGTGGTGACCCGGTCAGTGTCGAACATCCGCGTCTCTTTGAATGGTTAAGGTTGCTTGCCAGTCGTGGTGTGATGATTGGTGGGGTGTCTGGCGGGCCGGTCATTCTCGCCAAAGCCGGTTTGATGCAGCAGCGTCGCATGACAGTCCATTGGGAGCATGCAGAGGCTTTGTCACTGGTTTCACCGCAAGTGGTGATCGAGCGAACGCTCTATGTCATGGACCGGGATCGAATGACCTGTGCGGGCGGTACGGCGGCCCTCGACATGATGCATGCCTTGATATCAAAACAGCACGGTGCTGACTTTGCACGTAAGGTAAGCGACTGGTTTTTACATACCGATATCAGGCCATCGGAAGGGCCGCAGCGATCGGGATTGGCCGAGCGTTATAAAGTTAACGATCGTATGGTGCTGATGGCCATTGAATTGATGGAAAACCATATTGCTGATCCGCTCGAGCTTGATCAGATGGCGCGTATCGTGGGTGTCAGCACACGGCAGCTGAACAGACTGTTTGCCGAGAAGCTGAATGTCAGCACCGTTCGTTTTTACCGATCCCTGCGTCTGGAGAAGGCGCGAGAGCTATTGCAACAGACCACCCTGAATATCGCCGAGATATCTTCGGCGACCGGGTTTGCAAACTCAGCGCACTTTTCACGTCGCTTCAGTGTGCAATACGAACGCCCTCCATCGACGTTTCGACGAGCGGTTTCAGGGTAAACTGATTTCATGAATATACTTGTACTGCAGCACGAAAAAGTAGAACACCCAGGCATCTTTCGCGAATTCCTTGCCGAAGATGGGCATAGCTGGACAGCGATAGAACTTGATGAAGGCGAGCCCTTACCCAACTCGCTTGATGGTTATGATGCGCTTTGGGTTCTTGGTGGACCAATGGATGTCTGGCAAGAAAAAGAACATCCCTGGTTAGTCGCTGAAAAGGCATTTATCAAAGATGCGGTTGAACAACGGGGTTTGCCGTATCTGGGTCTGTGTCTCGGTCATCAACTATTGGCTGAAGCGCTGGGCGGTTCTTGTGGTCCGTCGGAACAACCCGAAATCGGTGTGCTTGATGTGCAGCTGACGGAAGAGGGAGCCAGTGGCATTTTTCTGGATGATGTTCCAACGACTCTGAAGGCCTTGCAGTGGCATAGCGCCGAGATCAAGACGATGCCACCCGGTGCAAGCTGTCTTGCCACGTCAGATGCCTGTGCCGTGCAGGCCATGTGTTGGGGGCCGCGTGCCTACTCACTGCAATTTCATGTCGAAATTGAAGCGGATACGGTAGACACCTGGTCGGCCATACCGGAATACCGAGATGCCTTGAAAGCCGCGCTCGGCGAAAATGGTGTGGACATCATGCGTGAAGCGGCGAGTGCCGAGATGGCGAACTTCAACAAATATGCCGAACGTATCTACATCAACTGGTTACAGACGGCTGCGCGTCC
>CAYULV010000104.1:0-12844 GCA_964445655.1 uncultured Granulosicoccaceae bacterium | reverse complement strand
GGCCCATAGAAGCAATGCGATCTTGTTAGTTGAAAGAATCAGTCAATTGAAGAGTTAACTACTGTGGACGTAAGGCCTTGACTTCATCATCGGGCAACAAGTAGCCCGCGCCATCTTTATAAGCCCAGTCGACCATGATACCGGCATCATCCTTCAAACTCGTGGTGCCAACAAACGCGCCCATGGTCGCCTGATGATCGATTTCGCGGAAATGTATCTTGCCTACCGGCGTTTCGACATCAAGCCCTTTGAATGCCGCCTTGATGGCATCAGTTTCTGTTGAGCCCGCGCGGGTCAATGCGGCCGCGATAGATTGCGCAGTCATATACCCCACCAGTGAACCGATCTTGGGCGACTCACCAAACTTGGCCTGATAGGCATCAACAAACACCTTGTTGGCACCGTCTTCAAAGTCGTACCACGGATATCCGGTAACAACCCAACCTTCAGGGGCTTCGTCAGCCAGTGGCTCAAGGTACTCAGGCTCACCAGTCAAAAGACCATAAACCTGGCGCCCATCAAACAAGCCCCGTGTCGTACCTTCGCGTACAAACTTGGCCAGGTCTCCGCCGAAGGTCACATTATAAATTGCATCGGGTTTGGCGCGTTCGATAGCTTGCACTTCAGCACCTGCATCAATTTTGAACAAGGCTGGCCATTGCTCTGTCACGAATTCAACATCCGGCTTAAGTGCCAACAGTGCTTTTTGAAAAGCCGCTACTGCATCCTTGCCATAGGCATAGTTCGGGGCAATGGTTGCATACGTTTTCGCATCAGTCTTGGCTGCTTCTTCCGCCAACATGGCCGCTTGCATATAAGTGGATGCGCGGAGCCGGAATGTGTAGTCATTACCCTTTTCCCAGACAAGTGCATCAGCCAGCGGCTCAGAGGCAAGATAGACAACTTTCTTTTCAGCGGCGAATGATGAAATAGCAAGACCGATATTACTTAAAATGGTACCCGTAATCATCGCCACACCATCGCGCGATACCAGCTCTTCGGCAATTTTCACCGCCTCGCCCGGCTTTCCTTGATCATCACGAAATATGAATTCAAGCGGCCGCCCGTCAATACCACCGGCGCTGTTGATTTCCTCAAGTCCAAGCTCGATGCCTTTCTTGTAGGGACCGGCAAAAGCGGCCATTCGCTTGTAGTGATTGATTTCGCCAATTTTTATCGGTTCTGCCGCTGAAGCAGCACCCGCTACAACAACAATTGCGGAAGCCGCAAGACTACTGATCCATTTAGATATCAATTTCATGCTCTGTTTCCTCTCGTAGTATTTTTATTTCGTAGTTATTGTCACTATCGTCTACACCATCAGGGCACATCACTTCAGTACACACATCCCTGAGTGTGTGCCTGCCTCACGAACTCATCGACTCTATGCGTTGGCGATACACTGTCGGCCCCTTGTCAATGGCCAGGCGTATCGGTTTACGCGGTTGTCGCGAGCCGTTTTGCTCACGGATCTCATCTTCTTGTATCGCTTCAAGAATGGCTTTGTCCTCATCGAAAGCGATCCGGAACATGGCGTCCATCTGCGCCGATGCGGCTTCATCATCGACCGCTGCGTTCCTGATATGCATCCAACGATCAATCGTGTAATGTTCATTGACCGGTGTCAGAAAATGCAAGGCAAAAATACGTACACCTTCGTCGCGTTGGTCCTCTTTCAATTGCTTGGTCACATCGGCACTACCAAAATCGATAACCGCCGTACACGGCATATGCAAATAGTAATAGTGCCAACGATCAACGTTACCTTCGAAACCACCGAATTTCTGAAAGAAGCCTACCGGTGGTGCATCACGAATCCAGCGCCAGGCAACCAGTACATCACCATCAGTATCAACACTGACCGGTATATCCTCACTGGCAGCGTTTCCCAAGGTCGTTGGATGGACAAAACTGACATGGGCCGGATCCACCAGGTTCTCGGCAACATTCAGGTAATTGGCTTTCAGGTGCAAGGCATCTCCCTGATGGGCATGCCAAGCCGCATCGTGAAACTGCGACATGTCGAACACCTTGGATAAATCAGCCTTGCCAGCATCGCCCATCCAGACAAACACAATGTTGTGTTTCTCTACCGTTGCATAGCGCTCGACATACGCCGTCGAGGGGATGTTGTCCTGACCCGGTATACGCACGCAACGACCGCTGCAGTCGAATGTCATGCCGTGATAACCACACTGTAAATCGTCGCCTACGCGTATCCCTTTGGACAACGGCAACTGACGATGTGGGCATCGGTCTTCCAGTGCGGCGATACTGTTATCCGACTGCCGATACATGACAATATGCTCGTCAAGTATGGTGACTCGTCGTGGCTCTTCATCGATCTCGGAAGACCAGCCAGCAACATACCAGGCGTTGCGGACCCAGGTTGTTGGCGCGTTACTCATCGCAGGCCGTCCTTGCCTTCTGCCTCATCATGTGTCAGCCCACCCACACGGGGTAACGGCCTGCCTGAATCGGTGACTGCAACCGCGACCATGATTTCATTGGCCCGCGGCGCATCATTGATGCTGACCTCCATACCATCGAAATGTGAGCGCACATAGGCGGCGTCCTTATGACCCAAAGGCACATCAAGCACCTGCCCCATGGAACCCATTTTTTTACTCGATGCAACCAGTGCAGCACCTTTTTCAACGGCGGCACGTAACGGTTTTCCGAGTCGTGGGTGCAGGATGGCCGCCGCATGTTCCAGCTCGCCGTTTTCACCGACCATTGCTGACTTGCCGTAGCTTTCAGCGGCCGCCGCATCGATGCCAAGCAGCGCAACACATTTCTCACCGAGCAGCCCTCCGAGCTCTTCACCGATCACCATGAGCGCTTCAAGATCATCATGGTATTGCCCGGCATAGGGATTTTCGATAACCGCTACCGCTGCCGCTCGTCTTGTCGGCGGGTTGATCGGCTTGCCCATCTCTTGATGGATTTCGTCAATGAAACTGACGATTTTACGAATCTTCGCTTGTGCCATCGACACTCTCCAGTAATGGATGGGCGTCGCCAACCACAGCGACTTCGTTTTTTAACTGAATGTATACCGCCAACAAAAGACCACTGGCGTAAAACTGCTCAGCCATATGTACACCGGATCGCATGGCTAAAGCAATAGCAGCAGGATCAAGATCACCCACATCAACCGTCACCTGATGATGCCGCAGGTCCGAATCTGGCGCCAGTTCGACCGCTGCCTGGCGGCGAATACCTGCAGCACCGGGTGCATCAACCGCATTGGCAATCAAGGTTGCCGCCACATCGGCGGCGGCGGCAGAACCCGCCAGTACCGTAACCGCATCGGCAATACCCAGTGAATGACTTCGGCCACGCCAACCACTCGTGGCAATACCGCCCACACCACTTTTGCGATCTATAACAATATGCGCATCACGATGTAAACTGGACGAATCAGCAACAACACCAATGCGATACGTCTCGTCTTCCTGCAACTCGAGACTGATATCACCGCCATTGTTGATGCCTAGTCGAGACAGTTGCGCACCCTGCTTGACGTACTGCAAAACATGATCGGCTACTGCACCAGCAACCGCCACCATCGGGGTTAGCAACACGCCACGGTACGGTTCAATCGACGCCAGCATGCGCTGTGCAACCGGACCGGAAAAACTAACTTCAGGGGAATCAGCTGCAAGCGGGGTACGTAGCTCTGCGAGTTCGTCTGTCAGTGTTTCTAGTACAGTGGCAAATACATCGACCGCCCGCGCATAAGCCTGTCGTACTTCGTGCGCTTCACCTTTGGCATCGATCAATAAATCGATCGGACCATGTTGCAAATGCAGTCGACCATCCGCCAGCACCCACGCCGAGGCTGGCTCGAAAGATCGCTTCTTTGCTGAGCAAGACAAAAAACTATCGCAGTCCGTCAGCACCTTCGATATCACTGGCTGCAAGCCCACCAACACGCGCGTGAATACGAGGACCCGTGGTCATCACCAATGCAAGCATAATTTCACGCGACTTGGGCGCATCGTTCATGCCGACTTCCATCGCGTCAAAGTGACTACGAACATAAGACGCATTGATATGAGTGACCGGAATATCCAATCGTGTACCCGGTCCACCGACTTTCTTGGTCGACGGCACGATCGCTTTTGCATCACCGAGCACTTCACGCATGGCATAACCGCCCGGCACATGCCACAAGGCTCCATGCTCAAGCTCACCGTCACCACCAACAATTGCGCCCTTGCCATAGCCTTGGATGACCGAAACACCGCCCAGCACATCGACCAGACGATTGGCCATATCGATACCCAATGGCTTCAACGAGTCGATCAGATCCTGAATGTCGGGCTCATAGCGCCCTGCATATGGATTTTCAATGACGGTCAAGGCAGCAGCCCGAAGCAATGGAACATCTGCAACCGGGCCACCCTCGTGATGAATTTCCTCTAAGGACAAGGCGCGTTTTCGTACAACTATTTCTGGCATCGAGTGGACCTGATAGACTGTTTCTAAAGGCGACTTGTTACACCCAATAGAGGCTCCGGGTCAACCCTTCTCGGCAAATATCAGGACTGGCAATGACAGATTCCTCGCAAAAACTGGTTATTCGAAACATCGGTCGAATACTGTCAGGCAAACTCGAGCAACCACTGATTGACGGCAATTGCGTCATCGCAGTAGACGGCGTCATCACCGCTATCGGCGATGCCGCCGCGCTCGACATCGACCAGGCAGATGTCACGGTTGATGCAAACGATACCTGGTTGGCCCCTGGCCTGATTGACAGCCATGTGCACCCTGTCATCGGCGACTACACACCGCGTCAGCAACAGATTCACTGGATAGATTCCTGCTTGCATGGTGGCGTGACCACCATGATCTCGGCGGGTGAAGTCCATATGCCGGGCAGGCCCAAAGACATTGTGGGCTTGAAGGCACTGGCAATAGCCTCGCAACGCTGGTACGAGAATTTCCGGCCATCCGGCGTCAAAATGCTCGCTGGTGCGCCGGTACTTGAGGAAGGCATGGAAGAGCACGACTTCAAGGAACTGGCAGAGGCTGGTGTCAAGCTGCTCGGTGAAGTCGGTCTCGGTTCGGTCAAGGCGGGAGAGACCGCTGCGCAAATGGTCAAGTGGGCGCGCAAGTACGGCATACAGTCGACGATCCACACCGGCGGCCCATCAATTCCAGGCTCTGGACTGATAGACAAGGATGTCGTATTGGAAGCTGACGCCGATATCATTGGCCACATCAACGGTGGGCACACCGCGCTGCCAGACAATCAAATAACCTGCCTGTGTGAAGGCTGCACCCGCGGCATCGAGATCGTCCACAACGGCAATGAGCGGGCTGGCCTTCTGGCCATGCGCACCGCGTTTGAAATCGATCAATCCGAGCGCGTCATTCTCGGCACTGACTCACCGGCAGGTTCAGGCGTCCAACCACTCGGCATCCTGCGTATGATCGCCATGCTGTCGAGCCTGGGTAACGTGCCCGCTGAAATCGCCTTTTGCTTTGCCACAGGCAACACGGCGCGCATGCGGGAGCTCGACAGTGGAATCGTCGACATCGGAAAATCCGCCGATTTTGTCATTCTCGATCAGGCCCAGCATTCTCCGGGCAAGGATATGCTCGAAAGCATCCAACAGGGCAATCTGCCGGGTATCGGCATGACAATCATCGACGGCAAGGTTAGCTCTCATCGCAGCCGTAACACCCCGCCGGCCACCCGGCTTCCAGCAGTCATCTAGGTCCGTACTTACGACTAGGTTTGAGCCAACAAACCCCCTATCTCCGTCTTGCCGGCTTTCATTCCGCGCGCTCACATCATCTTGCAAATCTTTTTGGCGTCAATTTCGCATACGCTTTGACAAAACCGATCTCTTCACTTTCTCACTACTCATACAGAACTTATCCGCGATGGGCGCATTCAAGGAACCACACGGCGGCTCGCTCAAAGAGCTTTATCTCAATGAAACGGCAGCCGAAAAGGAGCAAGCGCTCGCAGCCGACTACCCGCTCTGGACTCTGAGCGCGCGCCAGCTCTGCGATCTTGACCTGCTGACCAACGGTGCGTTTTCACCATTGACCGGCTTTCACACTGAAAAAGAATATCTCGGTGTATGCAAGGACATGCATCTGCCTGACGGCACCTTGTGGCCAATGCCGATCTGCCTGGACGTCAGTGAAGACTTCGCAAAAAGTCTCGAGCTCGGCAAGCGAGTCGCACTGTGTGACCCAGAAGGCGTACTGCTCGCGACGATGGATGTCGAAGATATCTATCATCCCGACAAGCAACAGGAAGCCATGGACGTCTTCGGTACCAAAGACATGGCCCATCCGGGAGTCAGCTATCTGATGAACAAAGCCGGATCGGTGTACGTTGGTGGACGTGTTCACGGAATCGAGCCGCAGACACAATATGACTTCAAATTACTAAGAGATGCTCCATCCGAGCTTCGCGGACGCTTCCGAAAATTGGGTTGGCGCCGCATCGTTGCCTTCCAGACAAACACCCCCTTACATCGCGCACAACAGGAAACGACTTTCCGGGCCGCCCGAGAAGTGCAGGCAAACTTGTTGATCCAACCAGTTATCGGACTGGCTAACTCTGGTGACATTAATCACTTCACTCGAGTTCGTTGTTACGAGCACGTTCTGGATGAATACCCAGAACAAACCACTAGCCTGAGCTTGTTGAATCTGGCCATGCGTATGGCGGGACCTCGTGAAGCACTCTGGCACGCTATCGTTCGCAAAAATTACGGCTGCACGCACTTCATGGTCGGACCTGATCATGCAAGCCCGGGCAATGACAGTAACGGTAAACCATTTTACGGCACTTACGATGCACAGGCGCTGTACAAAAAACATGAAGACGAGCTCGATATCACCATGGTTCCGTTCCGCAAGATGGTCTATCTCGAGAACAAGGCTCAGTATGTTCCTGAGGATGAAGCAAGTAGCGATGACAATGCACTGAGCCTGTCAGAGAACGAGTTTCGTCGCCGTCTGGATGAAGGGCTCGAAATTCCCGAGTGGTTTTCCTATCCAAAGGTTGTCGAGGAATTACGTCGTACACAACCGCCCAAGAATCGTCAGGGATTCACGGTTTTTTTCACCGGTCTCTCGGGGTCCGGAAAATCAACTATTGCCAACGCCCTGATGGTCAAGTTGCTTGAAAATGGATCACGCCCAGTCTCCCTTCTCGATGGTGATGTTGTACGCAAACATCTTTCGAGTGAACTGACGTTTTCCAAAGAACACCGAGACCTGAACGTCCAACGCATCGGCTATGTCGCGAGCGAGATAACCAAGAATGGCGGTATCGCCATTTGCGCACCTATTGCCCCCTATTCCAAAACACGACTGATTGTTCGTGACTTGATCGAACCGCTCGGTGGCTTCCTGGAAGTTCACGTGGCAACGTCACTCGAAGAATGCGAACGGCGTGATCGCAAAGGTTTATACAAACTGGCACGAGAAGGCAAAATAAAAGAATTTACTGGTATCAGCGATCCTTATGAAGAACCTGAAAACCCGGAAGAGAGAATTGATACCGCTGAACTAAGTCCGGATCTTGCCGCCCATCGAATCGTGCTGAAACTCGAAAGCATGGGATATATTGGCTAACGGGTATTCATTACATAGTCTGGCGGTCATAAGGCACGCTCAGAATCTGCTCAAACTGGTCGCATGGTCAAAACATTCACTTAGCCATGCAATAGATGCCTTGATACGACCAATCTCGCGAAGCTCTGGTTGATATGTCAACCAGACTTCCTGACTCGGTATCTCTTCGCTGCATTCCAGGCGAGTCAGCGTCTGGTCTTCGGAAACAAGAATATCGGGCAATACGCTTTTACCTAGATTCGCTTGCAGACAACGCGACAATGTCTCCAGATTATTGACGATCAAGCGTGCATGGTCCGCACTCTCGATTTCAGCGCGGTCACTCAGCCATTTTGCTGTTGGTATATCGACATTATTTGCGTCATAGCTCAACCAGGGAAGCTCGTCAGTCTTGTTCTCGTTAGCATAATGAGTTGACGTGTATACGCTACTGGTCAGCTCCCCAAGACGCTTCGTGACTATACGGGGGTCGTCTTCAGGTTTGAACAGTTGAACCGCTATGTCGGTTTCACGTCGTGCCACGCTAACGCTGTTGTGTATCGCGATCAGATCAATCTTTAGCTCCGGATGCTGGACCATCAGCTCCGCGAGCCTCGGCACCAGAAGATGATTGATAAGCAACGGCTCCGCCGCAATACGAACACCTCCGCTAACCAGTTTGTCACTTCCAATAACCTGATTTCGCCCTGCATCAATTTCTGCTTCGGCACGCTCAATATGTTGCACCAACAGCAAACCGGCATCGGTGGGCTCCAGACCAGATGCGCTTCTGGAAAAAAGCTTGGTTTGTAGTTGCTCCTCGGCTTGAGCCAAACGGCGAGACACCGTTGTTTCGTTTACGTCAAGAACGCGAGCTGCCGCCGAAAGCGTTTCACAACGAAACACGGCAAGTATGAATCGGAAACTGTCCCAGCTATGCACCTGCATATTTGCATTCCATCCCTGCATAAATACTGTCAATCAGAATTGCGACAACAGTACTAACCAGTTTTAATTTCAAAACTCAGTTTCGCAAGAGATTATTTTACTAAACTAACAAGTAGTAAATCCCTGACTGACTGATATTTAAGGCCCCATAGTGCTCGCACTCGCAGCCACAATAAAGCCTGTATTTTTGCAACGGCAGGCTGCAAAAATACCTGAGCATGTAACAGTTTTATGATGTGCGAAACCCGCTAACAAATTTATCAAGCGTAAACAAAAGGCTCAGGGGAATCTGCTGAATTTAGAACGCAAGAGTTTAAACCAGGTAATTAACTACTAGAGATTATCTATACGGACTAGTAATATGTAAGTATGAATTTGTCAGCATAAAAACACCAACAAAAGCCCGCTTCTTTGTCGACACCAACCAGGCGTAAAAAACAAGGACGGCAACGCCTGGCGAATAAAAATTTGCGTGGTCAAAACATCCAAACAAAAACGAAAAACAGTTATCTAATGAGCGTAAGCGCCGAAAACCTGGAAATCGCGTTACTGAACACAGTGGATGCAGAAATAAAACTGATGCATTCATTCAACAAAAAATACTTGCCGGTTGATCTCGCGACAACCATAGCGATGCGAATGTCACGCGCTGTGGTTTCGTCAATCTGTCAGATCGGAGAAAAGCATACTGACACCTTTACCGCCGCGACTCTTGTCACTCTCCAGCGTCACGCCAATCACCTGAATGAATTGAGTGCCAACTACGAATACAGAATACGACAGAGCGACGATCGCGACGCACTACTACCGATCTGGCAGGCCTGAGTGGTACAAGGCGTTTCTCTGAACAGATGATTACGTACCAATGTAAGCCCACTCGTGCGCGCCTGCGGTTACCTGCGTCGTAAAATACCTATTGCGAACACGGCAACAAAAGCCAACGATGATGCGGCGTTGGCTACATAGGTCATCGCAGCAGCTCGAAGCATTTCGCGTGCGCCATCATGATCACGCTCATCAACCATTCCAAGGCGTTGAAGCTCATGCAAGGCGCGTTTGCTTGCGTCAAATTCAATCGGCAAGGTAATCAATTGAGCCAATATACTAGCCGCCACCAAGATCATACCGATATCCAGCACAAAGCTACTACCGAGAAACCCCCCGCCCAATGCCAAGCCCATGCCGAGCTGATTTCCCAGTGCAGCAATGGGCATCATCACAGCCTTGGCCTTCAATGGTCGGTAGCCGCCAGCATCTTGAATTGCATGCCCTACCTCATGCGCTGCAACAGCAATAGAGGCAACACTGGGTTCACGATTGATGTGCTCTGAAAGACGAATCAGCTTCTGAGATGGGATGTAATGATCGCTAAGCTGCCCTTTTGACTCCTCCAAACGCACGCCGTGCAACCCATTGCTGTCCAGAATGTGCCGCGCAACCTGCTGGCCGTTGACACCGAGCCGATTGGCAACTTGACCCCACTTGGTGTAGGTGCGTGTCATCCACCAGCGGACAATGCCCGCGAGTAAAAAAGAAAATACTCCAGCGAGAATGAACATACTGCTTCCTCTAGCCTCGATAGCCGAAAATATACAACCAATTAAAATCAAACGGCAACATCAAGTAATCGATCAACAGAGTTCCGGCAAGTCTCGATACAACTCCAAAGCCTCTGGATTCAACAATGCCTCAGCATTATCAATAGCGTGACCATGGACAACCTTGCGTACAGCAAGCTCAACAATCTTGCCGCTTTTCGTACGCGGAATATCCGACACTTCAATAATCTTGGCTGGCACATGACGTGGGGTTGCGCTATTTCTTATTTGAGATTTGATACGGGATATCAAATCATCATCAAGGCTTGTTCCTTCGACCAGACGAACAAACAAGACCACCCGTGTATCGCCTTGCCAGTTCTGGCCGATAACAATACTCTCAAGGACTTCGTCAAAAACTTCGACCTGACGGTAGATCTCAGCTGTGCCTATGCGCACTCCGCCGGGATTAAGTGTCGCATCCGAACGACCATGAATCACAAGACCGCCGTTCTGGGTAACATGAGACCAGTCACCATGACACCAGACGTTATCAAAGCGATCGAAATACGCTTTGAAATACCGACTTCCATCATCATCTCCATAAAACCCTATCGGCATGCAAGGAAAGGCCTGTGTACAAACCAACTCCCCGGGTTCATCAACAGGCAAGGCCTTGCCTTGTTCATCAAATACCTGGATGTCCATGCCAAGACCAGGACATTGCAATTCACCGCGAAAAACCGCTAACTCTGGATTGCCAAGCACAAAACAAGAAACGATATCGGTGCCACCCGACATTGATGACAGACAGATGTCTTTTTTGATGTTCTTGTAGACGTAATCAAAGCTTTCCGGTAACAGTGTTGAGCCCGTTGACATCAACCCTCTCAAGCATGAAAGATCGTGAGTTTTCATGGGATCAAGCTGAGCATTGCGACAAGCATCGATGAACTTGGCTGATATACCAAAATGCGTGAATTTTTCTTTAGCGGCGTAATCGAACAATACATTTCCGTCTGGATGAAACGGAGAACCGTCGTATAACATAAGCGTCGCACCAGCAGCCAAACCGCTGACCAGCCAATTCCACATCATCCAGCCACAGGTGGTGAAAAAGAAAACCCTGTCACCACTCAGCACCCCTGCATGCAACACATGTTCTTTCACGTGCTGCAACAGTGTGCCACCGGTACCGTGGATGATGCACTTGGGCTTACCTGTGGTACCAGAGCTGAACATGATGTAGAGCGGATGAGAAAATGGAACCTGTGTAAAGACCAGTGCTCTTTCTGGAGCCTCTTCCAGATAATCTTTCCAGGATTTTCTTAAGTCCAGTGCGGTGCCTTGTAGTTGACTATCGTTATCTGCATTGACGAAATTGATCTCGACTACCCGGCGGACCGATGGCAAGCGCTCGACCAGTCCCGATACGGTCTCGGAAACATCATGCATTTTCCCACCATAGTGATAGGCGTTGATGCAAAACAAGACTTCCGGTTCGATTTGACCAAAACGATCATGCACACCATCGACACCAAAGTCCGGTGAGCAAGATGACCAGACACCGCCAAGGCTCGTCACCGCCAACATGGCAACAACCGCCTCAGGTGTATTCGCCACATAGGCTGCGACACGCGTCCCGGCAACAACACCATCGTTGGCCAAGGCGGATGCCAAACGCGTAACCTGAGCAAGCAATTCACCTTGTGTCAGACGCATGCTGACACTGTCATCCTCGCCACGAAATACGATAGCTTCGTCGGAATCAGCTCGCGCCTTGCGGCCACCAAAGAGCAAATTCTCCGCAAAATTCAATGTTGCATCCGGGTACCAACGCGCGCCCTGCATGGAGTCTGTCTCCACAAGACTTGGTGCACCATCCGGCTGGTTCAAACGCACACCACAATAATCCCCAACCTCGCCCCAGAACTCCGCACGATGTTGAACCGACCAGCGATGCAAGGCCTGATAATCAGGCAGTGGAACTGCGAACCTGGAAGCCACCGACTGACGAAATTCAACAATAGACAAGGAGTCGATCTTGGTTGGGTCTGGTTGCCACATTTTCATAGCCCGATCATAACCCATGCTCCGTATTTACAGACAAACGGGTAAGACGAGACGGCAGCTAACCCTCCTTGGGCCGATGTAACAGCAGATTCGTTCACAGCTTTGCCGGTCTTGCTTTTAAGCGCAAGCCGGTAAAGTCGATACCTCTTGGGACGCTCGGCACAACGACTGAGCATCTTATGGAAACAGACACAGTAATGTCTTATGTCAAGCGATTGATGTCCTCACCAGACGTGGCTGTGTTCAGGCTAGCGGACCAATATTTCCACTGCCTGACGCCCGATACTGGCTGGCTACGCCAATTGCTTCCGATTACCGATCTCCAAAATGCTCGCATGAGCCTGTCTGAATTCAGCCCCTACCTCCAATCATTCGCGCAAGAGGCTCAACTGCACTGGAATTCGAACAATGATTCACCGTTGCAATCCACCCAATGGATAGAGACCACTCCCAGTGGTCAGAAACTGGCCTTACACGCTCAGGCCCTGAATTCTAATGATCAAAAGTTACTTGTAATAAGCGCCAATAGCACAGAACCAGCCCGCGCGGATAACACAGACTAGGGCTCAGTAGGTGAAAGAGATCAATACAGCCCAGCCTACGCGCAGGTTCTTTATCCAATAGGGAAGAAAAGCCCATTGTGACCCTGCTCTACTCCAGACGGCACAACAACAAATTGGCTCAACTGGGCG
>CAYULV010000103.1:0-12938 GCA_964445655.1 uncultured Granulosicoccaceae bacterium | reverse complement strand
ATTAAAGCCAGTGAAAGCCAGGATGGCACCAGTCTGGTCAGGCCCAAGGTTGCGCACGGTAAGGCATATGGTGCCTACGCAGTCGGCCTGGGCTCACGCGCCCTGTTTGAACGAGCGAAGGCCGAACCATTTTTCATCCAGGCAATGAATTCCTTATGCGATGGTGCATTGGTACCTGTACCCGGGGGCGTACTGATTCGTTCTACCGATGGCGAACTACTCGGCGCCGTAGGCGTTACTGGCGATATCTCGGATAACGATGAACAATGCGCTGTCGTAGGTATCGAGGCTGTTGGCCTGGTAGCTGATGTTGGTTGACACTGAAGTGTTGACCGGCAGTTTTTGATTTCGCGACTTCTTGAACACAGAGCGTGTATCGTTTGGCATATATCGACCAAAGGGCTTCGCGGTATAGTCGACAATGTCTTTCAGCGTTCAAATTATTGAATGGTGTAACGTAAATGAACCAAGCACTTTTTATTCATGGAGCACGTCAAGTCTCTATTGAAGACTACACACCAGCGGAATCCGACGCGCTGAGTGTCATGCTGGATATCGAAGCAGTTGGCGTCTGCGGCAGCGACCTTCACTACTATAAAGATGGTGGTATTGGTGGAGCTGTCATACAATCTCCCTTTGTCCCTGGTCATGAATTTAGCGGCAGATTGACCGCCGATGTTCCCTCTCTGAATCTTGCCAAGGGTGAGCTTGTAGCCGTGGACCCGGCAACGCCGTGCCATCAATGCGAGTGGTGCGCAAAGGGTTACCACAATCTGTGTCCCAAGGTTCGATTCATTGGAGCCCCTCCCTTTGACGGCGCCATGACCCAACAGCTGGCTGTGCCGCTTAGCGCCCTGGTGAATCTACCCGAGTCGATCTCCGCTGAGCAGGCAGCCATGCTTGAACCTTTGGGTGTTTGTATTCACGCGATCGATCTTGCCAAACCAAAACTGCTGGAGTCTGTCGCGGTCATTGGCTGTGGGGGCATCGGCCTAGGCATCATTCAGTTGTTGCATCACGTCGGCGTACAATCCATTGTCGCTATAGACCCACAGGAACATCGCGTCAAAAAAGCATTGGAATTAGGTGCATCTGTCGCGATGCAATCACTGGACGATGCACTGATAGCAACAGGCCAACGAGGTTGTGATCTGGTCCTGGAAGCCACAAATTCACCGGATGGATTTCTTCATTCCGTAAAAGCTGCAGCCATTGGCGCAAGGATAATTTTGATCGGCATACCTGATGGAGACACCTATACGCCGATAGCCGCTGCAGAGGCTCGCCGCCGCGGGCTGGACATCCGCTTTTCAAGGCGCATGGGCGATGTTTATCCGCGAGCCATTCAGCTGGTAAAAAGTGGCGCAATCGATGTTGATACACTGATTACACACCGCTTTACAATGGAAAATGCAACGAATGCTATTGAACTACAGGCCAATGAAGAACCAAGCTTGATAAAAAGCATGATCCTTCCAAATTCGTGAGTTTTTACAAGTTATCTGGAACGTTCATATCTCTAAAAATCACTATCTGGAAATCACTATTCAGATTTTGATTTCTGGCCGTAGTCTTTAAACAACTCGTTCACTTTTATCATCTCATCATCAGACAAGATCACCATATTGCCCGCCATTTTCGCGTAGTAATATTGCTTTGCCAATGTTTCAAGCTCCACTGCCGCCCACATGGCTTTGTCGAGATCGCTACCACCTGCCACCATGCCGTGGTTGGAGAGTAAACAAGCGGTTCTATCCTTCATCGCAATTTTTATATTTTTGGACAGCTCAGGTGTTCCAAAGGTAGCGTAGTCAGCGCACTCGACAGTATTTCCGCCAAATGCTCCAATCATGTAGTGCACGGCAGGTATCGATTCTCTGGCTATTGACAATACCGTAGAAAAAGTTGAGTGAGTGTGTATAACCGCATTGAGTTCAGGTTTGTTTTTCAATATCGACCGATGAAAATGCCATTCAGACGATGGCTTGCAGGGCCCGTCCCAAGTGAGCTTGTTACCACTAATTGGCATACTCGCTATATCTTCTGCGTGTAGCTGTTCATAAGGTACGCCACTGGGGGTTATCAACATACGGTTACCAAACCGTGCACTAATATTGCCTGAAGTTCCTTGATTCAGCCCCGTGGAGTTCATCTGCAGACACAGTGTAATTATCTTGCGGCGAATGTCATGCTCTGTCATTTTAAATCCTGCTTATCAAGTCTCGGGGGCATTCAGATTCAGTAGTGCTCGCGCCGTTGCCTGATCTGTCACCAGATCGGTCAACAGCCCTTTCGTCAATACCGCATTCATCGCTTTTACCTTGCTCTCACCAGCAGAAACAATGACACGACGCGGTATCTGTCTGAACTTCTCACCAGACACACCGACAATTTTTTTATTAATTGGGTGATCAATGGCCTCAGCCTGATCGTCAATATAAAAACCCAGGAAATTACCAATGGCACCATGTTGGTTTGCACTATTGCATTCACCTTCATCAAACACACTGGCCAACCTTATCGTAGCGCTGTTCAATCCGCCAATACTGACCAGTGCAAGATCGGCTGCAAGCGCGCGTGCTTGTATCTCTCTGAACATGAACTGCTCGACCAGCAAGTCACGCGATTTTTCTGAATCGCAAACAATGGGGACCGGCAGATAGAAACACTCAGCCCCAAGCTTTGCCGCCAGCTCTGTGCTTGCCTCAAACCGATCTATCGAAGAGCGTTGGGTTAACGAACCCAGCAGTGATACGACAGACACACCCTTTGAATTGGCCCGATCAATTCGCCGTGCCAACGCTCTGAGTGTCACTCCCCAACCAAGCGCAATCGTCAGATTATCTTCAAGCAGCTTCAGTACAAATTCACTGGCAGCTACCGCTATCTGGTCGGCCAGTTCTGTTCCGTCAGTCGCATGACTCAGGCACACCTCAGCGGTTTGAAGGCCGTAACGCTCCACCAGACGCTCAGCCAGCTCGACGTTTTCAAGCAATGGCGAATTGATATGAATCGTAACCAAACCCTTGTCTCGCGCTTCCGCCAGCAGACGTATGACCCGCGCACGACCGATGCCGGCGAACGCTGCGATTTCTTGCTGGGTCATACCCAGTTCGTAATAACAACGAGCTACCCGCACGGCTAGCTGCTCAGGCCAATCGCTTGATTCTTCCGGATGATCTCTCCTCACTCTCCTACGCTCCGGATGTTCAATTTTCCTATAAACCTTTTTAATATCAGATATTTACATTATATCAGTACTAAATCGAAGAACACCCCTTATACGCTTCATAACAGCTTTCTACACTGCTGCCGAACAAATGTCTAATAGACTGAACATCTGTATTGTATTGGCATTTTTTTTATGTCAACCTAGAACTGCCGACAGTCTGATGCCCCGTCTGTAAGTCGGATGCTCCTGAATCGAGCACTGCCTGTCGAGATCCGTGAATCTGCTTTTGCTGGCACTTTTGAATGGAGCTGACATAAATGAAACCACTTGTCGCAATCACAGGAGCAAGCTCCGGCATCGGCGCTGCGACGGCGCAGGCTTTTGCAGCAGCGGGGCATCCCTTATTACTGATGGCGCGTCGCATAGATCGAATGCAAGCACTCAAGCTGCCAAACTGTCTATGCAAACAGGTTGATGTGGTTGATCGTAGTGCGATTGCCAACGCGATTCAGGAAGCCGAGGCTGCCTATGGTCCCGTGGACTGTTTGTTTAATAACGCAGGTATTGCGCGCCTTGGAGATATCAGCTCTCAGTCACCCGATGAGTGGGACGAAACAATCGATATCAATATCAAAGGGGCAATGAATGCACTGCACCCCGTCATCAACAGTATGAAAGAGCGTCGTTCAGGCACTATTGTCAACATGAGCTCAATTGCTGGACGCAAAGTGTATCCCGACCACACGGTCTATTGCGGTAGCAAATTTTTTGTACACGCGGTATCAGAGAGTTTGCGAGGTTATCTGGCACCGTTTGATGTCAGAGTCATCGTCATCTCTCCAGGCATCATCGAGACAGAGGTTTTGGACCACGTCACCGACCCCAATACTCTGAAAGCCTACAAAGACAACAAGGTTCGAATTGGGGGTGGAATTTCTGCCGATCACGTAGCGAACATGATCTTGTTTGCCTATCAAATGCCGCAAAACGTGCTGATTCAGGAAATGGTCGTCACACCCACCCGACAAGAATACTAGTACGAGATTCAATGGGAGCTGCTATGAACGAACCCTTGGTGATAGGAATTGATAGCTCCACGCAAAGCACCAAAGCCATAGCCTGGAATCAAGCAGGTGTCGCCGTTGCAGAGGGTCGAGCGGATATCTCGATGAGCAATCCGCGACTGGACTGCTTTGAACAAGAGCCTGAAGACTGGTGGACTGCCACACAGGATGCACTGTCTGACTGTACCCAAAAAATCGATGCCAGCCGTGTCGTCGGCATCGCAATATCCAATCAACGAGAAACCTTGGCGTTTATTGACAGGCACGGCCAAAGCGCTTATCCCGCCATCGTTTGGCTTGATGAACGCAACCGGGAAGAGGTTGCCGAATTTTCTGATAGCTTTGGTAGCGAGAACATTCACCGCATCACAGGCCGCCCTCCCGATACAACACCCTGCCTGTATCGATATGTCTGGTTGCGCAAGCACGAACCTGAAGCTTGGGAAAACACGGCGCATTTTGTCGATGTTCAGTCCTATTTGGTCCAGAAACTGTGCGGCGGTCATTACCGCACGGGCTGGTTCAGCGCGGATCCAATGGGCATTTTGGACATGCAAACCAAAACCTGGTCGCAGCCATTACTCGATGCACTCTCGTTGAATGCTGAACGACTGCCGGAGTTGCATGCACCAGGAACACAACTTGGAACTGTGCTGAAAGAAGTTGCACAACGAACAGGTCTACCGACCGATACACCCGTGTTCGCAGGCGGCGGTGATGGACAATGCGCAGGCTTGGGCACGAATTGCACCGTGCTTGATCGCGCCTATATCAATCTGGGTACTGCGGTTGTGGCGGGAATATGGTCTCCCCACTACCTCTATGATCGCGCCTGGCGCACCGAACTCGCCGCTCAAGGAGAAGGCTACATTTATGAAAGCTGCATACGTTCCGGCGCATTCTTGATCAACTGGTTTGTGGAGCAATTTGTTGCACACGGCAAAGCCGACGCCAACGTATTCGACCGACTTGAAGCTGAAGCCTCCGAGTTGCCAGTCGGTTCTAACGGACTACTCGTACAACCGTATTTTTCGGGTGTGATGAATCCACACTGGGAGACGTCTGCCCGAGGTGTGATCATGGGATTGAGTTGCAGCCACAGCGCGGTACACATTTACCGCGCAATTCTCGAAGCCATTACAGTGGATCAGGTGATGAGCATAAGAGATATGGAACGCGCGGCGGATCAAGCGATCAGTCATTTTGTGGCGATCGGTGGTGGTGCAAATAGCCCACTGTGGCGTCAAATGTTAGCGGACGCATCTGGCAAACCGGTACACATCAGCGCCACAGTCGAGGCATCTGCATTAGGCGCAGGAATGATCGCCGCTTATGGTGCAGGTTGGTATCCCAGTATCTCTGAGGCTGCGACACAGATGGCAGGGGCCACGACTGTCGTTGAGCCAAACCTCCAAATGCACGAAAAATATGCACAATTACTGGAAATCTATAGAAAAATGTATCACGCAACTGCCGAACTCAATCGCGAAATGCTTGCGTTTACTGCACAGCAAAATCATACGCCATGACTGACTACACAGGAGTACTAAGTGAGTTGGTAAATGGCAGCTGGCGCGAACCCGGCAGTGGTAAGCAATACAATATCGGTATAAAGAATATTGTTATCCGCGACTCACTGGACGGTATGGAAGCTCAACTTGTCGCCGAGCTCTACCAAAACAAGCGCATAACACTTGTCTCCGATCCATTTACGCACGCAGCGCTAGGACAACGACTGTTTATAGCACTGAGCCAGGACAATACTAATCAAATCACCGAGTTCGTATGGAAAAATGCCCAATGCTCTGACAAAGGTGTAGCAGAAGTGCAAGATGCTACGACGAACGCGGATGTATTGATAGCTATCGGCTCTGGCACCATAAATGATGCTGTCAAGTACGCCTGCTTTTTGGATGACAAACCCTACTCAGTATTCGCGACGTCTCCAATGAATGCGTTCTCTACCGCTACCGCTTCAGTCTCCTTTGACGGATTCAAACGCTCCATAACATGCCGAGGGGCAGAAGGGATTTTCTATGATTTGTCCATAATCTCTGCCTGCCCACCGAGACTGATCTCAGCAGCATTCGCTGACGTCATTTGCCGTACCACCGCTCAGGTCGATTGGTTATTGTCGCATTTGCTGTTTGCAACTTCATACACAGAGACACCTTATACGTTGTTGGCGTACGACGAACCCCAAATGATTGCCAGTGCCGATCGGATGCTTTCCGGTGACGTTGAATCGCTAGGAATGTTGACGCGTATTTCAGCGATCATGGGCCTGGGCACGCGATTTACCAATACCACGCATAGTGGCAGTATGGCAGAACATCAAATATCCCATTACATCGACATGTTTGCTGGCGACAAACATCCCCGCAGTTCACATGGGGAGCAAGTAGGTATAGCGACCATCACCATGTCCCATTTGCAAAACACTATCATTAATAAAAGTACACCCCCACTTATGGGTACAACCAATATTCCCACTGAGTCTCTGAAAAATCGCTTTGGTGACGAAATGGGTAACAACATGATTGAACAGACACAGGCCAAGGCACTCAGCGAGGCAGCAGCTGACAAGCTCAATCAAAAATTGACCGACGAATGGGATGCTATAAGAAAAGCCTTGAATGCTGTTATGTTGCCTTATGACGTCTTACACGACGCCATGAAAGCTGCTGGCTGTCAAATCACGGCAACGGATCTTGAGCTCGATAAGGAGTTTTACTGTGAAGCTGTGCAAAATGCCCGATTCATAAGAGATAGGTTCAGCATGCTCGATTTAATCGATGACAGTGTTGGACTGGAATCCGTCGTGAAAACCATACCTTCCTGAATGTTTGTCAAAAACCATGAAAACTACGCCCGCAAAATAGTGGACCGACGATCATGAAGCATATCGTGGTACTAGGCGCGGGTGTGATGGGAAGTGCGTTATGTGTGCCAGCAACAGCCAGTGGCAACAAGGTTTCACTTGTGGGCTCCCCATTGGACGATGCAATAGTCGATTCCATAAATGCTAAACGATATCACCCTACCCTTGATCTAAGCTTACCTAGTGCAATAACCGCTCTAAAGCACAATCAATGCAACGCAGAGCTTCTGCAATCAGCAGACGTCATTGTTTTTGGCGTCAGTAGCGCCGGGATCAGTTGGGCATCAGATACCTTCCGCGAATCAAAGGCAGATCCACAGTTACTCAGTCTAGTCACCAAAGGCCTGTGTGCTCATCCTGATGGTCATAGTCCACCCTTAACCTATGCCAACCTTCTGCCTCGTAGTTTGCAATTCCCGGCAAGCAAAATTGTTGGAATTGGCGGGCCTTGCATCGCAAGAGAATTGGCTTCAGGTGTACCTACACGCGTTATCTTTGGCTCGGAGAATATCAAAAGCAGTCACAATCTTCGCGATATGCTTGAGTCAGATATCTACCGTATCAAGACCACGACAAACTTCGAACAAATGGAAGCGTGTGCCGCACTGAAGAATTTTCTCTGTATTGGGGTCAGCGCCATGCTAGGTCTTCACCCGCTGGCTGAATCCCATGCCAAGAACCCTCTGGCGGCGTTGTTCAATCAGGCGGTTATCGAGCTGCGCGTTTTAAGTGATTGGATAGCGAATGCAGTTGCCCAACCGAATGTCGAAAAGTTGCCTGCACAAGCATCAGATCAGGTCGCTTTTGACCTGGCAGGCATGGGGGATCTGCACGTGACAGTAGGAGGAGGTAGAAACAGCCGGCTTGGTCACTATTTGGGCCAAGGCATCGCGCTATCAACACTGCTGGGAAAACAAATGCAGAACATTACAGTTGAAGGCGTCGATACCGGCCGAGAAATATCAACAGGCGTCCATGCTGCCTGCCAATCGGGCGCACTGGACGCCAGAGACATACCACTGACGCTCGCGATACTCGGGTGTATCGATAGCGGTGACAGGTTTACGTTCGACTTTACGCATCTGCCCGGTTGATTCCATCAACGCGTTAATGTGCGCTTACTGACGGCTGGCGATAAAAGCAAAAAGTATCCGTCGATGCCCATAAATCTACTCGCTTGCACAATTGTCAGATTACGCACTAGCCAGTATATTTTTTCCCAACTTCATCAATGGCCTTTACGTTGCCAGCAGACCTACCTTTTTCATCAAACGATTCCTTTAGATAGGCTTCAGCAACCAGCTTGGCGTGCTCTGCACCGATAACGCGAGAGCCCATCGTGATAATTTGTGCGTTGTTGGATAGTGCGGCTCGCTGAGCTGAATAGCTATCGTGGCAAAGTGCGGCTCGAATGCCGGGTACTTTGTTCGCCGCTATGGACACTCCGATACCCGTACCGCAAACCAGAATGGCTCTATCGTATTTACCATCGACAACTTCAGATGCAACACGATCAGCTAACTGAGCATAGAATTTATCAGGGCCTGATTGAGTATGGGAAACTTCAACCACATCGTAATTATCCGCAAGATACTCGACAAGTTGGTGTGCCAAGTTCTCACCAGCACTATCCCCCGCTACGGCAATTTTCATGAACAATTCCCAAATTCAAGATAGTAGAACCGAAATCTAATCGCCTGACAGGCACGCAGATCTATCAAAGGACCTTCTGAGATTCTCCGTCGAACAAATGCACATGTTCCAGATCCGGTTGAAAGAATATCGTTTCGCCTGGCTCCCAGGAAATTCGCTCTCGGGTAATTGAACAAATATCGTTTCCGGCAAGCTTTGAATACACGTGAATTTCAGGACCAGTAGGCTCGACCACTCTCACAAGTCCAGATAAGTCTTTCGTGCCACCATCCCTAGATTCCGAATGAATTGACGTTTTAGTCGTGCGTAGATGCTCGGGTCGAATGCCATATTTTATTTTTTGCCCAACAGCCACATTCGCCCCAGCGGGTAATGGCAGAGTGAATTCATCATGAGATGCATATAAACCGGCCTCGTCTTCCGCGACGACACAGTCGAGTATATTCATTCCGGGAGAGCCAATAAATTGCGCGACAAATAGGTTATTTGGATTATCGTAAATATCCATAGGTGAACCGCTCTGCTCTATTCGCCCATCGCGCATGATGACCACTTCATCTGCCATGGTCATGGCTTCGATTTGATCATGTGTCACATACACCGTGGTGGTTTTCAAACGCTGGTGAAGATCTTTGATTTCAGTTCGCATTTGCACGCGAAGTTTGGCATCAAGATTCGACAATGGCTCGTCAAACAGAAAAACATCCGGGTCACGCACGATAGCGCGACCCATCGCAACCCTTTGTCGCTGACCTCCGGAAAGCTCTTTTGGTAATCGATCAAGATAATCATCCAGACCCAATATGGAAGACGCCCAGGCTACTTTTTCTTCCATGGTTTTTTTATCCGCCTTTTTCAATCGCATCGAAAAAGCCATGTTTTTACGCACGCTCATATGGGCATACAAAGCGTAGTTCTGGAAAACCATTGCAATATTTCTATCCTTTGAGTGCACATCGTTTACACGTACACCGTCAAAGAATACATCTCCGGAAGTGATTTTCTCCAGCCCTGCAATCATTCTCAGCAGAGTCGACTTTCCACACCCAGATGGCCCAAGCAACACCACAAATTTGCCATCAGCAATCTCGAGATCAAGATCATGAAGCACCTTCAAAGCACCGTACTGTTTTGCAAGCTTGGATATATTTACTGATGCCATGGCTCTATAGAATTCGTATGCGTACTGGCTATATGCGTCAGTCAACTACAGGAGATATTCTAATAAATCAGCTGTAAGAAACTGAAATTTACTGTATCGAGTTACCCTGCCCAAAGGAGCAGGGTAACTCTCGTTTCGATTTAGCCTAATTCTGCATCATCGACAACACCATCAACCAACTTGGCAATCTGATCCATACACTTCTGAGCATTACCGTCATAGTCCTGACCTGTCAGCAACTTACCCAGCTCTGTTGGAATTTCATTGTTGGCAACACCCGCCCAGATTGGAAGATCCGGCTCAGATGCCATCGCATTATCGATAGTCCACTTGACCGTATCGAGATGCCGCGTGGTACCAGCTCCCTCCAGATTTTTACGCTCAACGATGCGCGGATCAGTGTATGAAGAATTTCTCATAGGCGCGAAACCACCAGCCAAGGTGCAGCGTGTCATGATGTCGTGTGAGCAAGCCCATTGCAGAAACAACCATGCAGCATCAACATTCTTCGAGTAACGCGACAGGGCAATACTTGACCCACCTTGATGTCCCCAATTAGGGATTTCACCAAATCCGACATCATCCCGTGATCTCAACGAAGCTGGACCTTCCAGTGGCTTGGCCATTTCCCACAGACCTTTGACCTCGGAATCATCAGCATTCCAGCCCGGGAAAAACTCCGCCCAACTTTGACACAAGGCGATCTGACCAGACGCTCCCATCTGCCATTGACCATCCCAGGTAGACGTAACCGATGCAGCCGGTGAATTCTTCAAAAGATCCATATACCATTCAAGACCTTCTACACCCTGCGCATCATTACCGGAAAAGTTCTTGTCGGCTCCAAAGATGGAACCACCGTGCCCCCAAACTGCCTGCGTCCAGTCACACTCCAATGAATAGTGACCGGATTTGGCTTGAAGGCCAGTACCGAAAATACCATTTTCCTTCTCAGCGGCGGTAATCATCTGAACAGCCTTGGTGAAATCCTCATAGGTTTTAGGAACTGCAAGGCCATGCTTCTCCAACAAATCCTTACGATACATAAGCGTGAAAATTGGAATATCAAACGGCAGTCCAACCCATTTGCCGTTGTACTCACATATTCCCTCAACCAACGGTTTGGAAAAATCCTCAAATTCGAAACCTGGCATCGCCAGCTCGGGTTTAGATTCGTAATACTCCACCGGGTCTATGGTGTCTGGTGAAAATGTTGACGTCCACGCTTGATCAAGATAATAGATGTCATAAGTACCCAGCTGTCCCTGTACGTCCTGAGTAGCTTTCGCAAGAACTTGCTCTAACGGTACGATTTCTATTTCGACATTGATTCCGGTCAACTCAGTGAATTCGCTTTTCAGCTCGTTCAGAATATTGGTCGGAGGGGTTGCTTCGGATGTATACCGAATTGTCGTACCGGCAAAAGGCTTTCCAGCATCGCGTAGAAAATCTGCCACCTCTTTCGGCGTCGTATTTTCCTGAGCATGTGCGATGTTCCCAAAAAACGGTCTTGACGTCCCAAGCAACCCTGCGGAATAGGCAGACATTCCAACTCCTGCTATGCCCATATTTTTCAAAAATGCTCGTTTGGACATACGGCCTGACGTGAAAGCATTTGCATTATCAATTATGAAATTTTGTTTTTGGAATCTTTTAAAGCTCATCTCAATCTCCTCAGTTGGTTGTGGCTGACATCATGGCGACATCAGTAAGTGATTTCCGAATTTCCAAGTACTTCAGTCCTTAATAGCTCCCATTGTCAATCCTCTTACCAGATGGTTTTGAACAAGAAGAATGAAAATGAAACCAGGAACAATTGCAGCGGTCCCCAATGCCGATATATAACCCCACTCAGATCCTGTGGACGTCACGAATGTTGTTATTTTTACGGGCACGGTTCTTATGCTGTTTGTCAAAAAAAGCGACAAAATAAATTCCGTCCAGGAAAATATGAAACACAAAACTGCGGTTGCCGCTATTCCACCTTTTATCATCGGCAAGACAACAAGATAAAAGCACTGAAATCTGGTTGCGCCATCTATCATCGCAGCTTGATCAATTTCGACAGGCACATCATCGAAAAATGATTTCAGTATTAACAGAGCAATAGGCAAATTGATTAATGTATGCGCGATTATGATTCCCATATGAGTGTCTCTCAACCCAAGATCATGGAAGATAAAAACCAATGGGATGATGATCGCAATGGGGGGCAGGAATCGCTGAGACAAGACCCAACTCAAATAACCTTGTGAGCCCCAAAAACGCATCCTTGATAGCGCATAAGCCGCTAACAAAGCAATACTAGTAGCCAGAAACGTGGAAAAAATGGCGATAATCAGCGAAGACACTATCGACCCTCGACCATCATAGGCACCCTTGCCACTGGTACCCATACTGATACTGCTACTCTTACTCAAATCATCTCTATCTCCACCTAATACCGTTACTTGATAATTTTCGAACGTCGGTTTGAAATCAAATACCACTACTCGGTCTTTATTGAACACAGCGGATATTGGCTTGATCGATGTCAATGCAAACCACGCTATAGGAAAGATAAAGACGCAAATGACGAATACCGAGACGACATAGCGAAGAACGACCTTGATGCTTGACCCCTCCATTAAAATCGGACCTTGAAAATCTTGATGAAAACCGTGGAAACCACAAGCACCAGAATCAACGTAGCCAACGCCACCGTGGAAGCATATGAAAAATTTGCACTTTTAAAATAAACCGTTCCAGCGTAGGCAGTTAGCGTCTCCGTTGCCGTACCAGGACCACTGTCGGTCATGACCTTGACGTAATCATAGATACGAAACAAATCAATACCTCTGACCAGCACTGCCAAAGCGATGATCTTTGACATCATCGGTAGCGTTAGATAAAAAAAGGATTGGATTGCGGAAGCCCCATCGATTGACGCTGCTTCAAACGGTTCTTTGGGCAAGGCTCTAAGCCCCGCCAACATGATCAACACCATAAACGGAGTCCACTGCCATA
>CAYULV010000102.1:11427-12987 GCA_964445655.1 uncultured Granulosicoccaceae bacterium | reverse complement strand
ATATTAGAGAGTCCTTTGTTTACCTCAAGATCGGCGCCCCAATAGTCCTTGACGCGTTCATAGGTGATTGACCGTCCCGCATCAACGTTGCTGATGTAGTACGAGCCACTGCTCGGTTGTGGTGTCAGAAAAGTTTTTGAAATGTCCTTGTCTTTCCAGTACTCATGCGAAAGCGGACTAATGCCTGCGACCTTCAGCAATGGCTTCATATTGTCGCGAGTGGTAAAGGTAAACTTCAGTTGGTGATCACTGACGACTTCGACACCTTCGACTTCTTCGTAAAATGATTTTAGAAACGGGCGGCCGTGAGCGCGAATTGTCTGAAAGCTGAATTCGAAATCTTTTGCCGTGATTGGGGTGCCATTGTTGAATCTGGCTTCAGGGCGAAGGTTGAAGATGATCCAGCTTTTATCATCCGGATATTCAACAGACTCTGCGATCAGTCCATAGACTGATGAAAGTTCGTCAGCAGAGCCAACCATCAAGGTGTCTGAGGCGCGACCGAGCGACCGAGGTATGTTGCCTTTGAGAATGTAGCTGTTGAGGCTGTCGAAGGTGCCAAAAGCGCCCAGAACGATAGAACCGCCTTTTGGTGCATCAGGATTCACATAGGGCCAGTGCTCGATGCCATCCTTGTACAGTGGCTCGCCGAATTCAGCCATGGACCAACTTGTGGTAGTTTCCGCCTCGGCAGGCATGGTTGCGACAGCCATTGCGGCAGCGAGAAGCATGGATCTGAACACCATCGGGAAATCACCTCAGGTTTTGGGTAAAATCGGATTCTAGCAGCCCGATTCCATGCAGGAACCATGCTCATGAAATTTCAGACAGAGCATCGAGTTGAAGGTTTCAAAGGGCCCGCGAATCGGGAACCTTTGCCCCCTGTGGCCATCGGATTCTGCCAGAACGCCTAAGCTATCAATCTACATTTATACGTACCCATCAGCCCAGCATGCTCGATCGCCATATTATTCCGATTATCAAGCCTCCACTTCGGCGAGTGGCTGAACGTGTGCATCAGTGGGGATTTACGGCAGACCAGCTGACGTTTGCGGGATTTGCCTGTGGTATCGCGTCATTTCTGTGTCTGGCGTTTGAGCGCAATGATCTTGCGCTGATATTTTTCGTGATAAATCGTCTGGCTGACGGGATCGATGGTGAGCTCGCCCGCCTGTCCGAAGGGACTGATGCTGGAGCATTCCTGGATATCACACTGGATTTTGTCATCTATGCGCTGATACCAGTGGGCTTTGCATTGTGCAACCCGGCGGTCAATGCGCTACCAGCGGCGGTACTGGTGGCAAGCTTTGTCGGCACCGGGGCGAGTTTTCTGGCCTTTGCATCGCAAGCGGACAAGCACGCTATCAGCCATCCTGATTTTTCCTACAAAGGTTTGTACTACCTCAATGGCTTGGCTGAGGGCACTGAAACGATTCTATGTTTTGTCTTGATGTGCCTGTTCCCCGCTTCGTTCCCGATACTTGCCTATGGATTCGCAGCGATCTGTGTGATCACGACCATAAACCGGATTTACTTCGGTTACCGTACCTTGAAAACGGT
>CAYULV010000102.1:8989-11327 GCA_964445655.1 uncultured Granulosicoccaceae bacterium | reverse complement strand
TCTCTTCTGGTAAAGATTCAAGCTTGCCGCCAAGATCTCTGGCAATCAGCATGTATATCGAAGGAATGACGAACAAGGTAAACAAGGTTCCGATAGCCATGCCACCGACCAATACGAGTCCGATCGAGTTGCGCGCTTCAGCGCCGGGACCACTCACCAATACCAGCGGGAAGTGACCAGCGACTGTCGCGACTGTGGTCATCAGAATTGGACGAAAACGCGTGGTGGAGGCGGCCTTGATAGCCGCCAGCTTGCTAAGCCCAAGCTGTTGCATTTGCTTGGCAAACTCCACAACAAGAATGCCGTTTTTAGCCACCAGGCCAATCAAGGTGACAAGACCGACCTGAGAGTAGATGTTCAAGGTGGTCGTAAAACTGTTCGTCCAGTAGGCCATCTGTGGATTGGGCATTTTCATATAGGTAAAGATCAATGCGCCAAACATGGCCAGTGGTACCGAACCTGCCAGAATGACAAAGGGGTCGCGGAAGCTGTTGAATTGTGCTGCCAAGGTCAGATAAATCAGTACAACTGCCAACGCGAAAGCCGGCAGGAATTTGTTGCCTTCCTGACGCAGCTGGCGTGACTCTCCCGTGTAGTCCAGTGAGTAGCCTGGCGGTAGTACCTCGGCGGCAGTGGTCTCCAGAAATGTCAGGGCTTTATCCAGCGTGCTTATGGTGACTCCACTAAGCTTGACCGCATTAAGTTGTTGAAAGCGATTCAAAGAGCGAGGAACCGTGCTGTTTTCGATGGAAGCCAGAGAGCCCAGTTGAACCAGCGAGCCATTCGGACCTGATACGTACAGGTTCTCTAACTGATCAGGGTTCAGACGTTCGGCGCGTAGTGCTTGAGGGATAACACGGTAACTTCTACCTTCAATATTAAAGCGATTGACATAGCTGCCACCGAGCAGGGTGCCGACATCGGCGCCCACTTGCTGCATGGTCAAGCCCAGATCTGCCACACGCTCGCGATCAAAGACGAGTTTGCTTTGCGCTTTGTCGATTTTGGTATCGATAATGGGTGGAAAGGCAAACAAACCTGACTGTATCGCGGCAAGTTGAATCTGCTGTGCGAAGCCGAGAATTTCTTCAGGCTCTGCTGTTGAGGCCAGGACAAACTCAACCGGGAACTGACCACCACCAGGCAAAGCAGGTGGTGTCACCGGAAACATGTTGATGCCACTGATGTTATTAAGCTTTTGTGTGATCTCGGGTTTCACCTCGAACACAGAGCGATCGCGTTCATCCCAGTCTTTCAATACCATGCCGCCAAAGCCTGATGAGGGAAAGGTCAGCTGGAAGGTAAATTCGGTTTCGTCGACACTCCTGAATGCTTCATCGGCTTGTGCGGCATAGCGACTGGCGCTTTCGATAGTCGCATTGCCGGAACCGTCGACAATGCCGAATATGATGCCTTGATCTTCCGTGGGCGCTAGTTCCTTCGATGACATGATGAACATCGGGATGCACAGCAAGCTGATGACGATCCAGACGATGTAGACAGCAGGGCGCGCCTTCAGGGTGCCGTCAAGCATCTTGATATAACGTGCACGCAGGCGGGAGAATTGTCTATTGACGAATTTGGCAAAGCCGCGATCAGAATCACCTTCGCGCAACAGGCTTGCCGACATCATTGGTGACAGAGTCAGGGCGACGATACCCGAGATCGTGACAGCCCCAGCCAAGGTAAAGGCAAATTCACGGAACAGCGAACCGGTCAGTCCGCCTTGCAGTCCGATGGGCAGATACACCGCGACCAGCGTCGCAGTCATCGCAATCACTGGCCCCACCAATTCTCGTGCGCCAAGAATGGCGGCATCAAAGCGGCTCTTGCCTTCGCTGATATGTCGCTCGACGTTCTCGACGACAACAATGGCATCGTCAACCACCAAGCCGACTGACAGCACAATCGCCAACAATGTCAGGAGGTTTACGCTAAAGCCGAACATCTGCATCAGGAAGACGGCCCCAATCAATGAGATCGGTATCGCCATGATGGGTACGATGACGGATCGCAGGGAGCCGAGAAACAGAAAGATCACCAACATGACAATAAGCAATGTCTCGATCAGTGTTGTGATGACCTCTCGAATAGAGCTCTCGATGTATTGAGTCGCATCGTAAGCCACCGTCGCTGTCATACCGCCTGGCAGTGCACTCTTGATTGCATCCAGCTCTGTTCTGACACCTTTGATGACATCGAGCGTGTTTGCATTGGGAAGCGGCCAGATACCCATGAAGATCGCCTCGTCACCGCTATAGCGCACCTCTACATCAGTTGCATCAGCGCCAAGCTCAACGGTTGCGACATCCTTGAGACGTATGACTGCATCGCCGCT
>CAYULV010000102.1:4751-8889 GCA_964445655.1 uncultured Granulosicoccaceae bacterium | reverse complement strand
ATAGGCCGAGGCAACAGTACTGTCGGCTGACTCTACATTGATGACAGGTACTTCGGCCTCGGGTGGCAAGTCCCCGCGCACCTGCGTCACTTTGGAGTTGATTTCCGACAGGGCCTTGATCGGGTCATAGTTCAATTCAAGACGAACACTAACCGTTGATATGCCTTGGGTGCTTGATGAGGATACATAGTCCACACCATCAGCACCGGAAACCGCACGCTCAAGCGGTGTGGTTATAAAGCCTCGAACGAGCTCCGCACTGGCACCAATGTATGCGGTGGTTATTGTCACTACGGCATTATCGTTTCGCGGGTATTGCCTGACACTTAAACTGGTGACCGCCTGTATGCCGGCAAGCAAAATCAACAGACTGACCACGACAGCCAGTACCGGGCGTTTTACAAAGATGTCGGTGAAGTGCATGTCAGCCTCAGGCGTTGTCAGGCTGCGGCGCGATTTCCGCTTCAGTACCTTCGTCGTTGATCACCACTGGTGCCCCCTGACGCAGTTTGAAAACACCATCATTGGCAATAGTTTGTGATGCTTCGAGCCCTTTGGTGACTTCAACAAAGTCGCCCCTACGTTCGCCGAGTTGTACGAACTGTTGTCGTGCAATGAGTTGCGACTGATCATTCTCTTCCAGGATGAACACTGAATCACCATAGGTCGCGAAACTCACTGCGGTCAATGGAATCATCAGAAGCTCTCGTTTGATCGGCAAAACGACTTCCACGTTGGCGAACATGCCGGGAAGCAAATCGGGTAAGCCAGCATTGCTGGAATCATCCTTGTCAGCCTGGGCGTCCAGTGTTGCTTGTGCGCGAACGGTGCGAGTACTCGTGTTGATTTCGGTATCGATAGCCGTGATCTTGCCGGTGAACACCTTGTTTGAAACAGCGCTGGTCGTTACGCGTACATCGAGCCCTGAGCTAACTGTTGCCAGAGCCTTTTGCGGCAAGGAGAAATTGACGCGCATCGGATCGAAGGCCTGTAATGACACGATCGGTACACCCTGCGACAGATCCTGTCCGATATCGACCAGACGCAGCCCCAGACGTCCGTCAAACGGTGCGCTGATCTGCTTCTTGTCGAGACTGGAGGTGATGTTGTCGACCTGAGCTTCGGCCAAGGTCGCCTGTGAGCGAGCAGCGTCGAGCTCTGAACGTGATACAACTTTGCTGCGAAACAGGCGGGCCACTCGATCGAGATTGTTCTGAGCCAGTACCAGATCAGATTCTGCGGCACTCAGTTGTGCACTTTCAGTGCTGACGTCCTGCTCTACCAGGAGGTCTCCGTTTTTCACTCTTTCGCCACCATCGAAAAACAAGGCGGTTACTCTTCCCGGAAGGTCAGCGGTGATGACAACACCCTGTGCCGCTTCCAGGGTGCCTATGGTTTGCAGACTGGTCTCCCAGGTGACCGCTTGTACGTCGACCGCAGTAATGGCAGTGGCTGGCGGGCTCATTGATTCACCAGCTTCAATCATGCTCACGATCTGATCAAACTTGACGAACGCCAGACCTGCAATGATTGCTATCAATCCGAGAACTGCTATGGCAATGCGTTTTTTCATGGTTGTTTGTTTCTGGTGCGACTATTCTCGGCGCTTGCTTAGCTTGTACGTTGAAAGTAGACAGATTAGACCCGTGCGTTTGCGTGAACAAGCTGCAATTCGGCTATACACGGGAGCAGGGGGTTATTACTTTTCACCGCATCCTGTTGGTGCAAGGTAAACTGAGTGATAGTTCTCGTTTAGTGATCACGTGATGAATGTGAGCAATACCTCTGATACGACACCATCAGTCATCAAGCCATCGCTCGATACGATACGCTCGGTCGCTGAAGAAGTGTCATCTTTCGTGCTGCGTACACCGACAGTTGCCTGGCCAGTTATCCCCGAGCTAAGGTCGGGTAGCGGCGAGTTGTTTGTCAAATTGGAACTGCTGCAGCGCACGGGAAGTTTCAAGGCCCGTGGCGCGATCAATAATATTCAGCAGTTGCTTGGAAATTCAAATACATCAGATCTGACTAAACACCCGGGTGTGACCGCTTTTTCAGCCGGTAATCACGCGATTGCAACCGCTTATGCCGCGCGCTCCCTTGGTATAAGCGCCAAGGTTGTCATGCCCCGAAGTGCGAATCCATTTCGTGTCGAGCGTTGCCAGCAGTATGGCGCTGAAGTGGTTTTTGGCGAAACCATTGCTGATCTCCTGTCGATTGTCGAAGCCTTGCAGGCTGATGAGGGACGTCACCTTATTCACCCATTTGAAAGTGAACCCACGATTGCTGGTACCGCAGGTGTTGGTCTCGAACTCTGTAACGATGTCGAATCGCTTGATGCTGTTATCGTGCCGGTCGGTGGTGGTGGTTTGATTGCAGGTATCGCTGCGGCGGTCAAGCAATTGCAGCCCAACTGTCTGGTATTTGGTGTAGAGCCGAGTGGCGCTTGTGGTATGCAACAGAGCATTACCCATGGTGCGCCGATGGAGCAGGTCGTTGTCGATACAATCGCGGATAGTCTTGGCGCACCCATGCATAAACCGCTGACGTTCGCAAACGTGCGTGATCATGTCGATGAGCTGGTACAAGTCAGTGACGATGAATTGAGGGCGGCAATGCGCCAGATGTTCGATGATATGAAACTCGTTGTTGAGCCTGCCTGTGCCGCCGCACTGGCCGCTTTGAATCGACCTTTGGCAACACGTCTTGCAGACAAACGAGTTGCACTGATCGCCTGTGGCAGCAACATCGATATGGCCAGCTATCAGCGATTACTCGCTTGATTGCCTGATTGACCGCTGGCTTAAACTACCGCTCTGAATGAATCATAGCGTCAGACTTTCTGCTAAAGAGTCACACGACTTCGATGGCGAGTGTCTGGCATCGGTGGCTGCGCTGAATCATGATGGGTCCGTTCGTCGTCAGTTTCACCTTTACGCCACGATGACTGGCTATGTTGCCGCACGTGTTGACGATCCTGACACCATCGATATTCGATATTGGGGTGCTGTTTGCGCAACGGTGACTGAGGTCTACGATTTCTTTGGTAACGAACCGCTTGCGAATTACCTGTACGGATATGTAGGTTTCACGATTCCTGGTCTCCGGATCATGTCTCCCTCTTCTCAGTGAGCTACCATAGGTGCAAGCAGTCTCGATTGAAATGCATGTCGCCTAGAACCTCATCGAAAGACGTTTCTACCTTAACCAGTAGGCGGGCCAGATTGCCGCGCCTGCCGCCGACTTCAAGCTTCGAGACGGTAGAACTATTGGCTGCCTGCGTGCCAGCTCATCGCGCACTAGGCGCTTTCGAACAATGCTGTCATCAATCGCCAATCTTTGATGCGGCCAGCGAAACGTTTAAATGGTTGAATGCTGCCGCGGCCTTGCAACTTGATGGGACGCTGTGCAGTCTTCGTGAGTTATTGATATCGCCAGAGTCACATCGGCCTGAGGGACTCGCGCGTTATGTGTCGCAAACAAACAGCGCATCTTTGCGGCTTCCGAGAGAGCCTGTTGGCAGTGTTCTGGCCCTGGAGCTGGCGAGTGGTTTGTCTGCGAAAGCTGCTACCGTCAGGCGTGACAAGTTAAGCCCGGCTGGCAAACACATTGTCAAACCATCCCCTGTTGGAGCAGAGCATCTGCAAATGCTGCTGGAAAATTGGCAGGGCTTTGTCCGGCAGGATGCTGGATCACTGGATCCTTTGCTGATCGCTGGTGCAGCTCACGGTCAATGGATTGCCTTGCAACCCTTTACCCACGCCAATACCGTGACGGGTCAAATACTGACATCTCTGTTACTGGTTGAAGAAGGCTTGATAGCAAGCCCTGTATTGCCTTTGATTCATACGTTCGCAAAAAACTCCGACAATTACTGGATACATCTTGATGGTGCTATCAGCGAAGGCAAGCGAGACAACTGGCTTCGTCATTTTCTTCAAGAGATTGAAACGTCGGCTGTTCATGCGACCCGCGTGATGATGGCCTGGCAGGCGCATCTTGATTTGTTATTTGAAAAGTTACCGAAACTTCTACCCAAGACACCTTCGGCGGAATTGGTTCGTTTATGTGGGACACCGAGTTTCGGTATCAGCGATCTCGCTGACGCAGGTATCTCGAGACGTCAGACAGCAACAGC
>CAYULV010000102.1:0-4651 GCA_964445655.1 uncultured Granulosicoccaceae bacterium | reverse complement strand
GGAACGTCAGAAAACCAACGATTTTCGCTATTGCCATGTTACGAAGTCGCGAGTATATTCGGGATAAACCAATAAGTTGAGTGATCTCATGAACCCTTATCAAGTCATGGGAATCATCGCGAGTTGTACGCTTGTGTTTGCGGGGGTTGTAACGCTGCTAACTATGCAAGGGGTGCCCTTGTTGCTAGCGTTCTTGGGCGTATACCTGGTAGCTGTCTGCTGTATGCTGGGGATGCAGAAAAGGGCCAGACAAACGTACTATGGCATGCGGTATATGAACCAGCGTCGTCACGACGATGGAGTATCTTATACCGATCGCGCTGATGATTCAGGTCTATCGGGCAACGCTGTTTCCAGCGATGCCCAATATAATTTCTAATCCGACTTAGCTGTCAGAGGCTAAAGGTCGCGCCTTCGCGACCTTCTTCACGAGCCTTGAGGTCAGATTGTCTTCGACATTGCGCGCAACTTTTTCGCGGCTTTTGCGAGCTCGCTGCTGTCGATCTTTCAAGACCATTTGCTTGGCCATCTTCGACATGTTGGTTCTACTGCGAAGCTTCTCGGTTTCAAGCGCCTTGATCAAACTGGCAACTGTGGTTTGGCGTTTCTGCAAGGCATCTCGTGTTGACTGAAGACTGTTTTGTAGATGCGTTACTTGTGATTCGAGGCGGCTGACGTCATCTTCCAGTCGCTGACGCTGTTGAATGGATTGACGTGCAAAGGCGACTGATTTGTTCGCAGTACCAAGTGCTTTAGCGCGAGCGGTAGTACTCAGTCTGAGTTCCTGCTTTGCCGTAACCAAGTTCTTTTTCAGTTCAACAATCTGATCATCTGAACTTATTCGACGTTCTTCTTCGCGTGTAGCACGACTCTCAGCTGCTGACACCTGCTTGACGCGTGCTTCAAGTTCTTCCTCCAGCTTGATGATCGCATCAGCCTTGCTCGTCTCGTACTCTCTGGTTTCCGCGTCAAGACGTGACATAGCCTTGCGCATGATTACAAGATGCTTTTCGGCTTCTTTACGCAATGTCTGCTCTTGTTCAAGTGCTCTTCGCGCAACGGTCAACTGTTGCGTATTGCCGATTTCAGTAGCATCAACCGAAGGTGAAAGGATCGAGGATTGCGATTCCGAGATGTCGGCTGTTGCAATTTCAACCGCTGCAATTTCGCTTGTATCGAGCACTTCGCTGGCGGTTTCCTGGTCGCTTGCTTCGATCGCAGCATCCAGTTCTTCTTCGGTGAAAATATTTTCAACGACTTCGTCATCGATAATTTCTTCGAGTGCATCCGGTGTAGCCGACGAATGCTGCAGTTCACCCATATCAAGTGCATCATCTGGTGTGTAAGGGGCAATATATTGCAGTTCCGGGTTGGCGAGTGTTGCAGCTTCAACCTTTGCAGTGTCACTATTGTCGAGTGCTTCGCCGGCGGTTTCCTGCACGGTTGCTTCGATGGCAGCCTCTATATCTTCTTCGGTGAATTCATCGTCAACGAAAATATCTTCAATCGCCTCGTCATCGAGTTCCATGACCAGGTCGGTGTTCAGGCAGGTGTCTATATTGTCTGCCATCGATAAACGCGCTGCCTGATCGAGCTCATGTTCGACTGATCGCCGATACAGAAAATAAGCGACAAACCCGGGTATCAACAGGCCACCGAGCAAAAGCGCGCTGGGTTTGAACAAGGTTCTGGCGCTTTCGAGTGTCATGCCGTAGGCCATATGCAGCCCTACGCCCAGAACAAGCGTCACCGACAAGGCGGTCCAGACGCCTAGTAACCAGGCGGGTCGCTCAGCTAGTGCGACGGGTTTACGAAATGGGTTGAGACGCCCTGAAATTCCCATGAAAAGGATGTAGCTGAGCAGTAGGGGCAGGCCGTATTTGAAGATGACGAGGTTCATTTTGTTGAATCCGAGAATTCTTTGATAAGTGAGAACTGGGTAGCAAAATGAGTGCCTCGATGCTATTAAGTGTGTGAAATTAAGGCTTTAGGTTAGTGGGTGTCCCAAATGCGAGGGTATTGGCGGGTTTCAGTCGTAAGCTATAGACTGTGCATCGGACGCTTAAGGGTTATTTGTAATGGGTAGGAGTAGGCATTCGTGGGTTAATTTAGGTCTGTGCATGGCTATAGGCGGCACGGCGATGGCAGAAACCGCCTCCGCACAGGTGACGCCGCTCGAACAGGCACAATTTCTCAGCTGGACTGGCCTTCGGGATCAGAAAACCGTTCGCGATGGCTCAGTTCTGACCGAGTATCAGGGCACGACCGAGGCTATCAATCGACCGGGAATGCTGCTCAAAGTCAGCTTCAGCCCTCGATTTTCCTGTAGCCCGACGATAGCGCTGATGGTGCCAGATGACGATGGTGCCGGGCCTGGCACCGTGGCTGAGTCGAGCAGCTCGGAAACTTCCCAGATCGGAGCTGTTGCTGAGCGTTCTGAAGTCGCGGTGGATACAGGTGAAATCCCCGCTTTCGCTGATGACGAAAGGCTGGATTTTCAGATCGACAGCACCAACGTTGATTTCCCGTTGATTGTCGATTCGGACGAAGGGGTGGTCTGGACCTTCAATGGTGGTGGACGAGAGCGCGAAACCCTGCGCTTGCAAATCGATACGGGTGATGTCGCGATGGTTACCGTAGCCGAGGATCGAAAAATCTCTTTTTCACTGCTCGGTTCGCGCAAGACGTTGGAGTCCCTTCAGACCTTGTGCCGTGAGCATGAGCCAATTCCGTTGGACAATTGATTTCTGACTGGCTTGCTGGCTTTTATTGAAAATTTTCGGGTGTGGTTTTTTTCGTCACAATGGATGATCAATAAACGCCCTGATAGCACTGAAGTGCGCCCCAGTCAGGCGAGCTCATCCAGTGTATCTTCATCCACTGGGTATTCTACAAAGCGTTCTGGCCATCGGTGGGTATCGCGAGCATTGTCGTGTGCCAGACAGTCTACCGCCGCTGCCATAGCTTGATACTGCAGATGTAGTCGATCGTAGTGAGTGCGGGTTAACGGATCCATCAGAACGCTCTGGCTCTCAGTTACGCTGAGTGTGTCCATTGTTTCGTCATGGTGTGCTGCAGTCAGTGTGTGTTCGATTTCATCAGCGTCAGTATCCGCGGATAGGTCGAAACGCGCATAATAGTTTTTCATCGCGTTGTTGCCTCAGTCATTCATTTCGTTCACACCGAGAAGGAAATCTCGGGCATCTTCAAATTTTTCAAATTGCATTTCCGCGAGCTCACGTTCGCGCTCGGTCAACGTATCAAAACGATCGGGATGGCAACGCCTCGCAGCACGGCGAAACCCTTTGACGACAGCTTCTTCGTCAATCGGTCCACTCAATGCGAGCCCGAGCCGAACCCGGTATTGCACATCGAGAGATTCTTCAGCAACTGCGCGGGCGTCCCAACGCAAACTGGCTGTATCGGGTTGTCGTTGCCACCATTTTGGCTTGTCAGCTCGTGGCAGTGGTGCCATTGCCGTACCAAAGGCTTCGCGATATTGAGAATCCAGGTCGGCATTGCCAATGCCAAAGGCGTCCCCCAGAAAACGCAGTATCGTATTCTGTACGGGAGTCAGTGCAGCTTCATTAACAAGTAGGACCATTAAAAGGTCGATAATCTGCCGTCGTTGTATCGAGTCAGAGTTATTCTGCAGCCAACTTATCGTATCTCTAAATGCGATGACATCGTGCTTGAGCACCCAGCGCTTGATCAGATCTCGATCGTCGGGTTCCTGTAATTGAAACAACACTTCTTTGAGGGCCGGGTCGTAGCGTTCGTCGCCATACGCTATCCAGTAGATCAAGAATTCGATGGCGTAGGTTAATTGATCATCTGGATTGACTGTGGCAAGCCACTTGGCAAACGTACCGCGATCAGCGGCCTTTGATAAGCGGGCGTCATCGACACCGTCGGATAGTTCGCTTTGAATTGCGGCTGCGGCGGCAATTTCCGGTTTTGTGGCTATGCGAGTAGCTGCAGATGAGGGGTTGGTTTGTGGGCGATCGAGTGCATCGTCGTGCTCTCGCGTTGCCGCTTCCTGTCCGAAGCCTGCAAATGGCTCAGTAACTTCGTCAGTATCCTTCAAATCATCGTTTTGGTGATCGGATGCCGCAATCCGGTAGTCCTGTTTCGATGCGTCTACCCCATCGTCATAGATGTCCTCGGCATCGATGGTTCCGAAGAATTCCTCGGCTTCTGCATCAAGTCGCTCTTTAAGAAGATCATGCTCATCGGTGTCGAAATCTGGATGGACTCGGTCAAGCAAGTCCCGGTTATATTGCTGTGGCGGGAAGTCCGCTTCATAGTCTTTATAACGGGTTCGCTTGCGCAGAACAGACCAGGCAAGCAGCAGTAGCAATGGTAGGCCGAGAGCGCACAGCACGATTATTTGGTTGATACCGTCAAGTGCCATAAAAGCCGACTTCAATTGCATCCACACGTTAACCAAACGATCAAGAAAACTAATCGGGGGGGCATTGTCGACAGGCAGTACTTCGCTATCGGCGGCAGATTCACTTGCAGTGACATCACTATTGCTACCGTCGGCATCTGAATCCAATGGGTTCGCATGTGTGTTTGTTATCGATCCACCATTTGCGTTGATAGTCAGGGCAACAGCTTGATTGTCAGACCGCAGCTGTGTGTTCTG
>CAYULV010000101.1:11334-13031 GCA_964445655.1 uncultured Granulosicoccaceae bacterium | reverse complement strand
AGCTGCTTGAGCACCTTGATCTGACCAAACTCCAGATCAAGGTTGCGAATATCGACACTACTCATCCTTTCACCGCTCCCGCAGCGATGCCGCGAACAAATAGTTTTCCTGACACGAAATATACAAACAGTGGCAAGGCTCCCGTCAACAAAGTAGCCGCCATATTGACGTTGTATTCCTTGACGCCTTGGGTTGAGTTGACAATGTTGTTCAACTGTACCGTCATCGGAAAGTTTCGGGTACCGGCATAAATGACACCGAACAGAAAATCGTTCCAGATACCCGTAACCTGGAGAATAATCGCGACAACAAATATCGGTAGCGACATCGGCAACATGATTTGCCCGAAGATCCGCCAGAAACCAGCCCCGTCAACACGCGCCGCCTTGAACAACTCCATGGGAACGCCTGCAAAGTAATTCCTGAATAACAAGGTCAGTATCGGCATACCGAAAATCGTATGCACGAATATGATTGCCCATAACGTCGAGAACAAACCCATCTCCCGAAGAATAATCACCAGCGGGTAAATCATGACTTGAAACGGAATGAACGCGCCAAACAGCAAGACAGTAAAAAAGAACTCGGAACCTTTGAAACGCCAGAAAGACAGCGCGTAGCCATTCACCGAGGCAATGGCGATTGAGACCAGCACACTCGGCACCAGTATCTGTACGCTATTCCAGAAACCGACTTTCAAACCTTCGCAATAAAGCCCGGTACAGGCACTGTCCCATGCCTTGGCCCAGGGTGCAAAGGTGATCTCCATCGGTGGCGAGAAAACATTGCCAAGACGAATTTCCGGCATGCCTTTCAAGGATGTCACCACCATCACATACAGCGGCAACAACCAATACACGGCGGTAACAAAAAGGAAACCGTAGAGGATGATGTTGCGCGAGGTCAGCAGACGTCGCGGCTTGACTCCACGTGGACCGGCTTCAAGCATGTTCACCATCCTTCTTCTGGCTGAATTCCAGATAGGCCCAGGGAATCAGGATAATCAATACGGTCGATAACATGACGGTCGACGCCGCCAGCGCCTGGCCCAGATTGGCGCGTCCGAACATATAGTCATACACATATTTCGCCGGCATCTCTGAAGAGATACCTGGCCCGCCATCAGTCAAGGCGACAACCAGATCATAAACCCTGACGATACCCGATGCGATGATGACCAAGGTGGTAATGAACACAGGACGCATCATCGGGATAACGATAAACAGATAAGTACGCCACGTGGGAATCCCGTCAATCCGTGCGGCCTTCCATATATCCTGATCGATGCCGCGCAATCCGGCGAGCATCAGCGCCATGACAAAACCTGTCCCTTGCCACAGCCCTGCGATAACAATGGCATACACAGAGTATTCGCGACTGGCAAGCAGATTGAATTCGAAATTCGTAAAACCGAGATTGCGAATGACATGCTGAATACCAAAATCCGGATTGAGTATCCACTGCCACACTAGACCGGTAACAATGAAGCTCAGGGCGAAGGGATAAAGAAAAATGGTGCGAAACGTATTCTCGAAACGAATTTTCTGATCCATTGCAACGGCCAGTAAAAAACCGAAGCTCAGTGAAAACACCAACGCACAAATTCCATAGATTGCTATGTTCTCGACCGATTCCATCCAGCGCGAAGAACTGAACAATCGGTCGTATTGCTTCAAGCCAACGAAATTTTCACGCGG
>CAYULV010000101.1:8008-11234 GCA_964445655.1 uncultured Granulosicoccaceae bacterium | reverse complement strand
GGCAATGATCCCTTTTTCAGGTTGAAGTCTACTTGAACCTCCTTACTCATCATCATGGATGCCATACGCATCTGTGCAGCTTCGATTTCAGCATCATCCTGCTTCGGAAAGTAGAACGCATCTCCAGCCGTATCAAGTACGCCCTGAATACCCAGGCCCGGCAAGCAGTCGTATTCGGTGCCTGCGGTCAATCCTGCGACTTGAAACTCACCCTGCGCCCAATCACCCATGATTTGTGCGCCAGCTTTTGCCGTAATTACCTGATTGGTTGCATCGTTCCAGTTCTGGATACTGTTCTGCGGATCATCAAGATCACGTGCATCTGCATAAGCTTGCCAGACAGCGGCCATGGTGTCGCCGCGCAGAGTTTCGCTATCTCTTTCTACCATCGCTTTCGTGAAAGTTTCGATACCACCAATGCCCAGTTGAATGACACCGAACATACCGTTGGTTTGCCAGCCTTGATTGCCGACAGCAAGCGGCGTTACACCAGCTTCGCGCAATTTCGGCGCGCTAGCCACAAATTCGTTCCAGTTAGTTGGTGCATCAACACCAGCGGCCTTGTAAGCGTCAAGACTTGTCCACATCCACTGGAAACTATGAATGTTGACAGGCACACAGTAAATCTTGCCATCGAGCGTACAGCTATCGAGCAAGCTTGAAGGTCGCACCAGATCTTTCCAGCCTTCTTTTTCGGCGAGTTCAGTCAGGTCCAACATGAGCCCTTCTTCAACAAGCTCTTCTGCTTGACGTCCGTGATTCAATTGCGTGGCACCCATCGGCTGACCACCCAGGATTCGACTAATGATGATCGGGCGTGCTACACCGCCAGAACCTGCAATAGCACCGTCGACCCAATTGTCTCCGCCTGCGTTGAACGCATCAGCAAAAA
This sequence comes from uncultured Granulosicoccaceae bacterium, assembly GCA_964445655.1. Classification (GTDB taxonomy): domain Bacteria; phylum Pseudomonadota; class Gammaproteobacteria; order Granulosicoccales; family Granulosicoccaceae; genus Granulosicoccus. Next base: position 10,342 of record CAYULV010000101.1, on the reverse strand, counting down.
CCTTGACCGCTGCCGCTTCACCACCGGATGTCCACCAGTGCGTGACTTCAAGATCAACCGCCTGCGATGAAGCAGCGCCAAAGGTCAGCACACTGAAGGCACTGGCAAGCGCCGTGTACCGAATAGATTTATTTATCATCAAATTCTTCTCCAAGAGTGTTCGTTGTCAGTAAGAGGCACCAAGCACTGACTCAGCGCCCCCACACCCCCGATTATGCGGAACCGCCGCGGCGGTGTCACGAATTATTTATTTAAGGCGTGAAAAAAGTAAATTCGTGTGACTTTACTTGACTAGAACAACACGGAATAATGTTCAGGCGGTTAATTCGTCACCGGCATCGGATGTCAAAAAGGCGCCAGACTGGCGCGACCACAGCTGCGCATAGAGCCCATCACCGGCGGCCAGCACCTTATGACTACCCTCCTCGACCACCGCCCCGTCTTGCATGACGATCAAGCGGTCCATGGCCGCTATCGTAGACAGGCGGTGGGCGATGGCGATGACGGTCTTGCCGGCCATCAGCGCCCCAAGATTCTCTTGAATGACCGCTTCCACCTCACTGTCGAGTGCCGAGGTCGCTTCATCGAGGACGAGAATCGGCGCATCTTTCAAAAACATACGGGCAATGGCAATACGTTGCCGCTGCCCGCCGGAGAGCTTGACGCCACGTTCACCGACTTGCGCGTCGTAGCCGCGGCGACCCGCTGAATCCTGTAACTCTTCAATGAATTCATGCGCGTTGGCACGTCTGGCAGCAGCAGCAACATCATCCAGCGTCGCTCCCCGGCGACCGTAAGCGATATTGTCGAAGACGGATCGATGCAGTAGCGAGGTATCCTGGGTGACGACACCGATATTTCGACGCAAGGTCTCCTGCTGCACATCGCGAATATCCGCGCCATCGACGAGAATGCGCCCTTCTTCAACATCGTAGAGCCTGAGCAAGAGATTAGTCAGTGTGGTCTTACCCGCACCCGAGCGGCCCACCAGGCCGATCTTCTCCCCGCCTTCGATGGCCAGGTTCAGATTCTCGATCGCACCTTTGTCGCGCCCATAGTGAAAACGTACATTTTCAAATTCGATATTGCCGGTCGGTACCTCCAACGGCACCGCAGCAGGTTTGTCGAGCACCTGCTTTTTTTTCGACAGCATATTCATGCCGTCATAGATAACACCAATGCTTTCAAACAATCCCGACAATTCCCACATGACCCAATGCGACATGCCTTCCATACGCAGTACGAGTCCTACAGCTACAGCGATCGCCCCAATGGACACATGCCCACCCGACCAAAGTGCAATACCGACAGCACCGACAGAAAACAACAACAAAGCGTTAATCAAACTCAAGAAAATATTGAGACCGGTCACCAGACGAAACTGCGGATAGACCGTTCCGAGAAAACCTCGCATGCTGTGACGAGCGTATTCAGCTTCGTTGCCGGCGTGGGCAAAGAGCTTGACCGTCATGATGTTGGTGTAACTGTCGACCACACGGCCCGTCATCTCGGAGCGTTGATCAGCTTGCCGACGTGACACCTCTTTCAAGCGTGGGAGAAAATAACGCAGCAAAGTTATGTACAGAATCAGCCAGATCAGAAACGGCAACATCATGTACAAACTGAAGGATGAGACAAGTACCATCGCACCGAAAAAATACACCGACACATAGACCATCACGTCAAGTGCCTTCAGTGACACATCGCGAATCGCGAGTGACGTCTGCATGACTTTGGTCGCCACACGGCCGGCAAACTCATCCTGATAAAACGAATAACTCTGGCCCAACATCCACTGATGCGCTTTCCAGCGAATCGTCATGACGAAATTGCCAAAGATGGTCTGATGCAACAACAGGGAATGCAGAAATCCGGCGAGCGGTAACAGCACCAGAATGACCCCCGAAATCATCCAGAGTGATCGCCCTTCTTCGGTGAAAAAACTCTGCGGGTCACGCGCACCCAACCAATCAACCAGATTGCCAAGAAAGCCGAAGATACTGATTTCAAGTACCGAAATGATGCCTGACAGCGTGGCCATCATGAGGAGATACGGCCAGGAACCACGCACATAAAACCACAGGAACGGCATCAGACGTCCTGGCGGCTGCTCGTCAGCAGCGTCAGGAAACGGCTCGATCAGCCCTTCAAAGAAATCCAGTAGTTTCACGTTTGTGGCACACAAAGCTAGCCATCAATCGACGGCGCGGGAGACAACGGTGACAGTGTATCGTTGATGTGATTAGTGATGTTGGTAAAGAAAATCGTGCTGGCCGCCATGGTCACATCAACCAGATTCTCATCGCTTAAACCCGCCCCGCGGGCAGCGGCCAG
>CAYULV010000101.1:0-7908 GCA_964445655.1 uncultured Granulosicoccaceae bacterium | reverse complement strand
ATAAGCGCGAATGGCGGGTTCGCTATTGGCGAACTCGAGATAGACATCGGCAAGACGGCCTTTCATGCGCACAGGTTCAAGTGACTTGAGCGTCTCGGCGTCCAAGGACGCCTCTTTACGGGTTTCTAGTCGGGACACGGTATGATGCTCACTATGGTGACAAGTCCAAATTATGCCTGAAGACCGTGTACCCGCTTCTGCATAAAGCGCTGTACCGCGTCCTTCGTCTGTGGGTGAAGCCTGACGTGCTGCCGACGTCACCTTCAACGTTGATCGATCCGGATGTCGCGCTGATCTATGTACTCGAAGTTGGAGGTGTCGCGGACTATACCGCGCTGCGTATCATTTGCGAGCAGGAGAATCTTCCGCGACCGTACGATGATGTCGTCTTTGGCGCTGCCCGGGAAAACACCCGCCTGGTGGTTCTCCAACAACGCCAAGGCAGAGTCTTCACTCGCCATCGACTGGTCTCGTCAGAACGTCTAGCGCGGCTTGTCGATGCCGGACTCGCCACCGACCAGGAATTACAGATAGTACCGGTAGCCGTTTACTGGGGGCGAGCACCCGAAAAGGAATCCTCGTTCTGGCGTTTGTGGTTTACCGAAAACTGGCAGTTTGCCGGACGCACACGAAAGTTGTTCACAACGGTCATTCATGGCCGAAGAACCTTATTGAGTTTTAGCGAACCACTGTCGTTCAACACGCTGAAGTCTTCAGGCGAAACATCGGGCATCTTGCAAAGAAAGCTGGGGCGTATCCTGCGCGTACACTTTCGCCAACGACGTATCGCAAGCCTTGGCCCAGACCAGTCACACCGACGCATGCTGGTTGATCATGTCGTCAGCGATCCAGCTGTGCGCAAGCGTATCGATGAATTAGCCACAACCGAAGGCAAATCCATTGAACACTATCAGGCAAAAGCCAGACGCTATGCCAACGAAGTCGCGGCCGATGTATCGTATCCCACCATACGCATCCTCGATCACTTGCTGACTCGCTTGTGGAACGAACTGTATGACGGTGTTGAGCTGGCCGGCATCGAACGCTTAAAGAGCGTCGCCGACGGGCGCGAGATAGTCTATGTGCCCTGTCATCGCAGTCACATAGATTATCTCTTGTTGTCATTTATCCTGTTCAAGCAAGGGTTTTCTCTACCGCATATTGCAGCTGGCATAAACCTTAATTTACCTATTGTCGGTGGCTTGCTTCGTCGCGGTGGGGCCTTCTTCCTGCGTCGAAGTTTTGCAGGGAAACCTTTGTATGCCAGTGTCTTCAATACTTATCTGAAAGAGATACTGCAGCGCGGTCACGCACTGGAGTACTTTATCGAAGGGGGACGCAGTCGCAGCGGCCGTCTTTTGCCACCTAAGGGAGGCATGCTGGCGATGACCGTGCATGCTTATCTGCGCGAACCTAAAACACCCGTGGTGTTCGTGCCCGTGTACTTTGGTTACGAACGCTTGCTTGAAGGCCGAGCATTCACCAGTGAACTGGCGGGCGGCAAAAAAAAGAAGGAATCTATCTTTGGTTTGATCAAGTCGCTGCGGACCTTAAGAGAGAACTATGGCCATGTATATGTCAATGTAGGCGAAGTTGTTGATCTCGACGAGCTGCTGCATACACACGACCATCAATGGCGTGAAAAGCCGGTAGATGAACAGCGCCCCGATTGGTTGAAACCGGTGATTGACGATCTCGGTGACACAATCATGCGCAATATCAACGAAGCCGCTTGTGTAACGCCAATCAGCCTCTTGTCCACCGCGATACTGGCAACACCACGTGGCAAGATATCGCGTCAAGAACTGATTCAACAGATCACGCTCTTTTACGATCTACTCAAAGATGCGCATGCAAATTCTGCCGTAGTGATACCGCCCATTGTTGCAAACGATGTTGTCGAGCACGGTGTGCAATTGAAATTCATTGCAAAGGAAACCGATCATGTAGGCTCGCTAATCGTCATTCGCCCGGGGCAGGCCGCACCCCTGACCTATTTTCGAAATAACATCCTGCACTTGCTGACTCTACCCGCCTTGATCGCCTCGGCGTTTACCCATCAGCCCACACGCAGCGATGATATTGTTTTCAAGCTGGTTTCTTTTACCCATGCTTTTTTGCAAAACGAACTTTTTTCGGAGCCTGAGCTGACACGCGCACAGTTCGACCAATGCCTTGACGCACTGACCAAGGCAGGCATGCTCAGACGTGAGGATGACAGTTGGCGTCGTGCGCCTGCGGGGAGTATGGAAGCGGTGTCATTGATGCGACTTGCGCAAGTGGTAACCCCTGCGCTCGAAAGAGACTATCTGGTTGCATCTCTACTGACGCGTGCCGGCGACGGCAGCATCAGCTTGGAGGAGCTACACACCCGCTGCGAGATGAGCGCCCAACGCCTGGCCAGTACCACCGGACGTGACGCTGGGGATATGTATGACAAACATCTATTGGGTAATTTCATCAGCTCGCTTGAAACCGCGGGCTTTGTACACCGAGACGAAGACGAGCTTACGGCGACTGCTCGGATGCAGACCATGGAAACCGATGCACGATTACTGATCGGTGAACGAATTCGGCACGCAATCCTGAATACGGTCCTGGCAGTTAGCGAAACACGGACCGAAAGGTTAGTCTCCGACAACTAAAGGCCCCAGCTTGGCGCTAGCGGAACGATATATGCAATATCCAGCAGACTATCACTTTCGCAGTTTTCCGGACCTGAGGTTTCAATGTCCCTATACAAGCGCACAGCTACCACCGCTATTGCTTTACTGACAACCACCATCGGAGCCCAGTCCTTCGCTACTGATGCTCGATCTATTGCCCTTGGCGGTTCCGCCATCGCAAATGGTTTAGGCGTCCACGGGGCAATGGAAAACCCGGCGGTATTGGCACGTCTGAAACGCGATGGACAGAAATATCATTTCCGCTTCGGCATTACCGGCGAAGCCCGTGATGAAGCGGGCGCAGTCGATATCTTTACTGATGATGAAAATAAAACCGTGTTAGGCGATATTGAACAGGAAATCGATATTCTCAGCTCTAGCCCGATCACCTGTAACCCGCTTGACCTCGACCCGTCTCAAGTCTGCCTCACAGGCACTCAGGCAGTGGCCGATTTATCTGCTCGTTTGCTGGATATCATCGACAGTCTTGATAACAACTCTGGCAGTGCCACGGTCGCCGTCAACGTAGGCGCTGCATTGACTGGAACACGTATCCCTGTCGCGATCAATTTTCGCGCAGCCGGGACCGGCTTCGTCACCCCGGACATTTCCGATTCGGATCAAGCTTACATCGCTGAATTCGAAAGTCTGTTGAGTGACGATCAGTTACTGCTCGATGAAGCCGTGAACAGTAGCTTTCTGCAAACAAACGCATTTGGACTACCGCTGAATGTCACTCAGCCCGAGGACATCCTGACATCAACAGGTGAGTTACATGTGCTGGTCCGTAATGAATTCAGTGTCAATCTTGCACGAAGCTTTGCCATCGGAGGTTTAAACATTGATGCCGGTATCACACCCAAATTCTCATCTATTACGACTAACAACTTGGTCGTGAGCGCCAGTGAGGAATTCGAAAATACGACTTCCACCGCGGCAGATCGATTTGATGACAGCGAATCGGATGATACTTCCTTCACGTTTGATATCGGCGGTTCCATGCAACTTGAGAAATTTCCGATTCGCGTGGCTGCCGTGCTTCGCAACGTTATCCCTGAGTCGATCACCGACGACAGCGGCTTCGAGTTTGAAACCACTCCACAGCTCATAGTCGGCGGTCATATGCAAAAAGGAATTGCAAGTTTGACGGCCGACCTGGCCTTGAATGAGGCGGATGTAGATAACCTGGAAACGCAACGACTCGCAATTGGCGTTGAGATCGGCACACCGATTCTCGCCTTACGAGCCGGTATCAATCACGATATAGCGCGTGACTACGAGGCAACATCATTAAGCCTTGGCGCTGGTCTAGGTCCATTGCAGTTTGGCGCCAGTTTGACCGGCATTGAATCGATCGAAGCGGGCCTTCAGCTCTCCTACAGTTTCTGAATTTACTGAAGTCCTCGCAGCGGCCGGCGCTGCGTCGCGCGCGCCTGCTTTTGCGCGGATGCTGGCAGGCCACTCAACTCCAGATGCCGTGACCAATCACGCGCCTTGAGACATTGTTGACTGAACACCCCTATGGCATTTTCATAACTTGGAAGTGTCCAACGATATCCATACCGAAACCCAACGTCGGCAAAAGTTGAAGCGGCCATTTTCAACTGCCGAGCATCAACGCTGTTGACAATCAAAAGCCCACTATCATCGAGATGAAATCGAAGCAGGTCAAGCCATTCGGCACTTAGTGGCGCTGCCCGCACAGGCTCCCCTTGATCATGGCCAAACAGATCATCGATGATCAGGTCAAAGCGTTCGCCGTTATAGCGTGAGGCCCAGGCGATGGCATCGTCATGGACGAGCTCCACGCGTTCATCATCGACATCAAACCATCGCTGAGCGATATCGATATGCAAGGCGTCTATTTCTACCGCTGTCAGACAATCAAAGGGAACAAGCGAGGATAACTGTTGCACAACTGCGCCACCGCCCAGCCCCAACAGTAGAACTCGCTTCGTCACCTCGGGTTGACGATACAGAACTGGCAGGCTCAAACAATCCCAGATACCACCGTTAAAAGGCTTGTCCGGGTTCCACTGACTATGGAAGACACCATTACTGTACAAGCGTACCGTGGCGCCATGTGAGCGCACGCTGTACGCAGTTCCGTCGACGTCGGTTTCCCAAAGGACCGGCAAATCTGAACCCCGTTAGTGAGCGAACATTGTCGAGATGGAATCTTCCGGCGCGATATACGCGATGAAGCACCTACGCCTACGAGAATGCTACCGTAAATTCAATGATTGATTTGACCGCTTGAAGCGGCACTCATTGTTGGCGGCGCTTCTCTTCTGCCCAGGCGTGACGATCCACATCCAGCAATTCCGTGCTCGGCTCAAGTCTTTTGGATCCTTGTACACTGCGCTCTGACGAACCATCCGCCTGAATGTCGACTACAGGTGTTGCGCGCAAATCGCGTTCCGCACACCAACCATTGCCGGGCGTCATATCATCGTCGTTTCCAAGCTGCGCGGCAATAAATTGATCAAGCCCCTCACTGGAACCGAACAAGTCCTCTAGTACAACCTTGGCTCGACTCAGCACCACTGGGTCAGAAAATCGATTGCGTGTGCCCCAACCAACGATATAGTCATCGCAGAACGCATTGTCGGGATCATTCGGGATGTCAACGAATCCGGCAGCGACATCGATATCGAACACGGCTTTCAACATCGCGGTTTCAACCAGCGTCGCCAGATCCTCGCGAATGGTACTGTAACCATAGAACGTCGCCGCACCGTCATTTGCAAATTCAGCACCGACAACATCAGCGGTCACGGTTTTCTCACTGTCAGTTGCATCATCACCGAGGAATCTGACATCAGCGAGACTATCCATAACAGAGGAATTAAGCGGTTGGGTTGCTACCAGTTGTGGAGATAACCAAAAGTCCGACAATTGATCGAGGGCAGCACCCGGTATCTGCCGGCTATCAAGAAAAGGCGCTACGGAACGAGGCAAGAAATCGTTCGCATGCGCAAGCTCGTGATACAACAAACGCAAGGTTGGAATACGAATATCTTCCAGAGTTCTCGTTTCGTCATTGACCAGATTGAAGGTTGTACTGACAAGGTTTCCATCCCTCATGCGTGCCTGAAAAAAGAGGAACTGCAAGTCACTGCCAAAACCTGAACGAAAATCCTCTTCCAGGGAGATGGTCATTTTCTCCTCGACAGACATCCACAGATAGACCGGATCCAATTGAATACCACCCGTACCACCCCAGTAATTGGAAGGTCGAACCGTACTTCCAATCAGAATACTGGTCACAGAGCCAAACATTCGGACAAGTGATTCGTCGCTGGAACGCAGTAGAGTTTCAAAACGTTCACCCATCCAGTCATGTGTAACCAACACACGACTCATGACATCAGCAACAGTCGGCTCAGAAGCATCCTGAATTATGAACGGCAGTACGTCGAGCGTACAGGCCTGTCTGAAATCATCGATCAACGCACAGTCACTGAGTACGTCTGCGTACTGACTACTTCGTACATAGGGGTAGACGCCATCGAGACCAACGATATCGCGCTGCGCATTCAGTTCATCGATCGTCGGTGTACCCGGTGTTTCCGACAATGCCCCAGGGTCATCAGCTACGGGTTCATCGCCACTGGAGCCACCACCACAGGCAACCAACAATAACGAGGCAGCAAGCAACACGACAGACCGCGCTTTTACGTGCAATGACAATTTGCAGCCTATCGAACCGAAGTAACCACTATCCATTGAACATCGTCCATTTTTGACCCACAAGCCTGAACATTAACTTTACTTCAAATGCATCTCAACCCGACGGTTGTGTGAGCGACCAATCACCGTAGAATTGCTACTTATGGGACGTGATTCACCAAATCCACGGGTCTCCAGACGCTCTGAGGAAATACCGCGAGACGCGAGATAGTCACGAATTGCGGCGGCCCGGCGCTGAGACAAGGCCAGGTTGAACTCCTGCCCGCCGACCCAATCTGTATGACCCTGAATCTCGACATCAAGTTCACTCTCATTCATTTCATCAACAAATGAATTCAGTTTTGCTATCGACGTATCAGAAATGTCAGCCGTGCCAAAGTCAAAGTAGATATACGGCGGAACGATCGGACGAAACAGTGTTGGGCCATCGTAGACGGCAGGTCGCCTGGCCGGCACGGGATCGACAACCGCAGCGGGCGCGGTGTCAGCACCTGGGCCTTTATCCAACGCAATTTTTGCCGTTGAGGCAGGTGGTAACTTACCAAAACGTTTGACAAGCGTCGCAGTCAGGTACTGCGCATCGGTATCCAGAGCGATGTACTCACCGCGCAATGCAAATCCATTTTTGAAGCCATACTCGAGGCCAAGGCCAAACGCCGCATGAGACGTGTGATCACGTTGGGTATCCACATTACCGTCGTCATCGGTGAGCACACCTATGCCGAATCGGCCATACAGTGACAAGCCTTCGCGCCGAACATCCCCTTGTCCATTTGACCGGCTCAGAAATGATCCACTCCGACTGTTGAAAAGGTAGGCGATGGCCGTAGCACCATAAACCTCATAGTCGACGTCACCGACGGGGGCACCAAGAAAACCAACAGACGCTGACCCCAATGAAGCCGCATAAACCTCAGCGCTGAGCAGGCGCGAAAAGTCGTAGCCGATAGCGACATGAAAGCCGACGTCGTTATCATCCTGGATTGTCAAAGCAATCGGGCTCGGAGAACGCGGTTTGAGATGGGTCGGTCCAGCACCAATCGCAACATATGGACGTTTGACAAAAGACGATTTGCTTACATCGTCGCTGGACTCATCAGCATTGGCAACGGCATACAGGCCGCCAAGGATCAGACTGACCGCAAATACGCCAGAACAGGTGCGAAAAATTGGACGCACCACTCGCGCAAGACTCATGCTCGGTCTCCCGTTTGCCGACGTCGACTGCTCAGACCTAACCGCCCAATAAGGCAAAGCAACATGAAGGCGACAGCAAACTGGGAAAGTGAGCCGACACCGGAACCGCGAATACCTGTTTCAAGTGTCAGATTGGTACACTCACATTCAATAAAATCGTTCTCACCATTGTTGTTCAGATCACTGAACCGAATGACATTGGCCGTAACCGTCCCCGTGACAGCTGTGCCATCCGCATCCTCGACGACATACAAGAACGAGTCGGTACCATAGAAACCGAAATTCGGTGTGTAGGTGATGACGCCGTTCAACTCGGTGATCGTCGCATTCGGTGATTCGCTGATACTCGTGA
>CAYULV010000100.1:2394-13098 GCA_964445655.1 uncultured Granulosicoccaceae bacterium | reverse complement strand
AGAATATGTTGCAGAAGGTATCGTTGCTGACTTGCTGCATCGTTCTTGATCGATGAGACAAAATCATCAATTTCGATTTGTGATACTCGAATGCGGGCTTGCACATCTCGCTCGATCAGGCGTTGCAGTAATAACTCTTGCTCGATATTGTCGCGAAACAAGTCGTAATTGAATCCCTGATTTCTTAGCGTTTCACGAAATTGCAGGGTGTCCATGTTGTTATTGCGTGCAATCTGCTCGACCGCGCGATTGACGCTGCTGGGATCTATCGCGACACCAATGTTTCTGGCGTGCTGGCGGCGAATTTCCCGATCAATCAATTGTTGCATCACGCGCTTCGTCAGTGCGTCATCGGACGGCAGATTTTGTCCGTTGCTGCGAGCTTGCTGTTTGACGAAAGCCAGTGACGAGCGTAAATCGCTGGACAGCACCACGCCATCATTGACGATAGCTTTGATGTCGTCGAGCACGACGTCTTGCGCGTGAATGTTTGCTTGCGCACCAAATAGTCCTGACAACAGGACGAGTAGATGGCCGTAGGGTTTTGATAGACGTTTCATAGTCACTTCAGTTTCACTCTGTCTTGTCTGTATAGCCGAGAATCGCATTTTCCAGCAATCCACCATAGTTCTGACCGACTGGTGCAAGGCCTTTGAGCACCAACTGCAGATACAGGTTCGTATCGTGGTCTTCGCCGTCGTCGGCGATAAAACGTCGAGCGGCGAACCGCACTGCCCAACAGCAGCTGTCATATTCTATGCCCAACAAGGTTTCGATACTGGTATCTGCATCCAGGGAGTAGTTCCAGCGACCGGCAAGCTTAATGGAATCGCTCAGCGGCCACACGGCAGAAAAATCAATCTGTTCAGTCACCTCCGGACGACTGTTGACCACGCGATGAGCGATATTGATGATACGTTTGTCATCGGGTCGATAACTCAACAGTAATGATCCTCTGACCGTGCGTTCGATATCCGGGTTCCACTGAATACCACCCTTTACGAACCAATCCCGGTCAATGGTGGCAGTCAGTTCACTGACAATATCGGAGGAGTCTCGCGAATCGATAAAGTCTCCTGAATCATCCGTGGCCAGACCGGTTGACGGGTCTATCGAGTCTGGCAGGGCAATGCGTCGATCGTCGAAGAACCGGATTTGCCCGATACTGGCACGTAGCCGTTCGCTGCCGTCATCGCCGTCGAGATAACGGGTTGTCAGTGCGACCGATAACTGATTGGCATCCGCAACTCGATCAGCCCCGCTGAATCGATTTTCTCGAAATAGCTGGGAAAAATTGAAGTCGAATGAACTCGAGTCGAATACCGGTAAATTGTTCTGATTCTGGAACGGCACACGCAGGTAATAAACACGCGGTTCCAGTGTCTGGATTGACCCTTCGTCATCGAGTATGCGCTCAAAGAACAAACCACCATCAACCGCGAAGGTGCTGATGGTGCGACTCGGCGTACTTTCCAGTTCTTCGCCACTATCAGTTAGTGCATAGAAGGTAAAACGTTGTGAAGCCGTTGTATTGAGAAACCAGGCATCACGTTCAATCGGTAAGTTCAAACGTGGTTGCACGTCTATGCGCGAGCCCGTAACGGAATCTGATCGGTCGAAAAACACAAACTCGCCGTCGATTTCACCGTTCAGGTTCAACAAGGTTCGCGGGCTGGTTACACGCGCCTTCAGCTGCGGCAAGCGCCGATGCGGTCGATCCTCTGGTGCGATGGTATCGTCCACGGTTTGATAGGCCTGAATGCGGGCCAGCGCGGTCACATTATCGCGCTCGTAGAACAGTTCTGCCTTTTGTTCGAGGTGGGTAATACTGGCGAGGCGGAAGGTGCCGCCGAGATCATCCAGGTAATCGCTGTCGGAAACCCGTGCCGCGTCGATGGTAGTCGTCCCATACGGCCCGAATCGACCACTGTGGCGGAGCCGAGTGAAGTGGCGGATTTCATCGTCTTCTGCGCGGTCCCTCAGATATTCGTGGTCGAGTATCCAGCCACCCTGATCATTCAGGTAGCGAAACTCGGATTGCAATTGCACGCCACGTCTGCTCGTGAAGCGGGGTGTAAAGGTGGCATCCAGATTGGGGCGGATATTCCAGTACCACGGTAAGTGCAACTCGAGTCCGGTTGATTCGCCTCGCGCGACGATGGGTGCGAGTAATCCGGTTTTGCGCTTGTCGGTGATCGGAAAACTGAACACGGGCAGTGCAATGATGGGCACACCTTTGAAAACCAGTCGCAAGTCACGGGCTGTACCAATACCCGTTTCCGGGTTAAGCACGATGCTGTCAGCCCGGACAAACCAGCTCTTGTCACCCGGCGGACACGAAGAATAGGTCGCCCCCTCTAGCAGGAAAGTGCCATCGGCCTCGTGCGACATGCCCAGTGCAGAGCCAGATGCGCGTCGGCCGTTGAAGTCGATCTCGTAGTCGGACTGACCCGAGCGAAAAACGTTGTCGTCCATGTCGAGAAACGCATTGGAGCTCTCCAGAAGAATGCCTTGACCTAAAAATCGCAGCGCGCCATTGATGGCAACTTCGCCGGTCTCCGGGTTGTATTCGGCATTGTCAGCGGACACGACGCGCCCTTGGTATTCCAGCGTGGTGTTGCCTTCGAGTATGACGACACCGTCTTCGGAGACGACACGATCGGCTTCTGCAATGAGCGGTGCGTCTGTCTGCAGGATTTGATCGGGCTCGTAGGCGAATCTCGGCGCTGGACACTGGGCACCATAGGCGACAGGTACAAACAGGCAGGAGACTGAAACAGCCATCGCGATGAGGGGCAAGCGCCTAATGATGAAGTTCCAAAGTGATTTTGCAGCAGGTCTGGATGTTGATGATAGTCGGCTTTGCTCTGCGCCTCAATCAGGGTATCAAGTCGGCAGCGCGTTAGTCCGGCAAGGCGTAAACTTGCCGCATTGCCATCGAGAGAAATACGCGTGTCTGCCACTGCCTCCATTCATGAAAGTTGGAAGGGTTTTCTGGACGCTGAATTCGCCAGCGATTACATGACGGAACTGCGTGCTTACCTCAAGGAACGCAAGGCGCAGTCGGCGGTCGTCTTCCCGCATTCCAGCGTCTGGTTCAATGCCTTTTCCTTGACGCCGCTGGATGCTGTGAAGGTGGTGATTCTCGGACAAGACCCTTATCACGGGCCAGGTCAAGCGCATGGTTTGAGTTTCTCGGTACCCCAAGGCGTTCCTCCACCGCCATCATTGAAGAATATATACAAGGAGATTGACGACGACATCAACGGCGAGCTCAAGCTGTCAGGACAGCGAAAGGGTTGCCTGGATGGTTGGGCAGAACAGGGCGTGTTTCTTCTGAACAGTGTGTTGACCGTTGAATCGGGTCAGGCTGCCTCGCATCAGGGGCGTGGCTGGGAAACCTTTACAGATCGTGTTATCGAGCATCTGAGTCATGATCGAGAGCATCTGGTTTTCCTGTTGTGGGGCAGCTATGCACAGAAAAAAGGCCAGGTTATCGATGCGTCCCGGCATCTCGTTCTGCGTTCGCCACATCCGTCCCCGTTGTCCGCCCATCGCGGTTTTCTGGGGTGCAAACATTTCTCCCAGACCAATGATTACCTGGTCAGTAAGGGACAACAGGCGATTGACTGGCACGCGGTTCGGTGAGTGCACTAGACTTAGGCAATGCTTTACTTTTATTTCCGGATAACCGGGTTATTTCTGTTGCTTGCGGGCGCAGCACACGGCAGTGATTTTCTTGAACGCGATGAGGTGCGGCAGTTCATTCGAGAGGTAGCTGCCGAACATCAGCTCGATCAGCACCGTCTGGCCGGCCACTTCACGGGCTTGTCCAGTCAACAAGGCATTATCGATGCGATTTCAACCCCCGCGGAACGAACACTCACCTGGGGTGAATACCGGGCGATTTTTTTAAAAGACAAGCGCATCGAGCAAGGGCGGGAATTCATGGCAGAGCATCGAGCGCTGCTGTCAAAGGCGACCGAGCAATACGGCGTGCCTGCCACTGTCATAACGGCCATAATTGGTGTAGAGACCTTCTACGGCCGCATTACCGGCAAGCATAAGGTCATCGAAGCGTTGGCAACCCTTGCGTTCGATTATCCGCCACGCGCAAAATTCTTTCGAAGCGAACTGGAAGAATTTCTGGTGCTCAGTACCAAGGAAGGCTGGGACCCTGCAGAAATAAAAGGCAGTTATGCCGGCGCCATGGGATATCCGCAATTCATTTCGTCAAGTTACCGTCAGTATGCCGTTGATTTCGATGGTGACGGCAAAAGAGATCTGCATGGAAATATTGCTGATGTCATTGGTTCGGTGGCTAACTATCTGGCCGTCCATGGATGGAAGGCGGACGCGCCTGTAGCCAGTCGTTGGCAAACGGGTGCCGGTGAGGATGTCAGTGATCAAGCCGAAGTCATTGCCCTGAATCGCAAGTCGCTGAAACCGCAAATCGCCCTGTCAACGGTCAAAAACCTTGGCTACAAGCCCATTTTGCCGCGCGCCTTTGACAAGGCGGAACGTGATGAGGAATTTGTTTCCGTCATGCCGCTGGAAGGCTTGAACGAGAAAGAAACATGGGTCGGTTATAACAACTTCTACGTCATTACCCGCTACAACCATAGCCGCCTTTATGCCTTGGCTGTCTTGCAACTCAGCGATGCCATTGGCGACTCGTCGCCCTGACTCTCACATCGTTTTCAACGGAGCGTTCCATGCGTTTTACGCTTGTGCCATTGGGTTTGTCGACCGCGTTATTATCACTGTTTCTCGGTGCCTGCGCAGTTGACGGCCGTACACCCCTTGAAAAAGCTGTCGCCGGTGACGGTCCGGGTAATCCTGAAGCGGTACAGACCTCTTTGCACGAAGCCGTGCGAAACCTGCCCAAATCTCGGTACGGCAACCCGGAAACCTACTCGGTGTTGGGGCAGAGTTATCGCGTACTGGAATCAGCCGAGAGCTTCCGGGAATCCGGAATCGCCAGCTGGTATGGCAAGAAATTTCATGGGCGCAGGACGTCCAGCGGCGAGGTCTATGACATGTATCAGCTGACCGCTGCGCACAAACACCTGCCGGTACCGACCTTTGTTAGAGTGACGCGGCGGGATAACGGTGATTCGATCATCGTCAAGGTCAACGATCGGGGGCCCTTTGTCGAGGATCGTGTCATCGACTTGTCTTATGCCGCAGCCACACGGCTCGGCATGTTGGACAGTGGCACGGCACCGGTGCACATCGAGGCCTTGACGAGCCATTTGCCAGACCCGAATGTTGTCGCCACTGCACCCGAATCTGCAGCAAGGCAATCTGCTGCGCTGCCAGCCAGTGGCAAGCAGCATTTCATCCAGCTCGGTGCATTTGGCAACACGGTCAACGCCGAACAGCTTTTGGGCCGGGTCGAAGCGCATGTCGGCATGCCAGGACAGATACTGCATGACAGGGCGCGTGCCTTGTACCGCGTTCACCTGGGCCCTGTTGCTGACCGCGCAGCACTGGATTCGACCTTGTCTGTGCTCGCCAGCCATGGCATTACTGACTACACGATGGTAACGGTCCAGCGCTAATGACTCACTAATTGGACACATCGTTTTAGTGTCAAATACCTTACACTTATCTGCAGGCCATACGCCTTCATAACCCGCTTTATCGGATTACTATGTTGCACCTTCTGACTCGCTCATTTACGTTCTTTGCATTGCTGCTGTCTGCCTCGTTCAGTCTGGCCGCACCGTTACCTGCACCTCCACAACTTTCCGCCAACAGCTTTCTGCTGATCGACCATATCAGCGGAGAAGTACTGGCCGCCAAGGATCCGGACAAACGGGTGGAGCCCGCCAGTTTGACAAAAATGATGACCGCGTATCTTGTATCGACAGAATTACAGCGCGGTGCGGTAACCCTGAAAGATCTGGTACATGTCAGCGAAGAAGCGCAGGCGATGCCGGGCTCGCGCATGTTCATCGAAGCAGGTACGACCGTACCGCTTGAAGACCTCATGCATGGCTTGATCATTCAGTCAGGTAACGATGCAAGTGTCGCGCTGGCTGAACACATCGGTGGTAGCGAGTCCGGGTTTGTCGACATGATGAATCGTATGGCCGACAAGCTTGGCATGAAGAATACAAATTACCGAAATGCCTCAGGTTTGCCCGATCCAGATCATTACACCACCGCCGCCGATCTGGTTCTGATCGCCAGTGCCATGATTCGAGAATTTCCACAAACCTACAAAATCTATTCAAAACGCGAGTTCACCTGGAACGATATCCGACAAAAGAACCGCAATACCTTGTTGTGGCGTGACGATTCGGTGGATGGCATGAAGACAGGTCATACCGAAGCCGCAGGCTATTGTCTTGTCGCTTCAGCGGTGCGTGACAATATGCGTCTGATCAGTGTGGTGCTTGGCACGGCAAGCGACAAGACTCGCATTGCCGAAAGTCAGCGACTTTTAAACTATGGCTTTCGCTTCTTTCGCACACAGCGTATATACACAGCAGGGGAGCTGGTCAGTGAGGCGCGCCTGTGGATGGGGCGTGAAGAATCAATTCCGCTCGGTGTCGCTGAAGATCTCTATGTGACTCTGCCACGGGATGCCTTCGATAGTCTGACCAGCCAGATCGAAGTCAGTGACTACATTCGTGCGCCCACTCGTATAGGACAGGAGTTGGGTCGCAGCGTGTTGATGGCTGATGATCAGGTTGTGCATGAAGTGCCATTGCTGGCCTTGAAAAAGGTTGAGCAAGGGGGTGTATTTCTGCGTATGCGTCATTCCATCATGCGTTACTTTAAATGACCGACTTGCCAGCACAAGACCCAGCTGACAAAGAATCGCTCATAGAATTCCCGGCAGAGCTTGCCGTCAAGGCCATGGGCTTGCAGACCGAGGATTTCGAATCGCTGGTGACATCACTCGTGGCGTCACAGCTACCTGAGGGGTCGGCACACAAGGTCACCACGCAGCAAAGCAGTGGTGGCAAGTATGTTTCGGTCAGTGTGCATTTCACCGCAAGCAGTCTCGAACAACTCAAGACGATCTATGCAGCGCTGCGCAAGGAATCGCGCGTACTTTATCTTTTGTAGGCCTGTCCACTGAACACGCGCACGCTAGGATTGATTGATTATCAGATCGTCTGGTCTGACATGAAGCGGTATACCGATGAGCGCACTAAAGATACTGCCGACGAACTGTGGGTCTGCGAACACCCACCGGTGTTTACCTTGGGTCAGGCAGGTCGGCAGGAGCACATTCATAACGTCGGTAATATTCCGATTGTGCAGTCGGATCGTGGCGGGCAGGTCACCTACCACGGACCCGGACAAATTGTCATCTACACCTTGATCGATCTCAGGCGGCGACGTCTCGGGATTCGTGACATGGTCATGTTGTTGGAAAACGCGGTTATGGAAGTACTGAAAACCCAGGGCGTCGTGGCAAAAGCCCGACGTGATGCCCCTGGTGTTTATGTCAATGGCGCAAAAATTGCCGCCCTAGGTCTACGCGTACGCAAAGGGTGCACGTATCACGGCCTTGCGCTCAATGTAGACAACGATCTCACCCCTTACGCCGGCATCGACCCCTGTGGCTATCAGGGCCTTGAAGTTACTTCAATGAAAAAACTCGGATGCTCGAGACCGAAAAACGCCGTAGCACGTGATCTGGTCGAGGCTCTGCGGCATCAACTCGGTGAATTGACCTGATACACTAAAATCATGGATTACACAGCCCCTTCACGTAACGATCCCGACGGCCATCAGCGTGGCGCTGACAAACTCGCGCGGATTCCAGTCAAAGTCGCCCCGCAAACCGAACTTGCGCGCAAGCCTTCGTGGATTCGTGCTCGCGTCAGTCACAATCCGCGGGTGCTCGAAATCAAACGCATGATGCGAGAACTGAATCTCTCATCGGTATGCGAGGAGGCCAGTTGTCCGAATCTGGGTGAATGCTTCAGCCATGGCACTGCAACTTTCATGATCATGGGTGATATCTGTACCCGTCGTTGCCCGTTCTGCGATGTTGCGCATGGCAGACCGAATCCGCTCGATGAAAATGAACCGACGAATCTTGCCAAGGCCGTCGCTCAGCTCGGGTTGAGTTACATCGTTATCACATCGGTTGACCGTGATGATTTACGTGACGGTGGGGCAGGGCATTTCGATGCCTGTATCAAAGCGGTGCGCGAGGCTTGCCCCGGTATTCAGATCGAAGTGTTGGTACCTGACT
Organism: uncultured Granulosicoccaceae bacterium; assembly: GCA_964445655.1. Taxonomy (GTDB): domain Bacteria; phylum Pseudomonadota; class Gammaproteobacteria; order Granulosicoccales; family Granulosicoccaceae; genus Granulosicoccus. The sequence continues at coordinate 4,874 of CAYULV010000100.1, read as the reverse complement.
ATCGCGGTCGTATGGACAAGGCGCTTGAAGCGATGGCCTCAAACCCGCCGGATGTATTCAATCACAACCTTGAAACGGTGCCTCGGCTTTACAAGCAGTGCCGGCCGGGCTCTGACTACGCGTGGTCGCTAAACTTGTTGAAGAATCACAAGGAACGGTTCGCACATGTGCCGACCAAATCGGGATTGATGTTGGGTCTTGGCGAGACAATCGATGAGGTGCTCGAAGTCATGAAAGACATGCGTGAGCACAAGATCGACATGCTGACACTGGGTCAGTATCTACAGCCCAGTATTTCTCATCTGCCTGTCAGCCGATTTGTCCATCCCGATGAATTTGACGAGTTGGCCGTGCGCGGTCGCGAGATGGGTTTCTCCCATGTCGCCAGCGGTCCTATGGTGCGCTCGTCTTATCATGCGGATCGTCAAGCAGCGGGTGTGCTTGCTGATTAGTGTTGATGGTGCTTGCTGCTTAGTGTTGATACGAGTTATCGCCTTAAGGCGACAGACGCTCGATCTGCCAGTCAGTCGTGTTTGATTCTGTATCGCGGGCTTCTCTTGTGTCCCGCGTATAGATAAAGCGATCATGCAAACGATCGGCTCTGCCTTGCCAGAATTCAAACCGATGTGGAATTAAACGGTAGCCACCCCAGACGTCAGGTCGTGGCACATTTCCATCGGGGTATTGTTCATGCAGCGCCGCGACTCTTGCTTCGAGAATTTCGCGATTGGCAACCGGCTTGGATTGCACCGACGCGGCAGCACTGAAACGACTTCCTTCCGGGCGTGAGTAGAAGTAGGCATCGGCGTCAGCCGGATTCAAGCGCTCGACCTGGCCTTCGATGCGTACCTGCCGCTCCAGCAGGCACCAGTAAAATAGTATTGATGCCTTGTTGTTTTCGGCGATTTGGCGCGCCTTGTCACTTTCCTGATAGGTATACCAGACGAAACCCTGATCGTCGAATTCCTTGAGTAATACGACACGTGAATGTGGTTGGCCCGTGGCATCTGCTGTTGATACCATCATCGCGGTTGCATCGATAATTTTTCGCGCGCGTGCATCCTTGAGCCATTGCGCGAATTGTGCAAGCGGTGTGCTGGCAAGTTCACTGCGCCTGAGCGTGTCGGCTGTGTAGTCCCGCCGTTCCTCAATCAGTTCGCTATTGTTTTCGTTACTATTATCGTCAGCCATAAAGTCAGTCTATCGCGAAATCGGTAGCATTGGCCTGTTAGAATCATCAGAAATTGATTTGCAAGCACCAGATTTGCAAGCACCAGACTAGACAAGGGGGTCACCATGCCATCATTCGATGTTGTCTCAGAAGTAGATCAACATGAACTTGCCAACGCGGTCGATCAGGCGCATCGCGAGATCAGTAATCGCTTTGATTTCAAGGGCAGCTCGGCGAAGATCGAACTGGCCGATGGTCGCATCCAGTTACATGCCGATAGCGATTTTCAGATTCAGCAAATTCACCCCGTTTTGTATCAGAAGCTTACATCGCGTCAGATTGATATCGCCTGTCTTGAAGCGGGTAAGGTCGAGACCAGCGGCAAGGGTGTCAAACAGTCCGTGCAGGTGCGTCAGGGCATTGATAAGGAAACGGCCAAGAAGGCGGTTGCCAAAATAAAAGAGTCAAAGCTCAAGGTGCAAGCTCAGATCCAGGGTGAACAGCTTCGGGTAACTGGCAAGAAGCGGGATGACTTGCAGTCAGCGATGGCGATGTTGAAAGCGGCGGCAATAGGTCTACCGATGCAGTTTCAGAATTTTCGTGATTAGTGTAACCGGGGTTTGTACGATTCCATCGCTTTCATCACACTGGTGACAGAGCAACGCGCACCCGTTTGCAAGTACTCCATGGCACGCAATGAGGCTTCATGGGCATCCTCGCTGGAGCCGGCAACACATTCCTCGATGACGCGACAAAAATAGTCGGACTGGTGCCCGTCTACAAACGTATAGTGAACACAAACATCGGTAAGACCACCACATAAGAGAAGCGTGTCAACTTTCAGGCCGCGTAACAGGATTTCAAAATCGGTTCCGAAGAAAGCGGAGTAACGGCGTTTTTTGATCAGATAATCATTGGGAAGAAACCCCATTTCTTCCACGGCGATATCAGTTCCAGGCGCGGTTTCTATGCAGTGCACGGTTTCAGCGCCATCTAGCTCACGTCCGAAATCAACCAGATCCGGGCGGTGTACTTCCTGAATGAATATAACTGGAATTTCTTTTTCGCGTGCCTTGTCTATGACTGGTCGAACCTGCAACATACGATCTGCATAGCCTGGCATGGTGGGTATGGCTTCATCCGTTCTGTCCTGGAACGTTTCAGCTTGAATGTCGATGACGATAAGGGCTGCACGACCTTCAATCAGTTCACGTTGGTTTTTCGATTTTGATGTCATGGATAGTGAATCCTGTTTTTCAGCCAAGCGGACGATGATGATAAATATCATAACGAGTGTTCGGTGACTCGA
>CAYULV010000100.1:0-2294 GCA_964445655.1 uncultured Granulosicoccaceae bacterium | reverse complement strand
TTTCAGCCAAGCGGACGATGATGATAAATATCATAACGAGTGTTCGGTGACTCGATGCACGTTTTCTGACCTTGCCAGCCGTCATGCCCGACTAATGGCGTTGCACCCTTTGGACGTTTGACGACAACCCGAAAACCATCGCACGCCTCGCATGCGTCAAGCGCCGCGGGCAACAAGCTGTCATTGTTCGCATCAGGGCCCAGTAGTTCATGTAGCACTTGCATGCCTTTTTTACTTTTGCCACGCCGCTTTTGTTGCGGATACATAGGATCAAGGTAGATAACATCAGCTTTAAAAGCGGTGGCAGTATCCCTTAGCGCATCATTCGCATCGTCGTTTACCACTCTCGCATGCGGCTCACCAGTCATCATGTCGGCCAGCAGACAATGCAAAATCGGATGGCGTTCAATGACCGTGACTTCGCATCCCAGTGACACCAATGTCATTGCATCCTGACCGAGACCACCGGTTGCATCGACAATGCGGGGAAGGCGAGGAAGGCGGGATAAGGATTTTTTCAGCCTGGGAATGCCGATGGCTTTGGAAAAAGTGTCATGAATGAATCCACTTTGAGCTGTTCGAACCGTAGCATTATCACGACCGAAATCGCTACGCAGTATCAGATCATTGGATGTTTTCAGGAACAGCCCTTGGGCATCGGCACCGAGCACCCAGGTGTTGTCGTCGTTGATGTGTGTGTCGCTGGCTGACTGGCAATCGGGTAGATTGAGCGCAGCACAGCGCCGCGAACTGTCTGTTTCGGGCTCGTGCGGTTCATGAGCCTGCCAACAGATGGTTGGCGCCTGCCATGTGTTGCTTTGCGCGCTCATCTGCGCGAGTGATTTCGTGATCGGAATGACGTCATTCGCGTAAAGTACAGGAAGTGAATTCGAATCGGGAAAATTCAGTTCCAGTGGATCCAGAGACTGAAACAAAATCTGCGCTGAAGCATGGCCATGATGTGGCAACTTATCAAAGACGCCTGCGCCTTCGTGTGGTTGCGAAACTGATGCTGCTATCTGCTTTCGTCGTTGTTGTCTACGTTGGGCTTGCCAGCTTTGGTACTGAGGATGATGCTGGGGCTGAGGGGACTACTCTGAAAGTCACCCTGACCGATCTCGAGCCGGGGATGATGAAAAGTCTGGTCTGGGAATCACGACCGGTTCTGGTGTACCGACGCACGGCCGAGGAAACCGCTGTGTTTGATGTTGCTGCTGCGGTTGATGATCGGGGTGGGCATGATGCGCGTCTACAAGATCCGGCTTCAAAAAAATCCAAGCAACCAGAATGGGCGCGATCTGCCTATCGTTCAAGAGAACCTGAGTGGTTTGTTGCTATCGCTCTTGGTACGGATCTCGGTTGTTCTTTGAATTTTTTACCTGCCTCTGAATCGAACTTTCAGGGTGAGCGTTGGGCGGGCGGTTTTGTCGACACCTGTCGCAAGGCACGTTATGACCTTTCAGGTCGGGTTTTCAAAGATCAGTATGCGACGCGCAATCTGGTTATTCCTGTGTACTCGATCGATGGGGACGAATTAGTGCTAGGTCGTCCTTGAAACATATTTGTTAGGTTGTGTAGTTCTTGTAAATTTAGCGTTTGGCCTGAACGGCTAGTTTTGCTTGTTGCGAGTGACTGTAAATTCAACTCCAACTCAACTCCAATTCAATTCAATTCAATTCAATTTCAAATCGATTTCAAATCGATTTTATATTACTGTATATATTGCCAGTTTATAATCAAGGTATAACTGGACGATGTAGAGAAAATAATGTAATGTTTTTATTCAGGCCAACGCATCAGGAAGTGCTATGTCCAACGTCAACAATACCGCAGAAAAAGTAGTTGACGCCTTGAACGATCATTCTATCAAGCAGGTAAATGATCGCCAGATCGATTCGCGTAAAAAGGCGCAAACCCCCAAGCTTTCCATTAATGGTGACCCTGTAGATTCCGAGCAATGGGGCAGACGTCTACGTATCGCCTATGAACTCGCTGATCCACATCAGTTAAAAGAACATCTTGCCAAGCATGTTCATGCTAGTCGTGTGGAGTCCAATACTGACGCGAACTTCGATCCCGATAACCCGCGTCATCTTCGCCACGCGCTCTATACCTTGTCGGTTAAAGAGAACAGTGATGTCGCTACACAACTTGAATTGCTCGTGCGTTTTGATGATATCGAAGGCTGGCGGGAGTCCGGGGCGAAGCATTGTGCCGACTGGATGGATACGGCGCTTGGTATTGACAGACGTTCGGCCTGGGAACGCTTGCGGATCGGTCGCAAGCTCCGTTTG
>CAYULV010000099.1:11510-13124 GCA_964445655.1 uncultured Granulosicoccaceae bacterium | reverse complement strand
AATCTGCTCAAGCATCAGAGACTTCTCGCTCGACAGACTCGCGATCTGTGGCTGGAGATTGGCCGCTATCGTATCCTCCGCTCCTGCGAGCTGACCCTCAAGATCGCCCAGCTTTGCACCAAGTTCGACCACTTCACCTTGCAGGGCATCACGCTCACCCATGACACCTTCAAGTTCAGTGATTTGGCTGCTCAAAGCGGTTTTCTCGGTTTCGAGTAGGGTGACCTGTTCGACCAGGACGCCATTTTCGCCTTCCAGTGTGGCAATTTGATCAGTCAATTCGTTCTGGCCAGATGCGAGAAACTCTATCTGCTCAACCATCAGCGACTTCTCACTCGACAGAGACTGGATCTGTGGCTGAAGTTCTGCAGCAGCAGCAAGTTTTTTCTCTGCGCTACCAAGTTCGGTCTGTAGCTCATCAACCTGACCCAACAAGGTCTCACGTTCAGCCTCAAGGTCGCTGCTTCGTTGACGGAGCTCGGCTATCGCCGGTTTCTGTAAATCTATCGTGGCTTGAAGCTCACTAAGATTGGCCGCGACAGCGGACTGCGAACTGTCCAGGCTCGCCTCAAGCTGTTCATTGCGCTGACGAAGTTCAGCGATCGCAGGTTTCTGCAGATCAATCGTTGCCTGCAACTCTTCAACTTCCGCTTGAAAGGCGGCCAGTTTCTCGCCGCCTTCGGCTTCGAGCTGTGTATTGCGTTGACGCAGTTCAGCAATCACAGGCTTTTGTAAATCGATCGTCGCTTGCAGTTCTTCAACCTCACCGCGCAACGACGTCAACCTCTCACCTTCGCTTTCCTCAAATTGCGAATTACGCAAACGCAGTTCAGCAATGGCTGGCTTCTGTAAATCGATTGTCGCCTGCAACTCCGCCACCTGGCTTTCGTATTCACCGATCTGTGTCTCCATCTCCAACAACGACTCGGCGGCGGCGGTTTGTTCTGCTTCCAGCGTTTGCCTATCGCTATCAAACGATGCGAGTGTTGCTGTCAACTCAGCGTTTTCAGCTGAGAGTCGACTCAAGTCAGATTCCAGCGTCGACTTGCTACCGGCCAATGATGCTGCCAATGTCCCAGCGGATGCAGATGCGGTTTGCGTTTTAGCCAAACGACGCTGAACACCCTCGAGTTCCGCTCGAAGTTGCGCCATGTCAGACTCAGCCGCAGATTTGCTGCTGGCCAACGTGGCAGCCAATGAACCTGCTGATGCAGATGCAGCTTGCGTTTTTTGCAGTCGGCGTTGTACTCCGTCAAGGGTTGCCTGCAAGTCACCTTTATCTGCTGACAAGGTGGCGACCTCGCCCTGCAAGTTCTCCACGTCGGCTTCCAGCGCCAGTTTGCGCGCTTCGAGATCACCTATCTCAGCATTGAGTGCGATGGTGTCGGTCTCATACTGGGCCTGCAGGCTACTCAGGTCCTGCTTTGCTACATCCAGTTCAGCTGTCGAGTCTGCTGAGGATGCCATCAAACCCTGAATTTGGGAATTTAACTCTTCGACACCAGCATCCCGTTCGTTCAATGCAGCCGATTGAGTATCCAGCTCAACGGTCGCAGTCTGCAGTTCAGCAGTCGTCGACTGCAGCTCCCCTTCAACAACAGCCAGATTTTCCGT
>CAYULV010000099.1:7210-11410 GCA_964445655.1 uncultured Granulosicoccaceae bacterium | reverse complement strand
TACCTCAACCAATTTGCCTTCGGTTACGCGCAAGGTGTCTTGGGTTTCGAGCAGAGTATTTTCGGTCTCGACCAGGGCGGTCTCGGTATTGGCCAGGTTGTCCCGCGTGAAAGCCAGATTTTCCGTTACCTCAACCAATTTGCCTTCGGTTACGCGCAAGGTGTCTTGGGTTTCGAGCAGAACATTTTCGGTCTCAACCAGGTTGGTCTCGGTATTTGCCAGATTGTCCCGCGTGAAAGCCAGATTCTCCTCGAACGACAAGACGCGGGCCTGTAGGTCCTGGACTTCAACACTGAGCCCTTCCTTGACCGCCTCAAGCTCACCGATTTCCATATTCAATAGCGAGGTGTCAGTGTCATAGACACCCAGTAGCGTGTCGTAACTGGCGCGCGCATTTTTCAGTGCCTCGGATGCACCAGTGGTACTGCTGATCAAAGATTGCACCTCAGCATTTGCAGCTTCGGTCCTGGTATCACTGGCTGCAGTGGCAGAGGCCAGAGATGCAAGCAAATCATCCATCGCCGACGACTGACTCGCCAAAGCAGCATTTTTCTGCTCGACGGACGCTTTGACCTCAGCAAGCTCAGCAGCTGCAGATTCAGATTGTGCCTGCATGGATGCCAGCTGGTTGTCGAGTTCAGCCGCTTGCGCATCAATTTGCAGATTGGCAGCGGACAATTGCTCAGACAACGATTGCAATTCACTTTGCAAGGTACCGACGGTAGATTGCGCCTCGCTGTCGACACTTGCAGCTCTGGATGTCATCGAAGCCAGCTCTGATTCCAGTTCAGTGATTCTGCTGGTCAACGCTGATTCGTTATCGGTCGCAGCGCTCAACAAAGACTGCACTTCAGTAGAATTGCTGCCCAGATCTGAAACCTGAGTTTCCAGGCTGGCAACTTGCTCGCGCAGGCCAGCAAGCTCAGACTCACTGACTGCGAGCGATTCTTTGAGTACATCGCGCTCGCTTTCAAGGTTGAACACCGAACTCTTGTAGGAATCGACGTCTTTCGTCTTGGCCTCAATGTCACCCAGCAACTGCGTGCGCTCGGCCTGCACTGCTTCGAGACGATCGCCGGTCCTCGATTGCGCTATCCAGGCAGTAAGCAAACCAAGCAACGCGAGTGCAGCAAGTATGAACTTCAATTGATACGACGATTTGCTTGGAGCAGTTTCGAAGTCTCTGAACATGGGTCGGATTCCGGTGGACTGGACTGAATGTAAGAGTAATTAGCGGTGTATAACCGCGCGCCTATCGTAGCGAAAATGACTGTCCGCCACAATCTCGACTAAGCGGAAAAGTACTTGTACAACTTGGCTCTACGTGCACACGCGTACTAGACACTACACGGTTTCGGTTACAATCATGGTCTTCGTGACTTATTGTGAAATATAATCTGTGCGCGTACATCTCAGTGCCTTGGGTTGCAGGCTTAACGAAGCCGAACTGGAACAATGGGCCAGCCGTTTCTCCGCAGCTGGGGATACTATTACTGCGGACGTCGAAACAGCCGACGTGATGGTCATGAACACATGTGCCGTCACACGTGAAGCGGTCCGGAAATCACGCCAGAAACTGCAACGCTTGCAACGTGATAACCCAAATGCAAAACTTGTCGTAAGTGGTTGTTACAGCTCGCTGGAATCACCCGAAGCCTTGTCAGAACTCGGTGTGGATTTGATTGTGCCCAATACCGAGAAAGATGCCTTGGTAGCACGCACTCGAGAGGCGTTTGTCAGTTCCTCCATGCCGGCGAGTGCCACCTTGCCGGCTGAAGCCGCACTTTTTACACGTAACCGACACCGCGCCTTCATCAAGATACAGGATGGCTGCCGATATCGCTGCACTTTTTGTATCGTCACGGTCGCCCGTGGTGCTGAACGGAGTCGCAGCATCGGTAATATCTGCGATGAAGTCAACGCACTGCATGCGGATGGCATCAAGGAAATCGTGCTCACTGGCGTTCATGTCGGTGGCTATGGTTCAGATATCGATACCGATCTCGCTACGTTGGTCAAAACGCTGTTATCTGATACGGACATACCGCGTATACGTTTCGCATCGGTTGAACCCTGGGATCTGTCACCCGACTTTCTGGAAGTCTTTGCCAACCCGAGAATTCAGCCACACATGCACCTGCCGTTGCAAAGTGGCTCCGACACAGTACTTCGACGTATGGCAAGACGTTGCAAGACCGCAGATTTCGCACGCCTCACCAACGAATTGCGTCAGACAATACCCGGTTTCAATGTCACCACCGATATCATCGCAGGCTTTCCCGGTGAAACTGATGAGGAATGGCAGGAATCACTGACCTTCATCCAGACCCAGAACTTTGGTCACATCCATGCCTTCACCTATTCCGAGCGTGAAGGCACCAAGGCTGCCACTCTGCCAAATTCGGTCGCACCCAAAATCCGACAGGCACGCAATCGCGAGCTGCATGATATTGCACGCACTTTGAAATCACAGGAACTGGCGAAGAATGTCGGGCAGAGCGTTGATGTTTTGTGGGAACGCGGTACAGAGATTCAGACTGCTGATGGAAATCGGATCTGGAAGCACTCGGGATATACGCCGAACTACTTCCGCGTGGAAACGCTGAGCACAGAGAATCTGGCCAACGAAATCCGGACGACTTACCTTTCGGCGGTCGGCAACATCGAGACTGAGCATGCTATCAAAGATGATAGCCTCATCAAAAACAAGCATTTAAAACCGCTGGCGACGGGACAAGCGGTACTTCGCGGTGCCTAACCTAGAAACTGCGAACTGGTAGGAACTTATCTGCAGATGCCCACTAAATTGGCATACGCGTTGAATCAATTGACGTATCGGAACTCCCACCTACTTCAGATGTAAAAAACTGTCAAACTCTTATACTATTGATGTGTCCAGAGCGGATTTCCAGATCTGGGAGATACAGGGCTGGGCCAAGCAGCACTCCCAATCGTATCCACCCGAACAAGATTAAACCAGATTAACTAAGGTACCTATGGCGACGAACCCGAAGGCAACAGACGCTAATATTGACCCGGACGAATTGGAAACACGGGAGTGGTTGGACGCTCTCGATGCGGTCATTGATCGCGAGGGCCCGGAACGCGCCCACTTCCTACTCGAACGCATGATCGACAAGGCTCGTCGCTCCGGTGCAAACCTGGGTTACGATGCCAGTACCGCCTATGTCAATACCATACCTCCGCATCTGGAAGTAACGAGCCCGGGCGATCATGAACTCGAACGCCGTGTGCGATCGATGATTCGCTGGAATGCGACGGTCATGGTACTGCGCGCACAACGAGGCGATTCAGGCCTTGGCGGCCATATCTCAAGCTTCGCTTCAGCTGCCACCTTGTACGACGTGGGTTTCAACCATTTCTTTCATGCTCCAACACCCGATCATGGTGGCGACCTCATCATGTTTCAGGGACACTCGGCCCCGGGCATATACGCACGGTCCTACCTTGAAGGCCGTCTGACCGAAGAGGATCTCGACAACTTTCGCCGCGAAGTCGATGGCGAAGGGCTGTCGTCCTATCCACACCCCTGGTTGATGCCGGAGTATTGGCAGTTTCCAACGGTATCGATGGGCTACTGCTCATTAACGTCGATTTACCAAGCGCGCTTCATGAAGTATCTGCAGGATCGAAGCCTCGCGCGAACCGATAACCGACAGATCTGGGCTTTCCTCGGTGATGGTGAAATGGATGAGCCTGAATCTCTGGGCGCGATATCGCTGGCGGGTCGTGAAAAGCTCGACAACCTGAATTTTGTCATCAATTGCAACCTGCAACGGCTCGATGGGCCGGTACGTGGCAACAGCAAGATCATCCAGGAGCTCGAAACACTGTTCCGCGGGGCTGGCTGGAACGTCATCAAAGTGGTTTGGGGTTCTTACTGGGACCCACTACTCGCTCGCGACAAATCCGGCAAGCTGATGCAACTGATGATGGAAACCGTTGACGGCGAGTATCAGAACTTCAAGGCTCGTGGCGGCGCGTACACCCGTGAACACTTCTTCGGTAAGTACCCGGAAACCAAAGCGCTGGTCGCCAACATGACTGACGATGACATCTGGCGCTTGAATCGCGGTGGGCATGATCCACACAAACTGTTTTCCGCTTATTCGCAAGCGGTGGCGCATAAGGGGGAACCCACCCTGATCCTGTGCAAGACCGTCAAGGGTTACGGCATGG
>CAYULV010000099.1:0-7110 GCA_964445655.1 uncultured Granulosicoccaceae bacterium | reverse complement strand
CATAAGGGGGAACCCACCCTGATCCTGTGCAAGACCGTCAAGGGTTACGGCATGGGTGAGTCACTTGAAGGCACCAATGCCACACACCAACAGAAGAAAGTCGATATCGAATCACTCTTGAAGATGCGTGATCGCTTTGGGCTGCAGTTGACCGACGAACAGGTCAAGAACTACGAATATATCAAGCCTGACCCGGAAAGCCCGGAAATAAAATACATGCAGGAACGCCGAAAAGAACTCGGTGGCTACCTGCCGCAACGCAAAAAGTTTGCAGAGCCGCTTGAAGTACCGCCGCTGTCTGACTTCAAGCAAATCCTTGAAGGCTCAGGTGATCGGGAAATGTCGACAACAATGGCATTCGTGCGACTGCTGACGATCCTCACGCGTGACAAGAAAATTGGCAAGAACGTTGTGCCGATTGTTCCGGATGAAGCGCGTACCTTTGGTATGGAGGGCATGTTCCGGCAGTTAGGCATCTATTCATCGGTGGGTCAGTTGTATGAGCCACAGGATCGTGACCAGATCATGTACTACAAGGAAGACAAATCTGGCCAGATCCTCGAGGAAGGCATCACCGAAGCCGGCGCCATGTCGAGCTGGCTCGCTGCAGCGACATCCTATTCGACGCATGGCGTCAATATGCTGCCCTTCTATATCTACTACTCCATGTTTGGCTTCCAACGCATCGGCGATCTTGCCTGGCTGGCTGGCGACATGCGTGCCTGCGGTTTCATGATCGGTGGTACGGCGGGACGAACCACGCTGAACGGCGAAGGCCTGCAGCACGAGGACGGTCATTCACTGATACTGTCGAGCACAATACCGAACTGCATCAGTTACGACCCCTGCTTCGGGTACGAAATGGCGGTAATCATCCACCATGGCATGACGCGCATGCTCGAGAAGCAAGAAAGCGTGTACTACTACATCACCGCGATGAACGAGAACTACGTGCACCCTGCCATGCCTGAAGGTGTTGAGGAAGGCATCATCAAAGGTATCTACCGCTTGCGTGAAGCAGGTGGTGAAAAATCATCCAAGAAAAAATTCGACCACAAGGTTCGCCTGCTCGGTGGCGGCACAATCTTGCGTGAAGTCATGGAAGCCGCAGAGATACTCGAGAAAGATTGGAATATCGGCGCCGAGATATTCAGTATCACCAGTTTCAACGAATTGGCCCGTGACGGCCTCGAAGTGGAACGATGGAATATGTTGCACCCAAATGACACACCACGTGTGCCTTATATCACTCAAGTATTAGGCGATGATGACAGCCCAGTGATCAGCTCGACCGATTATATGAAATCTTATTCGGACCAAGTACGCAAGTATGTGCCCGCCACATTCACTGCTCTCGGTACTGATGGTTTTGGCCGATCCGATACGCGTGAAAAGCTTCGCGAATTCTTTGAAGTCGATCGACGCTATGTAACGGTCGCCGCTTTATATTCCTTATCGCTTGACGGAAAAATCGATTCGGCAACGGTTGCCAAAGCCTTGCAGCAGTACACGATCGATCCTGACAAACCGAATCCAGCGACGGCTTGAGGGGATAACTAATGAGCGATACCACTAGTATAGATATCACCGTGCCTGACCTTGGTGATTCCGAAAGCGTCGAAGTTATCGAATTACTGGTTGCCGTAGGTGACGAGGTCGCTGTCGACGACTCACTGATTACTCTTGAAAGCGACAAGGCCAGCATGGAAGTGCCGGCAAGCGCTGCAGGAACCATCGAGTCACTAACAGTGTCGGTTGGTGACAAAGTCGGCAGCGGTGATGTCATCGGCAAGATGAGTGCGGCGGCGGGTGAAGCCGCGCCAGAGCCTGCCGCGGCTGAGACAGCAGAACCTGAGCCAGCAGCAGCCGAACCTGCCGCGGCGAGTGAGGCGGCAACGCCTGAAGTCGCAAGCGCTCCAGCGCCAGAGGCTGCAGCACCAGCACCCCAGGCTGACGCATCCCGATCCAAATCGCCGACTGCTCATATCAGCGACGAATCGGTGCGCAAGGCTCACGCAAGTCCCGGCGTGCGTCGCTACGCTCGCGAACATGGCAGCGATCTTTCACTGATCACTGGCACCGGACCCAAAGGGCGCATACTCAAAACCGATGTGATCAGCTTTATCAAGCAATCCATGGAAGGTATGAGTTCAAACTACGGCGCCGGTGGGTCTGGCTTGGCAGGTGGTGGCGCCGGCATTCCTCCGATCCCGGAAGTTGACTTCACAAAGTTTGGTGAGGTCGAAAGAGTTGAACTTGGCCGCATCAACAAGCTCAGTGCGCAAAATTTGCACCGCGCATGGCTGAATCTGCCCATGGTCACGCATCACGACGAGGCAGACATCACCGAGATGGAAACCTTTCGTAAGGAGCTCAAGAGCGAATGGAAGGAAGGCGATGCGAAAGTCACCGGACTTGCCTTCCACATGAAAGCCCTGGCCAAGACACTCAAGGCATTTCCAAAATTAAACTCATCAATATCCGCTGACGGACAGGCACTGTTTTACAAAAAGTACTACCACATCGGTATTGCTGTCGATACACCAAACGGTCTTGTTGTTCCGGTATTTCGAGATGTCGATAAAAAGAGCATTACCGAACTGGCTGTCGAAATGGCAGACGTCAGCGCACGTGCTCGCGCCAAGAAACTCAAACCCGATGAAATGCAAGGTGCCAGCATGACTATTTCAAGTCTCGGTGGCATTGGCGGTACCGCGTTCACGCCGATTGTGAATCCGCCAGAGGTGGCTATTCTCGGTATTACACGAGCGCGCATGCAACCTGTATGGAACGGCAGCGAGTTCATACCACGTCTGATGTGCCCGCTGGATCTGACCTACGATCACCGGGTAGTTGATGGTGCGGATGCCGCTCGCTTCATGGCTCAATACGTACAAGAAGTCGGCGATGTCAGACGCCTTATTTTATAAGCGGCTGCTACATCAAACTACGCACTCAACTTTCGTCAAGCTACACACTCACCAGACTACACAAACATCATGAGTGAATTACAGACCATCAAAATACCCGATATCGGTGATATCGACGATGTTGAAGTTATTGAGGTGTTGGTCAGCACCGGCGACACCATCGCGCCTGAAACATCATTGATCACCGTTGAGAGTGACAAGGCCAGCATGGAGATCCCTTCTCCGGTTGCAGGCGTTGTGACCTCGGTACTGATCAATACCGGCGACAAGGTATCCACAGGTAGCGATATCCTGGTTGTTGATGTTGCTGCTAGCGAAGGTGCTACCAAAGGCGCTAGCGACGGCGCTGCTGACAATAGTGCAGCCAACAATGATACGTCGAGCGCGGATGCTGCTGCTAAAGCGGCGTCTGATTCAGCCGCAGCCAGCAGTGCAGCCACTGAATCTTCGAGCAACACCGCGTCAGCCAGCAATGCCGCGGCACCTGCCATTGATGCGCATCCCGATGCCTTTGATCTCGTTGTACTCGGTGCTGGTCCCGGTGGTTACACAGCGGCATTTCGAGCAGCGGATCTTGGTTTGAACGTCGCATTGATCGAGCGCTATCCTGATCTCGGTGGTGTTTGTCTGAACGTTGGCTGTATTCCATCAAAAGCCCTGCTGCATACTGCCGCCGTCATTACCGAGGCATCGTCCTTGGCGGCACACGGCATCAGCTTTGGCAAACCCGAAATCGATATCAATAAACTTCGTGGGTTCAAGGAAGAGGTCATTGGCAAACTGACCGGAGGACTCGCTGGACTCGCCAAACAACGCAAAGTGACCGTAAAGCACGGACTTGCCGAATTCTCTTCACCGACCAGCCTTGCTGTTGGTGACGAGACGGTACATTTCAAACAAGCCGTTATTGCCGCAGGTTCTTCCAGTATTCGCATTCCCGGTTTCCCCTACGATGACGAACGTTTGATCGATTCAACCGGTGCGTTGGAGTTGACTGATATCCCGAAACGTCTTCTGGTTATTGGTGGCGGCATCATCGGGTTGGAAATGGGCTGTGTTTATTCAGCGCTGGGCAGTCAGGTTACGGTCGTAGAGTTATCGGACGGTTTGGTGCCCGGATGTGATCGCGATCTGGTACGCCCGCTACAAAAACGCCTTGAAAAAGATTTTGAGAATATCTTTATCGGCTCTGGAGTTACCGCTGTCGAATCAGCAAAAGACGGTCTGAAGGTCAGCTTCGAAGGTGGCAAGGCGCCGGCCACTGACACATTTGATCGCGTACTGCTTGCTGTTGGCCGAAGCCCTAATGGAAAATCCATCAACGCAGAAGCTGCCGGTGTGGAAGTCGACGAACGGGGTTTCATCAAGGTCGACTCCCAGCAACACACCAATGTGCCGAACATATTCGCTATTGGCGATATCGTTGGTCAACCGATGCTGGCCCACAAGGCAACCCATGAGGGCAAGGTTGCCGCCGAAGTGGCTGCAGGCCATAAATCTTATTTCGATGCGCGCACCATTCCATCAGTGGCCTACACGGATCCTGAAATTGCGTGGATGGGTCTGACGGAAACCGATGCCAAAGCCAATGGCACACCCTATGAGAAAGGGGTCTTCCCGTGGGCCGCAAGTGGACGCTCACTGAGTAATGGCCGCAGCGAAGGCATGACAAAGGTTTTGTACGACCCGGAAAGCAAACAAATTCTCGGGGCAGGCATTGTCGGCACCAATGCAGGTGAGCTGATCGCTGAAGCCGCGCTGGCGCTGGAGATGGGTGCCGATCTGGAAGATCTTGCACTGACCGTTCACCCTCACCCAACGTTATCCGAGACCTTGAACTTCGCGGCCGAAGTTGCCGAGGGTACGGTGACTGATATCTACGTGCCAAAGAAGAGTAGCTAGTTTCTTATCGGGTCACTACATGGAGTGTATGTGACCCAGTTCCGAAGAGTCGCTACGTAGAGTGAGTGTGACCTAGTTCCGCGGATTCTTTACGTAGAATGTGTGTGATCTATTTCCGCAGAGTCACTGCGGTACCACTTCTACAATTCCATTAGTCCTTAACTGAAGTCGCCGGGCGGCCACTGGCCAATGCCGTAATCCGACTCTCGAAAAACACCGTCTCATTTCCCTCGGTCACGGCATTGTCTTCTCGTGTTGTCGTGACATCGATGGCAACCGCACCAGCAGCTTCCGCTTTCAACCTGGCCATGCTCTCTGCGCGATCAGTTGCAGCAGCTGCACCCTCTTCCAATGTTGCATAGGTCGTTGGACCTTCCGGGTACATGACCTTGACTTGTCGCCCGCCGCCAGCCGGAGTGATCATGATGACTTGTCGTTGTCGAACACTACCGACCACCGCACCAAGCGCATTAGCCACACCAGCGTATTCAGGCAAAATGGCCTGTGTCTCCAACAGCTCGGCACTGCGCTCGTAGTAACTGACCGCAGGCGCCCCCAGTCCAACAATGGGCGAAGCTATATTTGCTCTTAAAGTCAGTTCAGGACCGCGACCAGACCCTGTCCCCGAATCCAAACTCGCGCCCGAACCAGACCCCGCACCCGAACCATCATGCTCACTATCTCGAGCGAAACACTCGCGCAACAAGGCAAGTTCTGCGCTGCCGAGTTCGCGCGAATTACGACGGCCGTCGCTACCTCTACCTGACTGCTGCCGCCGACTTCCCTGGCCCGCCGCATAGGCAGTTTCAACAATCGCCAGCGCAGTTTGCCGTGACACAGCCTCGCGCATCGCACTGGCGAAAGATTCGACCGAGTCATAAGACGGTCCCAGATTGTTTTGTGCATAGCGTTGCAATAACTTCGCACCAATCACAGCAGCTTCACGTGACCATGCCGATTGATGACCCGTAATATGACTTGCATCGCTTGGTGTAAAACCGGCGCGCAAGACAATTCCGCGTTGCTCAAGCTTGACCAATGCACGTTCAAGCGTTTGTTCCGAAAACAATGTTTGCAGCGCGACTGGCTTTTCGGTGATCCGATCGTACAGTTCCTGCTGCTGGGCCGAAAGGCGTGTCGCAGGAGCAGCATGAACCTGCACAAATTCTGCTGAATGAGTAGTGCTTCTGGGGAGTTCAAGTTGCGCCTGCAGAACGTCGAGCAATTCCGGATACTGCGCGACCAACAGACTCAACGACATCACACGCTGTTGCCCGATGACAAAATCACGTTGGGATCTATCGAAGTAGATCCGACTATCGCCACCCAGGCCAAAGGTTCTGACATCAATGGCGTTGACCATGGTACGGAACGAGCCGATGGTCGCGCCGTTTGGATCAAGGCTGGGCTGACCATTTTCGATCATGGCTATATCGGTGGTGGTTCCCCCCATATCCGAGACGATCAATCGCGGCTGTTTACACAAAAATTGCGCGCCCACCACGCTTGCTGCAGGGCCACTCAAAATGGTTTCAACCGGACATTGAGCAGCCACTTCCGCTGCAATCAAAGAGCCATCGCCCTTGACCACCATCAGAGGTGCAGCGACATTTTTTTCTATCAGCAACTCACGGCTGGCACTCAGCAAAGCACCGATCATGGGTATCAAACGCGCATTCAACAATGCTGTCAAAGCGCGTCTCGGTGCATCAAGACCTGAACTCAGATGATGCCCACAGCTGACCGGTTTGCCAGTCAGCTCCTGAATCATGGATTGTGCGCTTATCTCATGCGCCGGATTACGTACGGCAAATACCGCTGAGACAGCATAGGCGTCGACCTCATCGACAACACCTTCGATGGCTGCACGTAGCGCTGGCAAATCCAATACTTCTCGTTCATCGCCACTGGCCGTGTGTCCGCCAGCTATCATGAATACCGGATCAGATCCCAATGCAGTCCTGAGACCTGCCCGATGCATCTGCTTTTCGTCAAAGCCAATCAGAATCAAAGCAACCGAACGCCCCCTTCCCTCAACGAGCGCATTGGTCGCCAGAGTGGTTGATACAGATACCAGGTTTACATCACTGGCAGCGACGTTAGTCAGCACAGCCTGAACCGCGCCACGCAGCCCATCAATCAGATTCGCATGACTTGTCAGGCATTTGGCATGGGCAATGACTTGTTGATCGTCATCAACGAGTACAGCGTCCGTGTAGGTTCCACCGGTGTCAAGACCAAGTTGTAATCCCAAAACAGCAGCCCTCCAGCCAGCATC
>CAYULV010000098.1:0-13254 GCA_964445655.1 uncultured Granulosicoccaceae bacterium | reverse complement strand
ACGGCAAGCCGATTGCCATGCCGTAGTCAACTGCCATGCGAATGATCGTTGCCACACCATCGATATACAGCCAGTAGGCGAGTAGAAACATCCACACATTGCGGTGCTGACGCATGTCCCGGAATGTTTTACGCAGCGCTCCGATGGATTCGGCAATGCCACGGTTTGGATGCTCAGCGGCTATTTCCTGTCTCACCCCTAACAACAGTGGCAGGCTGAAGACAAACCACCAGACAGAAACGCTTAAAAATGAATAGCGCACTGCATCGCTCACCCCTGCCAGCCCAAACCAATCGGGTTTCAAGGTCATCGCTACGTTGAGTGCAAACAGCAAACCGCCGCCGAGATAACCGAGCGAAAAGCCAAGCGCTGACAGGCGATGCCGATCGGCGGGTGCGGCGACAGCCGGAAGCATGGCGTCATAAAAAACGTTGGCGCCTGAAAATCCCAGAATGCCCAGAACATAGAGGCTAATGGCAAGCTGCCAATTTCCCTCTCCGACGAGAAAGAACCCGGACGTGGAGAGAATGCCAATCAGCGCAAAGGCGCCGAGAAAACGCTTGTGCATGCCACTTGCGTCGGCCATTGCCCCCAGAATCGGCGCCAGTAAAACGATGATGAAGCTGGCCAGAGAATTGCCGACGCCGAGCCAGAATGTACTGGTGGTCGCGGAGGTTCCACTACTCCAGTACTGCTTGAAAAAAAGCGGAAAGAAGCCCGCTATGACAGTGGTGGCAAAGGCTGAATTTGCCCAGTCATACAGGGCCCAGGAAAAGGCAGAACGCTTGAGCCGATCAGGCATGATCGTATGACCCCATCATGGACCTCGGGAGGCGAGGGGGCAGATGGTAGCCTGTTTTTAGGTGATGATATTTTTTAGGCGTCCCAACAAGGCATTCGACGCGTTGGTCAACGGCGCCGCTACCTGAGCGACCGCACCTGAATTCATGGCGATCAGTACGCCGGATTTATCGGGAGACTCGCCGGAACCCTCACCAGAACCCTCAGCTGATGCGGAAAATGGATACTGTTGCGCTTCGTCCATCTTCTGACAGGCCTGTTGAATCATGTCATTGGTTATCGGTTGCTCCGAGTTGTAGCGATCCAGCAAGGCAGCATAAGTAATTTCTGCAGCATCTTTCACGTCTTCTTGAGACGCCTTTTCTTGAGGCGCCTTGAGCGGATAATCGACCGGCGGATACATCAGTTTTGCCCCCTGTTCAGACAAAAATCGGTTTCAGTCATGACACCATGCCTGACCGACGATGTCACGCATATGACAAAGTCGTGGTTCACACTTTGAGAAACTGAGCCTTGTGGCGGTGGGATTTTTTACCGGTGCCAGGGATTGCGCCGTTTCAAGCTGCCGAGCCCGCCTCGGCGCTGAAGCGTTTCAATGACTCCCAGAGGGCAGCGGCCCCTGCCTTGCCGAGCATTTTTTCGAAATGTTTTGGGTGTACATAGGCCAGATCATGCAGGTTATTGGCGTGGTAACGCTCCGAGAGCGGCGCCAGGCCCTCATCAGGTACCACGGCCGAAAGCGGCGTTGTCAGGTAAAGGGGATTCCAGCCCACGCGATTGTAGAATGCCAGCACGCCTTCAGTCCGGGCAATGGCGATACCTTGTAGCGGCGCTGACAGCCCGGCAAAGAATTCGCCAGCGAGAACATCTTTTTCGAAGTCGGCCTTGGCCACCACATCTGGCTTGATGCGCCCTATGCTGTTGAACACATCGCGCTTGATACGTTCTTCCAGGGCCGCCGAGTCATCGGGACTGACAAGCTCGGCAGCGTGGGCGATTGGGTCGCGGGGCGTGTCGCTCTGGAGGTCATTCATGGTTGATCAATCCGCATGTCGGAAGGCGTAGTATACGAAGAGTCCCATCTATGGCTCGTTTCTCCATGCATCAAAACGATGCAAACCCACCTCGGTACACCGCTTTGCAGCGTCGACTGCACTTGTTGGTTCTGCTGGTGGTCGCCTCGCAGTACCTGTTTCAGGGGCCTATGCGACGGGCGCTTGCGCAGATTGAATCCGGCGCTGATCTGACATTTGCCGGCTTTCTTGTAACGACGGTGCATACCCTGGGCGGGGCTTTGATTGCGGCGGCAATGTTGTGGCGCTGGCAGCTTGCGCGTCAAAACCCGGTGCCGGTTGCTGCTGATCGGATGGGTGACAGGGCGTCATGTTACATAAGAATCCATCACCAGCTTTTCTATGCCATGGTGCTGATCATGGCAATCAGTGGTGCCTTGCACTATTACCTTGGGTGGCGTGTAGCCGGTCGCTGGCACGAGCTTGGCAAGTGGGGACTGGCAGTGTTGATTGTCGTTCATGTGGCAGGCGCTTTATGGCATGTCTTGACCGGCCATCGAGAGGTTTTTTCACGCATGATGGGTAGAGACCGCTCGCACTGATACACTAACGGGTTTGACTTACGTATTTTATTCTCGGCGCCGCTGGTGCCGACAAGATCTTTATTGGAGACCAAGGTATGAGTTCTGCCAGTGATAGTGGCATGGCGAAGATGATGTGCATTGTCGTCGCCGCGATTGTGATACTCGCGATTGGAGCGGGAATCGTTGCACGAATTCTCGGTGGCGGTGAGTCAGAGGCGGCCGCTGGCGATTCGTTCATGCGTAATGCGCTTATCCAGAGAATTTCCCCCGCGGCCGGTGTGCGTACTTCTGCCGATGATCTGCCGGTCGCTGCGGCCGAGACTGCCGTCGCCGGCGCTGAGGTGGACACGGCTGCTGCCGAGGAAGCAGCCGCCGCCGCTGTCGCTGTGATGGGCCAGGTACCGGAACTCGGACTGACTGACTCGGTCACACAAGCGGTGGACGGAGCCTGTGCAGGCTGTCATATCTCAGGTGTAGCCAATGCGCCAAAACTGGGTGACGTTGCTGCCTGGCAGCCACGACTGGATAAAGGTATGGAAGCGCTCACGGCATCAGTTGTAAATGGGCTCAATGCAATGCCTGCGCGTGGTGGGTCGACACTGACGGACCTTGAAATTCCAGTCGCCATTCAGTATCTCCTGAGCAAATAAAGAGACTTTCGGGCGATGGATCAAATCATCGAATTTGTTGGAAACCACCCACTGCTGTTCGTCGCGTTCTTCGCAACACTCGGTATGCTTGTGTATACCGAGTACATGCGTATGGCCGGAAGCAGTGCCCAACTATCACCTTTTGCCGCTACACAATTGATGAACGATGGGGATACCATTGTTGTCGACGTACGTGATGAAAGCGAATATAAAAACGGTCATGTGTTGAATGCGCAGAATTTTCCCGTATCGAAACTCGATGAGCGGATGCATGAGATCGAGAAGTACAAGGAGCGCGATATTGTTTTGTATTGCGACTCCGGAATGCGTACAACACGTGCTTCGGCCAAGTTGAAGAAAAATGGATTTGAAAAACTGCATGTGATCGCGGGTGGTTTGACGGCCTGGGAAAAGGCCAACCTGCCCACTGTTACCAAGTAGCCCCTGAACTTAAATCGGAGATTTCGTGTGAGCGGAAATATCGTCATGTATGAATCCGACTGGTGCGGATTTTGTCGCGCAGCCCGTCGTTTACTCAAAGCAAAAGGCTGGGAATTTGAAAGTCGCCTGGTTGATGGTAACAACGAGCTTCGTGCAGACATGCAGCGAATTAGTGGTAGAACCTCTGTGCCGCAAATCTTTTTTGGCAGTCGGCATATCGGCGGTTTTGACGATATGGCTGCTCTCGAGGACGCCGGGGAGCTCGATGCTGCCTACGCCGCGATCGACGGCGAAACCCCTGAATAATTACACGAGTAAATAAATTACATGGCTGAAGAAAACAAAGAAGCAACAGCGGGAGCTGCAACCGGTGCCGCGAGTCAGCCGTTATTCAAGATACATCGAATTTACTTGAAAGATGTTTCCTATGAGTCTCCGCAAACACCCTCAGTTTTTGTCAGCAACAAAACCTGGAAGCCGAATGTCGCTTTGCACCTGAACACCGAAAGCAGCAAGCTTGAAAACGATTTGTACGAATGTGTTCTGACCGTGACAGCCACGGTAAAGCTTGAAGAAGAAGTCGCCTATCTGATAGAGCTCAAGCAGGCTGGGCTGTTTCTGATCAAAGGGTTTGAAGAATCTCGCCTGGGGCCAATGCTCGGTAGTTTCTGCCCGAATGTGTTGTTTCCATTTGCTCGTGAAGAAATAGCGTCGCTCGTGCAAAAGGGTGGATTCCCGCAACTGCTATTGGACCCTGTCAACTTTGATGCTCTGTACGCGCAGCATGTTGAAAAGAGTCGTCAAAATGCGCCAGCACCAGGTACTCAGCAGTAGCAGTTAGTCTGCACGGCTTGGGTCAAACGCCGCCTTCAAACCCTAACTGACGCCAGGCCTCAAACAACACTACTGACACGGAATTGGCGAGATTCAAGCTGCGGCTTGTCTCTCGCATCGGTAATCGCAGACGATCCTCAAGACGTGGATCGTCGAGAACCACGTCTGGCAGGCCCCGCGTTTCCGGGCCAAACAACAGCACGTCATCGGGCCGGTATTGCACAGCCGTGTAGAAATTCTTCCCCTTTGTCGTGAAGGCAAACCAACGACTCGACGACAGTTGATCCATACAGGCTTCGAAACTTTCGTGGCATTGGAGTTCTGCGAATTCGTGATAGTCGAGACCCGCTCGCCGAAGTGCTTTGGTCTCCAATGAAAACCCCAGCGGCTTTATCAGGTGCAAAGTAGCCCCTGTATTTGCACACAGGCGTATGAGATTTCCAGTATTGGGTGGAATCTCCGGTTCCATGAGAACTATGTGCAGCATGTGACGAATTATTGTCGATTGGCTTAATTGAAAATGAATATTACCGTTAACTCAGGTTTTGTAATGATTTGTTGGGCGATTGATTAGAGCATAAATGGCAAAGCACCTTGCCGAGCTGTGCGAGACGCTCTATTGTTTAGATACAGTTGGTGCACTTGATACAGACGTATGGCACGTGTTGATGGCATGAATCATGGTGATTCGAACCTGACGACCGATCGGCGACACTATTACTCGTCATCGCAAGGTCCGTTTTACAACGCAAACAATATCTACCTCTTCTATGGTGGTGGTGATCGTGGCGCCATGGTCGACTCCATCACGCACGATATACGAGGCGGCAAGCGACTGACGCGGGTGGAAGGCGAGCCCGGCAGTGGCAAGACGATGATGTCTCTCGTACTCGCTGATCGTATGAAGCGTCATTTCAACATTATTCGTTACGACCTGGCAGAAGCCTCACGGGCGTTGCTGCTGCGTCAGCTCTTGATTGAGCTATGCCCAAGTGATGCGACTCTGCTCGATGTCACCAAACATGACCGCACGCCCAGTGATGTACTGCTAGCCCGCGCTCAGATAGTTGTCGAGAAACAATTGCGCTCGTCTCTTCAAGCTGGCAAGCCGTATGTACTGATGGTCGATGCTCGCGCCCGATTGGGTTCAGAGGTCATTGAGTTGCTTACGCGGCTGTCATCGCTGGAATATCTGGGCATCCCGGCCATGCATGTCATTATTTTTGAACCCGGTGAAAAACTGGTAGGGCATTCTTCATCTCAATCCGAGAATCTTCGCGACAATGAACCGTATCAATTGCGGCGACTGTCGCTTAATGAGGTAGTTGAATTTTTGCGTCACCATATGTTGCTATTCGACTTCAACCGTCGAGACCAGTTTACGCGTGACATGGCGTACTTCATTGCTGACCGATCGGGCGGCGTATTTCGGTCCATCAACACCATCGCCCGCAACGCCTTTCTCATAGCGAGTATCGAATCGGCGGAGCAGGTATCCATGTCGCACCTTCTTATGGCTGGGCTACCGCCACGAGAAAAAAGCTCGACCAAGTCAGGTTTTTTCATCAGGCACCGACGCGTCATGTTTGCATTGTTCGGTTCATGTGTTGTAGCCTGTCTCGCATCACTGGTATTGCTCCAGTAAGATACGCTTTACGCAGGTCATGAAGACCTGTGCTTACAAAAGGATTTGTAATCATGCAAAGCTCATTGCCAGCAGGCCTGGTCGTCATCGTTACAGTCACGCTCAGTGCCTGCCAGAGTCTTTCTCTCAAGTCAGCGTCCCTCACACCTTCATCTGTTGCCGCAGATTCCGCGTCGCATTTGCGTCAGGAAGTCAGTGACTGGCTGTCGCACGGCCCGATTCCCATCGACTCGGCGACAGAAGATCCAAAGGCGACGACGTTCAATGTCAATGCTGTACAGGTGCCGCTGGATTCCTTGTTGTTTGCGATGAGTCGCGATGCAGGTCTTGAGCTCACCCTGCATCAGCCGGTCAGTCAACCCGTAACGCTTCGGGCAAGTTCGCCATCGCTTTTTGAGATTCTTGACAGGCTTTCATTGCAGGCCGATTTCCGCTGGCAGCTTAACGGTCGTCATCTGGATGTGTGGGGTGCAGATCCGTATTCCGAAAGCTATGCGGTTGATTATCTGAATATGCAAAGGGCGACGTCGAGTAGCGTTGGCCTTGCAACCGAAGTCGGCACAATCAACGCCAGCGATGCCCGTGCATCGGGCATTGCCAACAGTTCCTCGACGCGTATAGAGAACCGGGCAGAGCACCATTTCTGGCAGTCGCTCGCCACTGATCTGGATGCGATGCTCGTGCATGTCGGTGATGCCGGCTCACAATACTCGATCAACAAGGAGGCGGGGTTGTTGACATTGCACGGAGTGCCCACTGTGCACCGACGAGTGACTCGTTATCTGGAAAGTTTGCAGTCCAGTGCAAATCGTCAAGTGCTCATCGAGGCAACGGTTGTCGAGGTGACCCTGTCCGATCGATTTGAAGCCGGTATTGATTGGCAGCTGCTGTCCAATAGCGACAACGGTTTGAGCGCGGCGCAAGTGTTACTAGGCGCGCCCGCAGTCACCCGAGAAAGTGTGGACAGGATTCCAGCGGGCAATGGTCTTGTCAGCCTGGTCAGCAATGGTGGGCTTGCAGATGTTACGGCTACCTTGAGCTTGCTTGAGCAGTTTGGCGATGTGCGGATTCTTTCGCGCCCGCGCATCATTGCGTTGAATAACCAGTCTTCTGTGTTGAAGGTTGTCGACAATCGTGTGTATTTCACCGTCAATGTAGAGCGTCGTCAAAGTGAAGAGCGTGACGAAGTCACCACGGAAACTGAAATTCATACCGTACCGGTAGGTCTTGTCATGAACGTTACCCCTCAGATCAGTAGTGATGGATATGTCATGCTGAACGTTCGACCTTCGATGTCACGCATTCTTGGCTTTGTCGACGATCCTAATCCTGAATTAGCTGTCGCTGATGTCCGTAACAGTGTGCCAGAAATACAAGTGCGTGAAATGGAATCGATGCTTCGGGTACATAGTGGCGATGTGGCGATCATCGGTGGACTCATGCAGGAATCGACCGGAGAGAACATATCGCGTTTGCCAGGTCTTGGGCGAGTGCCCGTGATCGGAAAACTGTTCGCCAGTGTGCAGAAGAATCGCTCGCAAACCGAATTGATGATTGTGCTTCGTCCAACAGTCATGCCATCTCTGCAAAGGTTAAAAGCATTCTGATGGATATGCCGGCATACATAAACCTTGATGAATTCATCCCGAGTCGGTTAGCGCTGGAACAGCTACCTGAAGATATTGCCAAACGTCTTCAGGTATTGCCTGTAGCTCTCAATACGGCTACATCAGAGTTGATATTAGCGCACCGGGCAAAGCCTTCTCTGCCGGTCAGGGATTCCTTGTGCCGCTGCGTAGACAAGTCATTAACGATAAGCTGGGTCAAGGCTGATCCAACATTGATCGGCCCCAGCATCGAGAATTGTTATCTTCATCAGCATGATGTGTTTGCACTGATCGAGAAATGTTGGCAGGGCGGCGAGAACCCTGTAGCCATACCGGTTCTTGTGGACGCACTGCTTAGCCGTAGTATTGAAGCTCGAGCTTCCGATATTCATATCTCTGCTAACAATGATGTGATCGAGTTAAGGCTCAGAATCGATGGCGTTATATCCATCTTGGGTAGCTTGCCGATCAGCATGCTCGATGCTTTGACGGTTCGGGTCAAGATCATCAGCGATCTTGATATTGCTGAAAGCCGTCGTCCGCAGGATGGGCAATTCAGACGATTGATCAATGGTGTTTTCGTCGAATGCCGAGTCTCCACTTTCCCGACTTGCCAAGGTGAGAACATAGTCATGCGGCTGCTCGATCAGCAGCAGCGACATCGAACATTGAGCGAGCTTGCCTTACCTGATGCAACGGCGGCGCAGCTACGTTCTCTGGTGCAGCAGCCAAGTGGGATGCTGATCGTCTGTGGTCCGACAGGCTCGGGCAAGAGCAGTACCTTGTTCAGCCTTCTTGCTGAGCGTGATATCGCCATGCTTAATGTCATGAGCCTTGAGGATCCTGTCGAGATTCGAATGTCAGGAATTCGTCAATCGAATGTAGATAGCGATCATGGGTTGGGCTTTGCGAGTGGTGTACGCGCCTTGTTACGACAAGACCCTGACGTATTGCTGATCGGAGAAATGCGAGACGCTGACAGCGCCGCGATGGCGTTTAGAGCCGCAATGACGGGGCATCAAGTGCTGACTACAGTGCATGCAGCAGATACTCTCTCAACAATCGATCGGTTGCGAGAGCTTGGCATCTCAGCTGAGGTTCTGTCGTCAACGGTGCGAGGTATTATAGCGCAACGTTTGCTGCGCAAGCGTTGCGAGTTTTGTTGTACCCAAGATCTCATTGAGAAGCAGGATTACGCTGATAGTGTTAATTGCAACGTTTGTCAGGGAACGGGGTATTTCGGACGGCAGGCTATCGTTGAGGTTTTTGTTTTTACCAATTCCATCCGAAAGCGCATCAAGGCGCATTGTTCGACCCTGGAGTTGATTGAATGCGCTCAGCGTGAAGGGTTTTCGAGTTTGCGTGATGCAGCGAGTTCCTTGTTACGCTCAGGCCTTACTTCCCAAGCAGAAATTAATCGTGTTTTAGGTCGAGAGGTTTCTGATCAGTGATTCGTTTCAAGTCGATATGCAGTGATGCGCATCTTGCAATTGCGTTCTTCCATTTTGCTCATTTACTTGATGCCGGGCTTCCGGTTGACGAGGCACTTGCTGATGTGCAAGTGTTGGAAACTCAACGTAGCATGCGTAAAGTGTGGTTTGAAGTTGTTATTGATGTGCGAAATGGCAAGAGCCTTTCAGCGGCATTAAGGCGTTGGCCAAATGTGTTCAATGCTTCAATATTGTCAATCGTGTCGGCGGGGGAGGCTGCAGGTAAGCTAGCCGATGCGATACATGAGGTTGAATCATTACTTAAATGGCAGGCAGAGTTGCGTAACCGTTTGGCTGCAGCTCTTGCTTACCCAATTTTTGCGGTACTGGTGCTGTTGTTGGTCGTTTTATTTCTTTTTACATCTGTTGTGCCTAGTCTCGCGGATTATCTGGTTTTGGATGAAGCGGCGTTGATAAGCTGGCATACAAAATCGGCTTTGGTGTTGAGTCGGTCGCTGGTAGGTCTTACTTGGCAAGGCGGTCTGGCTTTTGGATTGGTAGTAGGTCTCTCCGTATTGATCGTGTTTGCTACGCGGCGTGGTCGACGCATCTATGATGCACTGATCCTTCACATCCCTGTAGTTGGAGAAATGCTCATTGCATTGTGGGTTTCTCGTTATTGTCAATTAGTCGGCAAACTATATGCGGCTGGCGTACCGTTGATTGATGCTATGACGCACGGTGAGTACTCGATTGCCAACCAGATCCTGCACACCCATTATGTAAAAGCACGGCATGCCGTGAGTCAGGGGGCGACTCTGATCAAAGCGTTTGAGAATGATCCACTCATACCTGTCCTTTTCAGACGTTTGATCGCTGTGGGTGAATCTTCTGGCAGTCTGGACGTTGCCTTATTGCGCTGTAGTAACCAGTTGTACAGGTATACGAATCATCGTATTGAACGCATAGAGAGGCTCATGGGGCCGGTCATGTTGTGTGTTGTAGGTTTTTTGCTGTTGTGGATTGTCGTCTCGGTTTTGTCTCCCGTTTATCAAAGGGCTATCGAAGTGGTGGTTCAATGAGAGCAGGCAAAGAGAAGGCTGGCAAGAATGAAGCAATCGTGCTGTTACAGGACGAGCGCGCGATCTGGTGCCGGTGGCAAGATGGTCAAGTAGTTGAACAGCGAATCATTCCTCATAGCGAGGATGCTACTGGTTCCGATTTGCTTCCATTTGATCGCATGACAGTTATGGAGTATTTCGAACATAAAACTGTGAGTCTGATTTTAGATAGTTCTTTGGACGAAGTTAACTGCATGACTAACATTCAATTGCAAAGAAATATTCTTAGAATGCCGAATAGTGTTGATCTAATACATGAGTCACTCAACCAACAATGTCAATTATGGTTGCGAAAGGTTCAAGAGCAGGGGGTGGTCTTCAATTGGGTTGTCAGTACACTGCGATTGCTTTTACTGAACTACTGCAAAGGCGCCAAGCAAGCGTTTATCGTTGTTGATGATGATCATTTAAGCCGCCATGTGTTGTGTCAACAGGGTTGTATGGTATATGCACGACAATGCAATAACGTTGACGAGGGCCTCTCTCAGAAGGCGCTGGCCGAATCGTTGGAGTACTTGGATGGTCCGGCGTCTATCACTATTTCACCAGATTGCGACATTGTTTACGTTGGAGCTGATCCTGGCCGCCTCGATCTACTAAAAAGGCAATCGGCCAGGCCTGTTTATCATGAGGCATCGATAACGGCTGCTCAGTGGTATTTCGAACTATTCAGACGTCAACGGAGGCGAATACGCAATAAAATGTCCCATCGCCAGTTGAATCATATTTTAAATGGTCAGTTGGATATATCTGAATCGAAACGAAAGTTGCGCACTAGGCGAAAAAGATTCTACCTGGCTACCTGCTTAAGCGCGGGTATCGCTTCTATCACGGTTGTTTTTACTACCGTACATGGTTTCTCCTCTGTTAATTATCTGCGCAGCGTTGAAGCCCGGAAAATATCTCTTTCTAGCGAAATATCTCTGGCGCGACAGTCGGCGACGGCCATTCACCAATCCCCGGTACAAGCAGCCGAGTTGATTGAACGGCTAAAGCAGTTTGATCATATTGAGACGCTTGATGCGGCAGAGGTGCTCACGTTGATAGCTGACACTGTCACCCGTCACCCGAAAATCATGCTTGATCATCTTGAATGGCTGATGATCGACAATGAAGAGGCGTTGCAATGGATTGACGTCGCATCGCTCGAGAATGCGCCTGTTCCAAACGGTATTGGTCGTGTGTTGAAGCAGTCTCTCGATGGCACAGAGATATCGCGAACAATTATTGGCGCCCAGATCGGTATCGAAGGGTCGGTGCGAGCGGTGACATTGCGCGATAGACAAGCTGTTTTTAACAAATTTGTGAGTTCACTGGAAACCTCTCCATTTGTCGCATCCGTCGAGGTTGTGACTTCGCCATTGGAGCATGCTGTATCAAGTGACGTTGATGGTTCAGACTTGCGTTTTTCATTGCAAATCCTTCATTGGTCGTCATGAAAGTCGCTCAGCTTATTCGGCTTGCGCTACCTTTGATTGCGATAGTGGCCTCGATTCTCATCCTGATGGTCAATGAACGACGGCGTACGTTCGCAGATTCTGAGTTGAGAACGAAACAACGAGAGCATCAGCAACTGGAGCGTGCGTTGATTCAGTTGCAAATGCCTGATGCGATAGAAAATCTCAATGCCATAGAAGCAGGGATGGATGCTGTTCGGTTGAATCTTATCGAATCCCTGAACGCTGTCGGAAAAACTCCGGAAGTGATGGGGCTGCGTTACGTTATGAGCGATAGTCAAGGGCGCTTTCATTATCCTGACTATTTGCGTACCGCCATACATCTTGACTTGCGGCATGCTGATTCGTTGTTGGCGGTGATCAAGCGTCTGGATACAGCTGCATCGGTCTGGCCTCATCTATTGCGAGGGTGCGCGATACATCGAAAGAAAATGCCTGAAGGTTTGTCTGTTACGTGTTTTTATGACGTATATGTTTGGGATGCATTGTCATGAGAACTGTCGGTATTGCACTGTTAATTGTGTTGATTACGTTGAGAATAAGTAGTGCAAACGAGTCCTCTTTGGGAGATAGGCGATTGTTCTTTTCCGAGCAAGAGCGTCAGGCTATGGAGAATGAGGGTAAGGGTTCGGGCACTGTCACGCCAGAGAGCGGTAACGAAACTGGTGCCGTGGATAAATCGGCTTCCGTATCGATAGCTACTCAGTCACCGCGTAAATTGCTGAAAAAAACAACTGATCAACATCCTGCTTTTGTCGTCAATGGATTCATCGAGGCATCAGAATTTCTGACGCTTTTTGTCAATGGTAAGCCATGTGAGAAGCTGTCTTTGCATCTGAACACTCCACAAAAATTCAACTGCTCTCAACTTGCAGGCCAGCCACTCACAACAGTAACGTTGGAGCGAATGGGCAAGCGTCATATTGCAATACGGGCTCCTGATGGAAAATTATTCAAGTTAGCTCGGCGAGGCAGCAAGTAGATGAAAGAGAATGGTTTTGCCATCGTCATGATGCTGATGGTGCTGTTGAGCGTGGGGGCAGCTCTTGGTCTTCAGCAAAGCAAATTGAATTCCGCTTCGAGCCTGAATCAGGGCTTGTCACGTCTGCAGTCTCTGAGCGCAGCGAAACAGTCACTACTTCATTATACGAGTACATACAGTGATTTATATGGGGCATCAGGTTCAGGGCCAGGGCATCTACCTTGTCCGGATACTGATGCCTATCTAGTATCGCCTGACGATTCAGGTCGCGTGTCTCCGTTCTTCGGTGATAGCCCCGATCCGCCTTGTGGCAACGGAAGCCATGCCTTGGGATACCTGCCAAGACATGTCAGTCTTGTCGATTTACGTTACGCATTTCATGTCGATGCTAGGCAAAGCATTTGGTACCGTCTGGCAAGCAGTCATGTGAACAACCCCCTTGGCCGCGTTGTTAACTCTCAATCGGATCAGGCTGTGAGCGCAAGACGCAAGATAGTAGACCTTGTCTCGCCACCTGATGACGTGCTTGCACTGCGGAGTGAGCTTTTTGATTTACTTGATAGTCGCGACGACGGGGTGTTATTCAATAAGCGAGGCGCCCTGGCGACGCTGCCGATCAGTGATTTTGAAATACTTCGTGTAACGACGCGCCGAGTTCTTCGCTGGTTTATCGATACATATCATCACAG